>DASSPO010000376.1:0-7474 GCA_035699585.1 Bauldia sp.
ATGAACAGGGCCGCCGCGACAACACCGAGCGGGGAGAGGCCGGCGAGCATGGCGACGACAATGCCGGCATAGCCGAAGCCGGGGGAAAGGTCGGAGGTGAGGTAGCCCTTGAGGCCGGCCACCTCGCCCACCCCGGCGAGCCCGGCGAGGGCGCCGGAGAGGAGGGCGACGCGCAGCACCGTGGCGGTGACGGGGATGCCGGCGTAGCGCGCCGCGGGCGCATTCTCGCCGACGGCCCGGATCTCCATGCCCCACACCGTGCGCCGCATCAGGACGAAGACGGCAAGCACGGCGACGAGGCCGACGACAAGGCCGCTGTGGACGCGCATCCGCGGGATCAGGGTGGGGAGCGCCGCCGCATCGACGATCGGCGCCGACTGCGGCCAGCCGAGGCCCATCGGATCCTGGAGCGGGCCCTCGAGCATCATCTGGACGAAGAGCAGCATGACGAAATTGAGAAGGAGCGTGGTCACCACCTCGTCGGCGCCGAAGCGGAGCTTCAGGAACGCCGGCCCGAGGAAAAAGAGCGCCCCGGCGAGCGCCCCGGCAACCAGCACCAGCGGGATCATGACATACGACGGCGCATCGATGGCGCCGGTGCCGATCGCGACCGCAGCCAGCGCCCCGGCGTAGAGCTGGCCCTCGCCGCCGATGTTCCAAAGCCGCGCCCGGAACGCGACGGCGGCGGCGAGGCCGGTGAGGATCAGCGGGGTGGTGCGGGTCAAGGTCTCGGAAAAGGCGAAGAGCGAGCCGAAGGCGCCGCGTACCATGTAGCCATAGGCGTCGACGACGCTGGCCCCGGCGAGGGCGATCGGGATCGCGGCAAGCGCCAGCGCCGCCAGGCCGGCGAGCACCGGGGCGCCGACGGAGAGGACGCGCGAAAGCGACGGCCGCGGCTCGATGACGATCACGCCGCCTTCTCCTCGGCGTGGCCGGCCATCATCAGGCCGAGCGTGCCGCGGTCGAGACCGTCGGCGGGAAGGGCCTCGGACAGGCGGCCGGCATAGATCACGGCGATGCGGTCGGACAGCATCATCAGCTCGTCGAGATCCTCCGAGATGAGGAGCACGCCGGCGCCGCCCTCGCGCGCGGCAAGGAGGCGGCGCTGGACCTCGGTCTGCGCGCCGATGTCGAGGCCGCGGGTCGGCTGGTTGGCAAGGATGAGCCGCGGCCTCCGATCGAGGACGCGGGCGAGGATCAGCTTCTGGATATTGCCGCCGGAGAGGAGCCGTGCCGGCGCGTCGGGGCCGGGGCAGCGGACATCGTAGTCGCGAATGGCCGCGGCGGCGCGTGTCCGAAGCGCGGCGAAGCGGAGGAAGCCGCCGCGCTGGAAGCGAGGCTCGCGTATCTCTTCGAGCGCGACGTTCTCGGCGACCGTCATGCCGCCGACCACGCCGTCCCGGTGACGGTCCTCGGGAATGCGGGCAACGCCGAGCCGCGCGAAGCCGCGTGGATCATGGCGCCTGACGGGGGCTCCGAACAGGCGCATCGCGCCTGCGCTCGGCCGGGCGAGACCGGCAACGATGGCGGCCAGGGCGGCCTGGCCATTCCCCGACACGCCGGCGATGCCGACGATCTCGCCCTCGGCGACGCGGAGGCTCACCTCGTGCAGCGGGTGGCGGTGATCGCCGCGGAGCGAGACCCGGTCGAGCTCGAGCAGCGCCGCGCCCGGGGCACGCGGCGTCCGCCGGCTCACCGGCACGTCGCGGCCGACCATCATCTCGGCGATCTTCCGGCGGTCGGCTTCCCCTGTCGCCATCTCGCCGACCTTCTGGCCGCCGCGGAGCACGGCGATGCGGTGGGAAACGGCAAGCACCTCGCCGAGCTTGTGGGAGATGAAGATCACCGCGAGGCCGGCGGAAGCGAGCGCGCGGATGGTGGCAAAGAGGCCGTCGGCCTCGGCGGGGGTGAGGACGGCGGTCGGCTCGTCGAGGACGAGGATGCGGGCGTCGCGATAAAGCGCCTTGAGGATCTCGACCCGCTGGCGCTCGCCGACCGAGAGCCGCTCGACCTGAACGTCGAGATCGACGGCGAGGCCGGAATCGCGCATCACCGCCTCAACCTTCTTCCGCGCCGCGCCGGTGCGTCGATTGAGGCGGAGCACCGGCTCGGTACCGAGCATGATGTTCTCAAGACCGGTGAGGTTGTCGGCGAGGGTGAAGTGCTGGTGGACCATGCCGATGCCGGCGGCGAGCGCCGCGTGCGGCGAACCCGGCGGGAGCGGGGCGAGCCCACCGTCGGCTCCCGCCACCTCCACGGTGCCGGAGTCGGCAACATAGTGACCGAAGAGGATGTTCATCAGCGTCGTCTTGCCGGCGCCGTTCTCGCCGAGGAGCGCCAGGATCTCGCCACGGCGAAGCGAAAGGTCGACCGCATCGTTGGCGAGGAGCGGTCCGAACCGTTTCGTGATGCCGGCGAGGCGGAGGACGACTTCGCTCATCGCCGTTCTCCGAACAGCGAGACGATATCCCCGGCGATGGCATCGAAGGGAGCACGATCGAAGAGATGACCGGTTCCCGACACGCGCCTCAGTACGGCGTTGGGAAGCATCGCACCGTAACGATCGAGATGATCGATAGCGACCGTCTCGTCGCCGACACTGGCGTAGAGGATCAAGGGGACGTCGCCGAGCGCTCCCGTGTCGTCGGGCACGGCATAGTCCGGCACTTGCCATCCCGGCGCCTTCCAGAAGGGCATGGCCATCGTCACCGCGCCGCGCAGATCGGGAGGCGTGCCGCGCTCCGCAATCTCCTTGAGAATCGTGGTCCCGCCCAGCGAATGCCCGACCGCGACGAAGTCCTCGTCAATGGCGTCCATGTGGCTGCGTACCGCCTCGCCCCAGGCAACGGCATCCGGGTTGTCGGCACCGGGCATGATGGGCGCATCGACGACCGCCTCGCGCGGCAAGGCACTCCGCAGCCCGCGAAGAAGCGGCTGGCTGCTGTCGTCGGTGTCCTGCGCACCGGCGCCGTGGATGAAGAGAATGCGCAGGCCGGGCCTCCCAGTAGCGATGCGTCGGGCACCGGGCCCCGCGTGGATCCCGCGAGGCCCGGCCTCCGCGGTTACATCGACGACTTGGGCTCCTCGTCGTTGATGGTGACGGTGAACTTGCCCGACTTGATATCGGCCTCAACCGCCTTGACCTTCTCGAGAAGGGCCGGATCGACCAGCGACTCGTCGACCACCAGCGAGCCGCCGCCAACGCCCATGTAGCTGTATTTGCCGTAGTCGTCGGCGCGGTAGCTGCCGTCGAGGACCGCGGCAATCGCCGCATCGACGGTCGGCTCCATATGCCAGAGCGCGCTCGCGAGAATCGTGCCTGGATAATCGGCGGAGGTGTCGATGACGTTGCCGACCGCCTTGATGCCGCGCTCCTTGGCCGCGTCGGAGACGCCGAAGCGCTCGGCATACATGATGTCGGCGCCGGCATCGATCATGGCGAAGGCGGCTTCCTTGGCCTTGGGCGGGTCGTACCAGGAGTTGATGAAGGTGACCAGGAACTTCGCGTCCGGATTGACCGAGAGCGCGCCGGCCATGAAGGCATTCATCAGCCGGTTGACCTCGGGAATGGCGTAACCGCCGACCATGCCGATGATGTTCGACTTGGTGGTGCCGCCGGCGATCATGCCGGTCAGGTAGCTCGGCTCGTGGATGAAGTTGTCGAAGACCGAGAAGTTGGGATCCTGGGGCTGGAAGGACGATCCCATGACGAAGGCGACCTCGGGATAGTCGACCGCCACCTTGCGCGCCGCCTGCTCGACGCCGAAGACCTCGCCGAAGATCAGGTCGTTGCCCTGCTCGGCATACTCGCGCATGACCCGCTCGTAGTCGGTATTGGCGACGTTCTCGGAGAACACATAGGTGATGTCGCCGCGCTCCTGCGCCGCGTTGAGCGCCTTGTGGATGCGGGAGACCCATTGCTGCTCGACGGGCACGGTGTAGATCGCCGCGACCTTGATCGGCTTCGTCTTCTGCGCGTTCGCCGAGCCGGCGAACCCGATGGCGGCGAAGGCGGCGGCGGCAACCGCCAGCGCGGCACGCCGCGTGATGGAACGACCCCAGTTCGTCATGTTCGACTACTCCCCTTTTGAACCTGCCCCCGATGGCGCGAACCACCGGATCCCGCCATCGTCAAGCAAGGACGGGACCACACGCCAGGAGCCTAGCCATTTTGGGGCCTTGCATCAAATTGCGGCATCGTGGTCTGTCGGAGACCGACAGCGACGGGAGAGGCCAGGTGCGGAGGGTCCATGTCATCGGCATCGGCGCGGGCGACCCGCGCCACATGACGGTGCAGGCGATCGAGGCCCTCAACGCCGTCGACACCGTCTTCGTCCTCGACAAGGGTGAGGAGAAGGCCGAGCTCGTGCACATCCGCGAGGCAATCTGCGCGCGGTTCCTCACGAACCCGCGCTGCCGCATGGTCAGCGCGACCAGCCCGCCGCGCCGGACCGCCGGCGACTACCGCGCCAATGTCGAGGCCTGGCACGAGGAAAAGGCGGCGCTCTATGCGCGGCTGATCCGCGACGAGCTCGGCGAGGACGAAGCCGGGGCGTTCCTGGTGTGGGGCGATCCCGCGCTTTTTGACAGCACGCTCCGCATCCTCGACGCGATCCGGGAGGATGGGACGGTGGCTTTCGACACCAGAGTGATCCCCGGAATCAGCGCCGCCCAGGCGCTTGCCGCCGCGCATCGAATTCCCCTCAACCGCATCGGCGAGCCGGTCCACTTCACCACCGGACGCAGGCTCCGCGAAGCGCCCACGCTTCCGGCCGACAGCGTCGTCTTTCTCGATTCGGGCGAGGCGCTGGCGGCCATCCCCGCCGAGGGCCTCCATATCTGGTGGGGGGCCTATCTCGGCACACCGGACGAAGTGCTCGTGTCAGGTCCCCTGGCCGAGGTCCGCAACGACATCCTCCGCATTCGCCGCGAGAAGCGCGCGGCGAAAGGCTGGATCATGGACATCTACCTGCTCGGGCAGGCGGCCAGGCGCTAAAGTCCCGAGACGATCTTGCGGTATGTCGCTTCGTCGAAGGCCTTGAGGGTGCTCGTCCGCACGTTGCCGCCCGAAGCGAGGATCAACGTGAACTTCGCCGCCGCCTCATCGTCGGGCGCCTCCATGACCGCCACCATGTCGTAGGCGCCGATGGTCATGAAGAACTGCTTGAGCTCGCAACCGAGCTTCTTGGCGAGCTGCTTGGCGGCGTCGAGGCGAGCCGGCGAATCCTTGACGTTCTTGATGCCCTGATCGGTCCAGTTGATCAGCGAGATATAAGTACCCATGGTTTCCTCCCCGACGCCCGTCTTGAGAGGCGTCTTCACGGACCGTATCACATCCCGCCGATGGAAACCCTCGCGGCGGTCCCCCGCGCCGACGACCGGTGCCGGCGTCTCCGGGTCAGCTCCGGTCGAACAGGCGCCGGAGCGGATCGAACAGCGCCGGGGTGGCGACGAACAGCTCGTTCCCCTCGGTCATCGCATTGTCGGCAGCCATGAAATCGCTCACCGTCGCGCCGGCCTCGGTGGCAATCACCAATCCGCCCGCCACGTCCCACAGATTGATGTGGCGCTCATAGTAACCGTCAAGCCGGCCCGCCGCGGTGTAGGCCAGGCCGAGCGCCCCGGAGCCGAGCCGGCAATACTCGCAGCCCGCATCGAGCACCGCCTCGATGTCGCGGACATGAGGGGCGACCGGACGGCGATAGCTGAAGCCGATGCCGATCCGCGCCTGGCTGAGATCGGTCTCGCCGCTGACCGTGACGGGCACGCCGTTGAGGAAGGCGCCACCGCCGGCAGAGGCCGAGAACATCTCGTCGGCGACAGGATCATAGAGGAATCCCAGGACCGACCTGCCGTCCGCGATCAGGCCGACCGAGACGCACCAGTGGTGGATGCCGCGCAGGAAGTTGGTGGTGCCGTCGATCGGGTCGATCACCCAGACGAACGGACCTTTGCGCAAGAAGCCGCCTTCCTCGCCGAGGAAGGAGTCCTCGGGAAAGACTTCCGACAGCTTCCGCACGATCAGCTCCTCGGTCTTCTTGTCGGCCTCGGAAACGAAGTCCTGAAGACCCTTGCGCTCGACCGGGAGCGAGCCGCGGCGGCGATAATAGTCGAGCGCGAGGGCGCCGGCCTCGCGCGTAACGGCGAGCCCGGCGCGGTGGCGCGGGAGGAGGTCCTGATCTTCCAAGGAATCACCTCAGGGGCGGAAAACGGGCGGTGTCGCCGCGATAGACCATCGGCGGGAGCGGGAGTCAAACCGCGGGCAGGATCGAGGCGCCGACGTCATGCTTGCGGCGCCGGTCAGTGCCGGAAGTGGCGCATCCCGGTGAAGACCATGGCGAGGCCGCGCTCGTCGGCGGCGGCGATCACCTCGTCATCGCGGAGCGAACCGCCGGGCTGGATGACGGCGGTGGCGCCGGCCTCCGCCGCGGCAATGAGGCCGTCGGCGAAAGGGAAGAACGCGTCGGAGGCGACGACCGAGCCTGTGGCGAGGGATTCGGCGAGGCCGGCGGCCTTCGCCGCCTCCGCAGCCTTGCGCGCGGCGATCATCGCCGAATCGACCCGGCTCATCTGCCCGGCGCCGATGCCGACGGTGGCGAGGTCCCTGGCGTAGACGATGGCGTTCGACTTGACGTGCTTGGCGACGCGCCAGGCGAAGACCAGATCGCGGCGCTCGGCTTCGGTCGGGACGCGCTGGGTGACGACGCGGAGGCCCTCACCCTCGACCATGCCCGAATCGCGGTCCTGGACGAGAAGGCCGCCGGCGACGGTGCGGACCGCGAGCCCCGGCGCGCGCGGGTCGGGAAGCCCGCCGGCGAGGAGGAGGCGGAGATTCTTCCTCGCCGCGACGATCGCGACGGCGTCCTCGTCGGCATCGGGGGCGATGATCACCTCGGTGAAGATCTTCACGATCTCGGCAGCGGCGGCGGCATCGAGCCGGCGGTTGAGCGCGACGATACCGCCGAAAGCGGAGACGGGATCGCAGCGGAGAGCCTTCCGGTAGGCCTCGGCCAGAGTCGCGTCCTCAGCGACGCCGCAGGGGTTGGCGTGCTTGATGATCGCCACCGCCGCAGTCCTGGCGGGATCGAACTCGGCGACCAGTTCGTAGGCCGCGTCGGTGTCGTTGATGTTGTTGTAGCTGAGCTCCTTGCCCTGGACCTGGCGCGCCGTCGCCACCCCCGGGCGGGTCTCGCCGGTGAGGTAGAGGGCGGCGGACTGATGCGGGTTCTCGCCGTAGCGGAGGCTCGCGCCGAGGCGGCCGGCGAGGCTGCGCCAGGCCGGAAAGGCCTCGTTCGCGGCCGCGGCGAACCAGTCGGAGACGGCGGCGTCATAGGCCGCGATACGGGCAAAGGCCTTGGCGGCGAGCCGGCGGCGGAAGGCAAAGCCGGTGGCCCCGTCGCCCGCAGCAAGCTCGCCGAGGACCGCGCCGTAGTCCCCCGGGTCGACCACCACGGCAACATAGGCGTGGTTCTTG
>DASSPO010000377.1:0-17101 GCA_035699585.1 Bauldia sp.
CGAGACGACGAAGTTCAGGAACACCACGAACTGGTTGCGCGAGCGGCGGGAGCGCCGCGCTGCCGGCGCCGCCGGCTGCGGCTGCAGCGCCTCCGCCACGGGCTTCTGGGCCGGCGGCGGAGCGTCCGGCCGCCTTCCGAAACTGCCAGCGTTTTCCGGTTCCAACGTCATCGGTAGGCAGCGCTTTCTGCTGATTCAGGCGAGGCCGGCACCCTAGCGGCGAATATGGCGAAAATGGCGGCAGGCGGCGCCAATGGCCGCCTCAGCCGTTGTAGCGCTGGAAGACGAGCGAGGCGTTGGTGCCGCCGAAGCCGAACGAATTGGACAGCACCGTGTTGAGTTCGACATTGTCGATGCGCTCGCGGACAATCGGCACGTCGGCGAAGGCCGGATCAAGCTCGTCGATGTTCGCCGACTTGGCAATGAAGCCGTTCTGCATCATGAGCAGGCAGTAGATCGCCTCCTGCACTCCCGTCGCGCCGAGCGAGTGGCCGGTCAGCGACTTCGTGCCCGAGATCGGCGGGCACTTGTCGCCAAAGACTTCGCGGATCGCTTCTATCTCCTTGAGATCGCCGATCTGCGTCGACGTCGCATGCGGGTTGATGTAGTCGACCGGCTCGCCGACGCTCTCGAGCGCCATCTGCATGCAGCGTCCTGCGCCCTCGCCGGAGGGGGAGACCATGTCGAAGCCGTCGGACGTGGCGCCATAGCCGACGATCTCGCCGTAGATGCGGGCGCCCCGGGCCTTGGCATGTTCCAGCTCCTCCAGCGCGAGCACGCCGGCACCGCCGGCGATCACGAAGCCATCGCGGTCCTTGTCATAGGCACGCGAGGCTACCGCCGGTCGGTCGTTGAAGTGGGTCGACATTGCGCCCATGCCGTCGAACAGGACCGACAGCGTCCAATCGAGCTCCTCGCAGCCGCCGGCGAAGATCACGTCCTGCTTGCCGAGCTGGATCGTCTCGTAAGCATTGCCGATGCAGTGGTTGGAGGTCGCGCAGGCCGACGAGATCGAATAGTTGACGCCCTTGATCTTGAACCATGTGGCAAGCGTGGCCGAGGCGGTGGATGACATCGCCTTCGGCACGACGAAAGGTCCGACGCGCTTCGGCCCCTTGCCGCGGGTGATGTCGGCCGCCTCGACGATGGCGCGCGTCGATGGGCCGCCCGAGCCCATGATGATGCCGGTCCGCTCGTTGGAGACATCCTCAGGCTCGAAGCCACCGTCGCGGATCGCCTGGTCCATGGCGATGTGGTTCCACGCCGTGCCGCCGCCGTGAAAGCGCATCGCCCGCCGGTCGAGCATGGCCTCGGCATCGATGTCCGGCGCTCCGTGGACCTGGCAGCGGAATCCCAGTTCGGCGTAACGGTCGGCGCGGACGATGCCGGAGCGGGCTTCACGCAACGAGGCAAGAACCTCCTGCGTGTTGTTGCCGATCGACGACACGATCCCCATGCCTGTTACAACGACCCGCTTCATCTCGGCCTCATCATGCTTCTGTTGCCGCCGGCCGATCCGTTGTCCGGCCGAGTGGCGGGCGGTCAGCCGACGGCGGGCTGGGTCTCGCCCTTGAACAAGCCGACCTTGAGGTCGGAAGCCCGGTAGATGGTCTCGCCGTCGGCCTTGAGCCAACCGTCGCCGACGCCGAGCACAAGCTTGGATTTGAGAACCCGCTTGAGGTCGACCCCGTACTGCACCAGCTTGGCGGTGGGCAGAACCATCCCCGAAAACTTGACCTCGCCGACCGAAAGCGCCCGACCCTTGCCGGGCAGGCCCAACCAGCCGAGGAAGAACCCGAGCATCTGCCAGAGTGCGTCGAGGCCGAGGCAGCCGGGCATCACGGGGTCGCCCTTGAAATGGCAGAGAAAGAACCAAAGGTCCGGCTTGACGTCGAGTTCCGCCCGGATCTGGCCCTTGCCGTGTTCGCCGCCGTTCTCGTCGATCTCGGTGATACGGTCGAACATCAGCATGGGTGGGAGCGGCAGCTGGGCGTTTCCCTTCCCAAACAATTCGCCGCGGGCGCAGGCTAGCAGGGCCTCATAGTCGAATCTCGACGAGCGGCGGTTCATCTTCTCGGCTTTGCCCTCGGCATAAAAAGCGGCTTCTGTCACGATCCACCATACATGGCTACGCCGAACGGTCTCCATTGCCGAACGGCCAAGCAACCAACCCTAACTAACACCTAACGCGGACTGCCGCCACAATATCGGGAGCGGTGTTGACGGCCGCAACACCCAAGAGGTCGCTGGCAGTTCGCGCAGAAATGGCGACCAAACAGCGCGCCATTCGAATTTGGTTGCGTATACCGTATACGGCTAGGCAAAATTGGCGGGTTCGTTGCGCGCCTTGCGCCACGACTTTATAGTAGTGCCCGTTTTGAAACCCGCGGCCTTGAACCGCGCGGTCAAATGGAAACAACGATGGACGCGATCGTCAATACCAGTCGCGCCGGCGAGCCTAGCCGGCTTGAGATTCGTACAATGCTGCGTGGATCGGGCTTGCGCCCGACGCGTCAGCGCATGGCGCTTGCCGGGCTGCTCTACGCCAAGGGAAACCGCCACATCTCCGCCGAGGCTCTGCACGAAGAAGCGATGGCGGCCAAGGTGCCGGTTTCGCTCGCCACCGTTTACAACACCCTCCACCAGTTCACCGAGGCCGGTCTGCTCCGCGAAGTGGCGGTGGATGGGTCGAAGACCTACTTCGACACCAACGTCACCGACCACCATCACTTTTTCGTCGAAGACGACAATCAGGTGATCGACATCCCTGAGGGCGGGATGGGCGTGGGCAATATTCCCGAGCCGCCGCCTGGCTACGAGATAAGCCGGGTCGACGTGGTGGTTCGTCTCCGCCGGATTCGGGGCTGACCCGCGGCGTTCCGGAACGGGCTGTGAACAGGGCGGCGTGGCGCGCTGCTCACCGGGGCCCGCCTCAGTCGATGTCCTCGTCCGGATAGACGCCCCAGAGCTGGTCGACCGCGATCCATCCCGAGAAGCCGTCTCCCGATATCTGGCACCAGCCAGCGCGGCAGCGCTTGATCTCGCCCATCACGCCGGGTTCGAGATAGGCCGTGATCCGGGCCTCCTCGGAGTCCGAGGCGCGGATCGGCCGTGGCTCGCCGCCCTTCCATGGGGCGACGACCGCGGTGCGTTTCCCTGAGAGCAGGCTTTGGAATACCCAGCCGACTTGACCATCGGAATCCCGAATACGGCGCCAGTTGTCGAACTCCTGGATGACCTCGATCGGCAGGCCCGGCTTCACGAAGACCCACGCGACCCGGTAATCCTCGCCGGGACCGACCCGGACGTTGACCCGCGATGCCTTGAGGCTGACGAAGCGGGGAACCGGCAGGCCGCTCCCGGCGGCGCGCGCGCTCGGCTTGTCCGACGGTGCGGCGGTTATCGTCGAGGGGTGGACGAACAGGACGGCGCTGAGGCCAGCAATTGCGGCCACGCCCGCCAGAGCCTTAAGTCCACGGTAGAGTTTCCGGAAAACTCCTTTCGCCATCTCGACTCCCCCACGCGATACGCAACAGGACACTGAAAGCATCCTCGCGCGACGTGGTTAAGGAGGTCTCAACGCCGCGCCGGCGCCGGTCCCGTCGAGGCGCGCACCACCAGCTTCACCGGCAAGATTTCGCTCCGCGGCGGCCCGCGGTCGAAAATCATCCCAGCCGCCAGCCGACCCTTCTCGACGATAGGCTGGGCAACCGTGGTGAGGGGCGGTTCGAAACGGGCCGCTTCGACGATATCGTCATAGCCCACGACCGAGAGGTCATCCGGAACCTTCAGGCCGCGGCGCCGGGCCTCCTCAATCATTCCCATCGCGAGCACGTCGGACATCGCCAGTACCGCTGTAACATCGGGTGCGGCGTCGAGGAGCGTGGCGGCGCCGGCGCGCGCCCCGGTGCGCTCGTTGATCGATTCCACCACCGGAACGGAATCGAAATCGATGCCTGCCGCGGCAAGGGCCGCCTCGTAGCCGACGAGTCGATCCCGCGTGGCGCCGTAGCGGCTGGCTGAGCGGCGGGCGCGGTCGACCAGCCCCGTCCGGCCGTCGGCGCTGATCTCCAGAGAAAGGATGCCGAATCGGCGGTGACCCAGGGACAGAAGGTGTTCCGCCGCTTGGCGTGCTCCGCCGGGGTCGTCGATCATGATCGAGCTCGCATCGGGGCCGGGATCGACATCGACGGCGACAAAAGGAAGCCGGCGGCGGCGGGCGAGCTCGATCAGCCGGTCGCCGTCCTCGATGCACTGAATGATGAATCCGTCGACAAGCGCGCTGTCGATGTTCCAGGCGGCCGTGTCGCGGTCGAGGGCAGAAACCAGCGCGATCCCGGCGCCGCGCCGGTCGCAGACCTCCGCCACCCCGGTCATGAACTCTCGGTTGAACGGGTCGTTGAAGAAATAGGTCAGATTGTCCATCACCACGACGCCGATGGCATTGACCTTGCCGGCGCGAAGGAGTCGGCCCTTGGGGTCGGGACCGTGATATCCGAGAGCCCGCGCGGCTTCTTCGACCCTTTCGCGCACCTCGGGTCGGACGAGCTGGGGGCGGCCGAAGACGTTGGAGGCGGTGCCTTGCGAGACTCCGGCGGCACGCGCCACGTCCGCCAGTTTCACGCTCCGTTTCATGGGCCGAAGATAATGGATCGCCCGAACCGATTCAATCGCTAGTCTGAACCGATTCATTTTCTCTTGACACCCGAAAATCGCCTCCTATGTTATGTGCATTGAATCGGTTCATATGAACACAAGTCAGCGACTGAATCGCTACAAGCACCGTGTTGAACCGATTCTCGATGATGGAGGGACCTATGGACCCGCTCTTTTTCGCCGCCTATAGCTCGACCGCGCCCGGCCGATTGACCAGGGACCGGAAGGTCGAGGACGCCTTCTACCGCCGTCACGGCGGACCCATTCTGCGACGGGCGTTTCCCGCCGTTCCGACGCTTGCCATCGCTGCCGTGTTTGTCGTGGCGGCGGG
This sequence comes from Bauldia sp., assembly GCA_035699585.1. Classification (GTDB taxonomy): domain Bacteria; phylum Pseudomonadota; class Alphaproteobacteria; order Rhizobiales; family Kaistiaceae; genus Bauldia. Next base: position 4,988 of record DASSPO010000377.1, read on the forward strand.
CCTGATCGGCTAGGGGGCGCCTACTCGGCGGCCGCGCGTGCCGTACCGTTCAGCGGGTTGGCAGGGTCCCAGGCGTAGCGGATCGTCTCAAAGCGGGCGGCCCTCGCATCGTATAGGAGGAGCCGCCCGACCAGGCTGTCGCCGATTCCCACGATCTCCTTGATCGCCTCGATGGCCAGAAGCGAGCCAATCACTCCGACAAGGGCCCCGAGGATCCCAGCTTCCGCGCAGGCGGGCAGGAGTCCGTCCGGCGGCGCCTCAGGGAACAGGCAGCGGTAGGTCGGGTTTGGGGTGCCATCGGCGCCGCGGAGGTAGGGCTTCAACGTGGTGATTGACCCGTCGAATTGGCCGACGGCGGCTGTTACCAGCGGCTTCCGTGCATGGAAGCAGGCGTCGGAGACGACGTAGCGGGTGGCAAAGTTGTCCGTACCGTCGACGACGAGATCGTAGGCGGCGACCAGAGCGGCGGCATTGGCGAGCGTGAGCCGCAAGGCGTGGGCCTCGACGGCCACGTGCGGATTGATTCGGCCCACCGCATCGCGCGCGCTCTCGACTTTGCTTTGGCCGACCGAGCCGGTGGCGTGGATAACTTGGCGCTGGAGATTCGATAGCGCCACCCGATCGTCGTCGACGATGCCGAGCGTACCGACACCGGCTGCCGCCAGATACTGGATCACCGGCGCTCCGAGGCCGCCGGCTCCAATCACCAGGACGCGCGACGCCTTGAGCTTGAGCTGCCCGGGCCCGCCCACATCGGCGAGCACGATGTGTCGTGCGTAGCGCTCGACCTCCTCGCGAGAAAGCTCCATGGACGGAAACTTAGTGCCGTGGACCGGATTTTGCGAGCATCCCCGTTTGGCCTAGTCTCGACCGGTATTTGGCGGTCGGTGGGCTCGCCTCTGCCGCCCCGCGGTCGCCAGAAGTCTCGTTCGGTCTTCGCGAAACGGGAGGGTTAGGATGAGCTTCGGCCGGGAAGTCACGGGCACACGCGACACGACTTATGGCCTGGTGAGCGTGCTCTATCACGCACTCCAAGGCGCCGAAACCTATGAAGGCTACGTTCGCGATGCGATCGCATCCAGCGACTACGACCTCGCGAAATTCTTTCGCGAGGTCCAGGAGGAGGAACGAAACCGCGCCGACAGAGCAAAGGCGCTCCTCGCCAGGGTGCTTTCGGAGCGCATGGTGACGGGAACCGAGTGACATCGGCCAAGGCCGGCCCGTTCTGTCACGTCGCTGCGGGCCGCGACGCTTGCGGGGCCTGATGGCGCTTGCCATCATGGCTTGCAGGAATTTCGTAAAGAACTCTTGGCGGGGCGGGCGATGATCCGGAAGCTGGCAGGCATTGTCGTCGTCCTCGCGATCGTTGGGCTTGGGGCCTTCTGGTTCCTTTCCGCGCCGACGACTTATGCCGCCGCGGACCTGCCCGATCACACGCCCAACGTAGCCAACGGCGAGTACATGTTTTGGGCTGGGGGCTGCTCCTCGTGCCATGCGGCCCCCGGAGCCTCTGGCGACGACCTCCTCAAGCTCGGCGGCGGGAGAGTCCTCAAGTCCGACTTCGGCGATTTCCAGATACCCAACATTTCGCCCGACAAGGCAACCGGGATCGGAAACTGGTCGACCGTCGATTTTGTCAACGCCATGAAGCTTGGCGTCCGCCCCAATGGCGTCCACTTGTACCCGGCCTTTCCCTACACCTCCTATCAGCGCATGACCTTCGAGGACATCATCGACCTCAAGGGCTATCTCGACACGCTGCCGGCGGTGGAGAATGCGGTGCCGCCGACCGCGCTGTCCTTTCCCTTCAGCGTCCGTCGCGGGCTGGGGCTGTGGAAGCTCCTCTATGTCGACGGCAAGACATACGTGCCCGATTCGGTCGCAACGGAAGCCGCCAAGCGCGGCGCCTACCTCGTCGAAGGGCCCGGCCACTGCACCCAATGCCACTCGCCGCGAAACTTCTACGGCGGCATAATCGCCGACCGCGCCTATAGCGGCGCGCCGCTCCCCGCCAGCGATGGCAATGCCCCCAATATTACGCCCGACAACGAGACCGGCATCGGTACCTGGACGACGGCCGAGATCGTCGGGTTGATGAAGACGGGATTTCTTCCTGACTTCGACGTCGTCGGCGGCGACATGGCCGAGGTCCAGCGCAACCTCGCCCGACTCACCGCTGAGGACCAGCAGGCAATCGCGGAGTACTTGAAATCCCTGCCACCGATTCGATCCGAATATGTGGCGACCAAGGGAACCGGCGGAATGATGTAGTCAGCCCCCGAACAGGCGGCGGAAAAAACCTTTGCGCTCGGGTGGCGGGGCGAGGCGGATCGCGCCGGTCGTGGCGGGGACCGTCGCGGTCGGGGCAAGCGGCGCCGCGCTCCTGATCGCCTCGCCGTCTTCGCCGAGAATTGCGATGTGGGCGCCGAGCGCATCGGGGGTGGGACCGGCGGCGCCGGCCGCGGGATGACCGCCCGGAAGGGCCGCCACCGGTATGCCCTCCAGGGCCGCCGTCATGAAGCGATGCCAGGCGGCGGCGGCGATGTTGCTCCCTGTGGCCTTCTTGGTCGGGCGGTTGTCGTCGTTGCCGAACCAGACTCCTGCGACGAGCGGCGCGGTGTAGCCGATGAACCAGGCGTCGCGGAAATCCTGGGATGTGCCGGTCTTTCCGGCTGTCGGCCAACCCGCGATCGCCGCCGACTTGCCGGTTCCGGTGGCCATGGTTTCCGCGAGCATTGCGTTCATCATGGCGACATGCGCCGGATGGACCACCTGCCCCGGGCCCGAGCCCGTCCGCTCGTAGAGCACCCGGCCCTTCTCGGTACGGATGCGGCGGATGACGTGCGGAATGACGCCGTTGCCGCCATTGGCGAATACGGCATAGGCCCCGGTCATCTCGAGGAGAGTCACCTCCGAAGTGCCGAGCGCGATGGAGGGAGTCGCCTGGAGCTCGGAGACAATCCCAAGCCGCCGGGCCGTGGCCGCGACCGTCGACGGGCCGACTTCGGCGGCAAGTTGCGCGGCAATGGTGTTCAGCGAAAGCGCCAATGCCGAGCGGAGCGTCACCGGGCCAAGGTACTTTCGGGTATAGTTCTCCGGGCTCCAGCCGCCGATCGAGACCGGCTGGTCGATGCGAAGCGAGTCCGGGTAGTTCCCGGCTTCCAGGGCGGCGAGGAACACGAACGGCTTGAACGACGAACCCGGCTGGCGCATCGCATCGACAGCGCGGTTGAAGGGGCTCCGCCCGTAGTCGCGTCCGCCGACCATTGCCTTGACCGCGCCGTCGGGACTCATGGCAACGATCGCGCCCTGGCTTACGCCGCGCTTCGCACCCTCTTCGTCGAGGGTGGCGCTCAGCGCGCGGGCGGCGAGTGCCTGGGCACGGAGGTCGATGGTCGTCTCGACGACGATGTCGTCATCGAGCGCGCCGACGAAGGATGGGAGCTGCGCCATCACCCAGTCGGCGACATAGCGGCCGCTCCCGCCGGCGACGTCGCGGATGGGCTTCACCTCTTCCGATAGCGCCAGACTGGTCTCGCGATCGTCGATGTAGCCCTGCTCGTGCATGGCAGCGAGCACGAGCCCGGCCCGGTCGGCTGCCTTCTCCGGATCGAGAAGCGGCGAGTAGCGCCCGGGGGCCTTGAGGAGCCCCGCGAGGGTCGCGGCTTCTGCGATGGTCACGTCGCTGGCGGACTTTCCAAAGTAGCGGTGCGCCGCCGCGTCGACGCCATAGGCGCCGGCCCCAAGATAGACGCGGTTCAGGTAGAGCTCGAGGATCTCGCGTTTGGTCAGGTTGAGTTCGAGCCAGACCGCGAGGATGACCTCCTGCACCTTCCGCTCGAAGGTCCGTTCGGGCTTGAGGAAAAGGTTCTTCGCGAGCTGCTGGGTGAGTGTCGAGCCCCCCTGAACGATCCCTCCCGACGTTAGATTGACGATCGAGGCGCGGGCGAGCCCGATCGGGTCGATGCCGAGGTGATACCAGAAACGGCGATCCTCGATCGCGATCACCGCCTCCGGCAGATAGCGCGGCATTTCGGCGAGCGTGAGCGTCCGACCGGCGGCATCGGCGCGGTTGGTGATGAGCGCCCCGTCGGCCGAGACGATACGCACGCTCGCCGGTCGCGCCGGAAGCGCCCATTCCGACGTGGGCGGGAGCTTGGACCAGTAGTAGCCGACCATCGCGGCGAGCCCGGCAACGACGATGATCGTCGCGACCACCGACCAGTAGACGACGCCGCGGACGGCCTGGACGGTCCTGGCGATGAGCCCGCGCCTCGATTTCCGTCGAACCGGCGGGCGGCTTCTGGTGGTGATCGCGGGGCGCTTTGGCGCAGGCTTGCGCGCGGGCTTCTTTGGGCTCGCTCTCGACTTGGTCGAGGTTGCCTTGGTGGAGCCGGCCGGCGCCTTTTTTGTTCGGGATCCGAGGAAGGCATAGCCTGGCTCCCGAGCGCCCGACGCCGGTGCGGCGCGCTGACTTGTCCGGCGTTTCCGCGCCATGTCCGCCGCAACTCCCGACCAAGATACGACCCGTCGGGGACGCTAGACTTGGCGGTTTAAGGCGCGGTTAAGCGTGACGACCGGGCCTAAGCGGCGATTGAGCAAGCCGTCAGTGATTGGAAACCAAAACGCAGCCCCGGAGTCGGGCCCGGCCTTTTCCCACAGCGTTGAGGGATATCCCTCAAAGATTCCGCGCGGGCCGCCGGAAACGCGTCTAGACTTCAAGGGCGCCTCTGCGTTGGGGCTGCTTTCGGTTGTGGATTTCGGTTGACCGGGGGAGAACGTCCGTTCCATATTTGTGGAAATAGAAAGACAGTTCCATAGGGATCGGAAACGGGAGGAGTATCGCGTCACGCTGACGAGGGCGCATCGAGATATTCAACAGTGACGCGCCGTGACCCAGGATTGGCGGCGAGTTTGTTCGTAAAGGGCTCCGCGCCGCGCGCGGGGCGAAAAAGGGGAGGAACTGCGGAATGCTCAGACACCTCAAGCTTCTTGTCGCCGGTGCGGCGCTGGCGGTGGCCCTGCCGGCCATGGCGCAGGCGAAGACCTTCTACTGGATCTCGCACGGCGGTCCGGCCGACCCGGTGTGGACCTATTTCCTGGCCGGCGCCAACCAATGGGCCGAGGACACCGGGCACACGGTGAATACCTCGTTCCATTCGGGCGACGTGCCGTCCCAACAGGAAGCGGTTCGTTCTGCGATCGCGGCCGGTGCCGACGCCATCGTCACCACCAGCCCCGATCCGGGCTCGATGGTCGAGGTCGTGGCCGAGGCGAAGGCGGCCGGCATCCCTGTGATCAACATCAACACGCCCGACCCGACCGTCGACTTCGACGCCTATGTCGGAATGGACCTTGTCGAGACCGGCAAGAATTGGGCGCAGTACCTGGTGGACAAGGGTCTGGTGAAGTCCGGCGACTTTGTCTGGATGCCTGTCGAGGTGCCCGGCGCCACCTACGGCGTTCAGGAGGAGGAAGGCATCAAGAGCGTCTTCGAGCCGCTCGGCATCACCTGGGAAGTCACCGACGCGACGCTTGATCAGGGCGAGGCGATCACCCGCATGTCCGATTACCTCACGGCCAATCGCGACAAGGTGAAGGCGATCATCGGTCTCGGCGACCTTGTCACCGGCTCGATCAAGCGCGTTTTCGATCAAGTCGGTGTGAAGCCCGGGGAAATACCGGTGGTCGGCTGGGGCAATTCCCTCGATACCACGCAGGAGGTTCTGCAGGGCTACGTCAACGCCGCCATGTGGCAGGACCCGCATGCCACGAGCTATGTCGGCCTCTCGCTCGCCAATATGGCCTCCAGCGGCATCCCGGCTACGTTCGATGTGCTGGTCGGAAACCTCTACGAGAAGGACGGCGCCCAGCTCATCGACGATATCCTCTCCGGCAAGTAGTCGGAGCCTCCCGAGACATCCCGCGGCGGTCTCGCGCCGTCGCGGGATGCCGCCCGAAGACAAGAGCGCGACATCAAAATGGCTCTCGCCCAGGATACGCCAGGCCGCGCGGAGAGCGGGACCGTGCGTCGGCCGTCGTTGGCCCGTCGACTCATCGCCAAGCCCGAGTTCGGACCGTTCGTGCTGCTCGTGATCGAGCTGGCCGTCTTTACCGCGATCAATCCCGACTTCCTGTCTCCGCTCAACATCTCGAACACGCTGGTTTTCACCGTCGAGCTCGGCCTCATCGCACTGGCAATGACGCTTCTGATGACCGCCGGCGAGTTCGATCTTTCCGTCGGCGCCGTCTTCGGCTTTGCCCCGATCGTGATGTGGGTGCTGTTCAACGAGGGCATTTTCCCGCTCGAGATCGGCTTCGTCATCGCCATTGTCATGGCCGCGTTGATCGGGCTCGTGAACGGCCTGTTCGTGACGCGGTTGAAGATCCCGTCCTTCCTGGTCACCCTGGGCATGCTTCTGGTTGTTCGCGGCACGGCGCTGTTCGTCACCGACGGGTTTCCGCAGCGGACCTGGAATGCCGGCCACCAGTGGATCGCCGAAGTGCTGGTCGGCGACTTCCACATCGGTCCGTTCCGCATCTACATGTCGCTGTTTTGGTTCATCGGCGCGGCCGTGATCTTCTGGTACCTCCTCAACCAGACCAAGTTCGGCAACTGGATCCAGGCCTCCGGCGGCAACCCCAACGCCGCCCGCGCCCGCGGCGTCAACGTCAATGCCACCAAGCTCGCCCTCTTCATGCTCTGCTCGGTCATGTCGGCGCTCGCCGGCATCATCAGCTCGATCCGCACCTCCGCCGCCAACCCCAACAGCGGCACCGGCTACGAGCTCGAGGTGATAGCGATGGTGGTGATCGGCGGGACCGCGCTGATGGGCGGGCGCGGCACCATCGTCGGCACCGTGATTGGCGTCTTCATCCTCCGCGTGATGCGGAACGGCATCGTCCTGATCGGCGTGCCGGGGCTCGCCTACAACATATTCATCGGCGCGATCATCCTTGGGATGATGGCGCTGCACTACGGCCTCGAGCGGCGGCACCAGGCGGGGACCTGACAGATGACCGACCTCGTCCGCATGGAGCATATCTCCAAGTTCTACGGCCGCGTACAGGCGCTCGACGACGTGACCTTCAGCGTCCGCGAGCAGGAGATCGTCGGTCTCCTGGGCGACAACGGCGCCGGCAAGTCGACGCTCATCAAGATTCTGTCCGGCGCCGTGCCTACCACGAGCGGCGACATCTTCATCCGCGGCAAGAAGGTCGACATTCGGAGCACGACCGACGCGATCGCCAACGGCATCGAGACCATCTACCAGGACTCGGCGCTGGTGACGCAGCTATCGATCGCGCGTAACCTGTTCCTCGGTCGCGAGCCGCTCACCGGCCTGCGCATTCTCAATCGCATGGACCACGCGACCATGAACCGCGTGGCCGGCGAACTGCTTCGCCGCGTCGGCATCACCAAGAACATCCCGACCACGACGCCGATCTCGGCGCTCTCGGGCGGCGAGCGTCAGGCGGTGGCGATCGCCCGCGCCATGTACTTCGACAGCGATCTGATCGTCCTCGACGAGCCGACCAACAACCTCGGCGTTGCCGAGACCCGCGGCGTGCTCAACTTCGTGCGCAACGCCCGCGATTCGGGCCACTCCTGCATCTTCATCGCTCACAACATCCACCACGTCTTTCAGGTGGTCGATCGCATCGTCGTGCTTCGCCGCGGCAAGGTGGTCGCCGACGACATCGACCCGAAGAAGACCTCGATCGAGGACGTCGAGCTGATCATCACCGGCATGACCGACGAGGAGCTCGCCGGCTCACCGGTGCATTGACGACCGAGCCGCGGGCCCCGGCATCCGCCAGGGTCGCGGCGGGCCGCCGACCCTAGCGCGTCGCGTGGCGCGCCCTACGGCGCCGCGGCGGTTGCCGCCGCCGGTGCCTGGCCCGCAGTCAAGTGCTGCGGGACGTGGTCGCGTGGCGGCGGCTTGACCCGGAACCAGACGACGTAGAGCGCGGGAAGGAACAGGAGCGTGAGCAGCGTCGCGCCGGCAAGACCACCCGCGATGGCATAAGCCATCGGCCCCCAGAATACGTCGTGCATGATCGGGATCATTCCCAGGATCGCCGCCGACGCGGTGAGCAGGATCGGCCGCAGGCGGTGTTCGGTCGCCTCCAGCACAGCATCCCAGGTCGAGAGTCCTTGTTCGTGGTTGTACTCGATCCGGTCCACCAGGATCACCGAGTTCCTTACGATCATGCCGGTCAGCGCGATCACGCCGAGGAGAGCGATGAAGCCGAACGGCGTTCCGGTCGCAAGGAGCGCCACCACCACGCCGATGAAGCCGAGCGGCGCCACGGAGAGGACGAGCGCCAGCCGCGAGAAGCTCTGAAGCTGGATCATCAACACGATGAGCACCACCGCACTCATGAGCGGTACCTGGGCGAAGACCGAAGCATTGCTCTGGTCGCTCTTTTCCACCGTGCCGCCTTCCTCGATGAACGCGCCGGGCGGCATTCTGGCCGCGATCTCATCGATCTGTGGCCGCAGACGCTTGAACACCGTCGGCGCCTGTAGCCCGGCTGCGGGGTCCGCCTGCACCGTCACGGTCGGCTTCCGGTCGCGGCGCCAGACATAGGCCTCGTCGAGCTCATAGGTGAGCTTCGCGATCTCCATCAGCGGCACCGCCTGTCCGGTGGGCAGGTTGAACTGGAGATTGCGGAGCGTCTCGAGCGACAGGCGATCGGTATCGGTCGCCCGAGCGACGACGTCGACGAGATAGATGTTGTCGCGGAGCTCGGTCACCACCGCGCCGCTGTGGATGGCGTAGAGCTGCTGGGCGATCGACTCGGAACTCAGGCCGAGCTGCCGCGCGCGGTCCTGGTTGATCTCGAGCCGCACCGCCTTGGCCTTCTCGCTCCAGTCGAAGTTGACGGTCATCGTCGCTCCGGAGCTTCGGAGCACATCCGCCACCTGTTGCGCGAATCCTCGCGCCTCGTCGATCGTGTTGCCGGTAACCCGATACTGGACCGGCCAGCCGACCGGCGGCCCGAGCTCGAGTCGCGAAACACGGCCGGTGAAGCCGTCCATCCCGGCAATCGCTTCCCGAAGCTTGGCCTCGACCCGGTCGCGTGCCTCGAGATCCTTGTTGACGATGACCATCTGGGCGACGAAGTCATTGTCGCCCTGAACGTCGAGCGGCAGGTAGAAGCGGATTGCGCCGCCGCCGATATAGGCCGAGTAGTTCTCGACGTCGGGATCGTCCTTGATCAATGCTTCAATGCGCTCGACCTCGGTCCTGGTGGCCAGGATCGAGGAGTTTGCCGGCAGGATCAGCGTGACCAGGAGCTCCGGCCGGTCCGAGGCCGGGAAGAACTGGCGCTGAAGCAGAGTCTGTCCGAAGAGCGACAGCACGAAGAGGAGGACGGTCACGCCCACGGTTAGGTAGCGGTGGCGCATGCAGACGGTGAGAACCCGGATGAATGCCCTCATCAGACGCCCCGGTCCGGCGTGCTTGGCCTTCATCGTCGAGGGCAGTACCGTGACGCCGATGACCGGCGAGAACATCACTGCCACGAACCACGACACGGTCAGCGCCACCGCGATCACCGCGAAGAGGGAGAAGGTGTATTGGCCGACGCTCGACTGCGCGAGCCCGATCGGCAGGAACCCCGCCATGGTCACGATGGTGCCGGTGAGCATCGGAAAGGCGGTCGACTCGTAGGCATAGGATGCCGCGACCGGCTTCGGGTCGCCGGCTTCGATCCGCGACACCATCGATTCGACCGTGATCATCGCGTCGTCGACGAGAAGGCCGAGGGCGATGACGAGCGCGCCGAGCGAAATTCGCTGCAGGCTGATGTCGACCGAGTAAAGGAAGAGGAAGACGATCGCGAGCACCAGCGGAATCGACAGCGCGACCACCAGCCCGGCGCGAAGACCGAGGCTCACGAAGCTCACCGCGAGCACGATGATCACTGCCTCGAACAGGGCGCTGGTGAATCCGGAGATCGCCGCCCGCACCACTTCCGGCTGATCGGAAACCTGGACGAGCTCGATACCGATAGGGAAGTCCTGTTGCAGCCGTGCCGCGATCGCCCCGATCTCGTCGCCAAAGGTGAGATTGTTGCCGCCGGCTCGCATCGATATGCCGATCCCGATCGAGGGCCGGCCATTCACCTCGTACATTTTGGTCGGCGGGTCGACCGGGACGCGGCTGATGGTGGCGAGCTGGGTGAGGTTGTAGAACCGGCCGTTGATGAAGAGGTTGATCGCCGCGATGCTCGAGGTGTCGGTGAGAGCGCCCGAAACGTCGATCAGGATGTCCTCGTTCGGCGTGGTGATGACGCCGGCCGGAGTGACCGCGTTCTGCTCCGCGATGGCGTTCATCACCTGGTCGAGGCTGACATTGATCGCCGCGAGCTGCTCGGGAGAGAACGTCAGGTAGATCTTCTCTTCCTGGTCGCCGAAGATCTCGACCTTGCCGGTATCGGCTGCGGAGAGAAACGCGGCCTTCGCCGTCTCGGCGAAGTCGCGGGCCTCGCGCCAGCTGTAGCCGTCAAAAGTCAGGCCGTAGATGATGCCGAAGACGTCGCCGTATTCGTCGTTGAAGAACGGGCCGACCGTGCCCTCCGGCAGGTTCTGCTCGATGTCGGATACCTTCTTGCGTACCTGGTACCAGGCATCGGGAATGGCCGAGGGGGGCGTCGAATCGAGAAGCTGGACATAGATGACGGTCTGGCCCGGCGTGGTGTAGCTCTTGATGACATCGATGTTGGGCGTTTCCTCGAGCTTCTCCTCGATCGTGTTGGTGAGCTCGTTCATGGTGTCCACGAGCGTGGCGCCGGGCCACGCGGCCGAAACCACCATCGTGTTCACCGCAAACGTCGGATCCTCCTCGCGACCAAGATTGGCGTAGGCGAATGCTCCCGCCGCCAGGAAGAGGAGCATGAAGAAGAGAATCAGGACCCGGTGCTTGATCGACCAGGCGGAAAGGTTGTGCCCCCTCATGGGGTCGTCACCTTTTCGACCTTCACGATCTGCCCTTCCGCCAGCGAATTGACGCCGGCGATGACCACGAGGTCGCCTTTCTCGATGCCGTCGGAGACGAGCACGGCTCCGGTGTCGTAGCGAGCCACCGTTACCGGCTTGAGATGGACCGCGCCGGTCGCGTCGACGATCCAGACCTGCGGCTGGTCGCCGGTCTGGACCAGGGCGGTGGGCGGGATGCTGATCACCTCGTCGCCGAGCTGCTCCGCCCTGCCGCGGACAAGCGATCCGAGGCGCATTTCCGGCGGCGGATTCTCGAGTGCGACCTTGAGCGTGTAAGTGCCCGTGGTCGGGTCGGCGTCCGGCGCGATCTGGCGGACCGAGCCGACGACCTCGACCTTTGGGTCCTGCTGCAGCCACACCGTTACCTTGCCGCCGATCTTGGCGAGATTGGCGATCTGCGAGGGCACCGAGAAGACCGCGTCGAGCTGGGACACGTCGGCGATCGTCACGATCATCTGCCCCGCCTGAACCACCTGACCGGGGTCTGCGCCGGTCTGGGTTACCGCCCCGGCCACCGGCGACCTGAGCGTGGCGTAGCCGAGCTGATCTTCGGCCAGACGGAGGTTGGCCTGGGCCGACGCCAGATCCGCCTGCGCGGTCTGGAGCGCCTTGAGCGCCTGGTTGTACTCGGATTGCGTGGTGAAGCCCTCCTTGAGAAGCTGGCGCTTCGCCGCTTCTTCGGCCGAGGTCTGCGCCACGGCGGCATTGGCGGCGTCGACCTGGCTCTTGGCGGTGGCGAGCTGGTTTTGAAGGTCCGTCGGATCGATGGCGGCGAGAGTCTGACCGGTCGTCACGCTCGAACCGACATCGACGTCGCGGGTCTGGAGCCGTCCGGAGACGAGGAAGCCCACACTTGTGGTGGTGCGCGAGGCGATCGTGCCGCTGCCTTCGGCCGCGAGCAGAATCGGCGCCGGTTCGGCCTCGATCACCCGGGCGGTTCGTGGCGGCGGGGGAGGTTCCTCTTCGGGCTTGCAGGCCGAAAGCGCCACGGCGGCGACCACGATTGCGGCTAACGGCGCATGGAATCGCAAGGACATGAACCTTCCCAGCCCCGCTAGGTCGCCTTCACGCAAAGACGATACCTCATCGGCCATGACGCACGCCGG
>DASSPO010000378.1:0-3558 GCA_035699585.1 Bauldia sp.
CAGGGAGCCGACGACCGCAACGGAAAGGGCGAAAACAGCCGCGCGGGCCAGCGGAACTGGGCCAGGTCTCATTGAAAAGCCTCCCGACAAAGGTTGAGGGCACCCCCGGGGAAAACCATCGTCCCGGGGTTGTTACGTGCGGTCAACACCCCGCACCGCCGCCCTATTCATCGCCTCACATGCACCGGCACAACAACAGGCGAGCCGCGGGCACCCGCCGCTCGCCTGGAGTCACCGGTCAGTTCCAGTCGGGCGCACCGGCCATGGCGGAAGCGAGTTCGACATATTGCTCGCAGGATTCGCCGCAGATCGCGCCGATTCGGTCGAGTTCGGCCTGGGCGAGATCGAGCCGGCCCATCGCCACATAGCCTTCGCCGAGGTATTCGCGGGTGTTGATGTTGTCGGGATCGATGGCAAGCGCCAGGTGATAGTAGCCGATGCCCTCCTCGACCGCGCCGGACCTGCGCTTCGCGTATCCGATCATGGTGAGGACGTCAGCATCGTGCTTGTCCTTGATCGCATCGAAAAGGGCAAGCGCCTTCCGGTACTCGCCCGCGAGCGCCAGCGCGCGGCCCTGCTCGTAGAGCGTCTCGTCGTCGAACAGGCCGGAGCTCGCCTTCTCGCAAACGCCCTTGGCCTGGTTCCACACCATGCCCTCCTTGCAGGTGGTTCCGCCGGAGGAGCCGCCACCGCTCGATCCGCTGTTTGCGGCGTGAGCCGGGACGGCGATGGCGAACGCGGCGGCGGCAGCGACGGTGAGCGCCAGTAGGCGAACCTTGAGCGAAGAACCATTCATCACGCGCATCTCCTCAAATTTGGTTGGTCGATCGACTGGCGTCTCCGCTACAGTCGCCCCCAACCAAACACGACCTTAGCGGACCCTATTCGTTTCGACGATGACGGAGAGCAGTCACGAAGCCGTGAAAGCAGGCCTGCGGGAGCATCTCCGCAGGCTGTGGCGCTATGGCCTTGTCCTCTCCGGCAGCCGCGACACGGCAGACGATCTGGTGCAGTCGACCTGCCTCAGGGCGCTGGAACGCGCGCATCAGTTCCAGCCGGGGACGCATCTCGACCGCTGGCTGATGGCAATTCTCCATTCGATCTGGCTGAACGAGGTACGGGCGACACGCTACCGCCGCGGCCAGGGGCTGGTGGACGCGGAGGCGGTGCTGGTGTTTGACGGGGCGCAAGCGATCGAGACGAATATTTCGGCGGTCCAGGTGTTGAAACGGGTACAGTCGCTTCCCGAAGCACAGCGCGAGACGGTCTTCCTTGTCTATGTCGAGGGCTTCTCCTATCGCGAGGCCGCCCAGCTTCTGGAGGTGCCCATCGGCACGGTTATGAGCCGGCTTGCCGGGGCGCGGGCGAAGCTCGCTGCGCTCGGCGCGGATCCCGACGAGCGGCGTAAGAAGCCATGAGCACCGAACTCGAAAAAGCCCTACCGGACGATGAGGCGCTGACGGCCTATCTCGACGGTGAGCTCGACCGCGATGCGCGCGCAGCCCTCGAAGCGCGTCTCGCCGAGGATGCCGCATTGCGCGCCCGGCTCGATGTCCTGCGTGCCGGACGCCCGCCCGCCGAGCCCTTCGACCTCATCCTCGACATGGCCCCAATCGACCGGCTCGAGCACATGCTCGAGACGGCCGACAAGCCTGCGGCGCGCGGCCCGGCCGGGTTCAACGGACTACGGGCGCTCGCGGCCGCGATCGTTCTTCTCGTCCTCGGCGCCGTTGCCGGGTTCGTGACCGCCCGCTCGCTGACGCCGACCGAGGTCGCCGAGGCGCCCGGCTGGCGCGCGGTGGTGGCCGACTATGTCTCGCTTTACACGCCGGAGACCTTTGCCCTCGCGCCCACCGATCCGGAGGCCTATGCCCCGCGGCTCAAGGTCGTGGGCGACGGGCTCGGGCTCCCGCTCGAGCCGGAAACTGTCGCCCTCCCCGGCCTCGACCTCAAGGGAGCGGTTCTGTTCGAGTACGAAGGGAAGCCTCTCGGTCAGATCTCCTACCTTTCGACCGAATATGGCCCGGTGGCGTTCTGCATCATCGCAAACGGCCGCGAGGATACGCCGCCCGCCTTCGAGGAGCGCCGCGGAAAGAACGTCGTGTTCTGGAATTCGGACGGCCGCGGCTACTTGATCATCGGGTCGGTGCCGCGGGAGCGGCTTGAAACAATGGCCGACACCCTCGCGAGCCGGGTCTCCTGAACTTCGTCGCCGTTCGACCTCATGGCGGCCCGGCCACCCTCGAGTAGGGATCGGGACGATTCCGCCCCATGCCGGTCACCGGCATCAGCGGGTGGATGGCGAGGAAACGGGGAAACGACTTCTTCGCTCTCGGAGTCCATGCCGTCTCGGCGATCGCGGAGAGGCGCGGAAAGACGAGGTGGTCGAAAAGCCCACGGTCGCAAAGGTTCTCGCTCCACAGGCACGCCTGGACGCCGATCAGACGGGAGCGCAGCCCCGCCGGCCATTCGCTTCCAGGGTCGAAGGCGTAGGCGGCGGCGAGCGGCACGGTTCCGGCCCAGCTAGCGCCGGGTTCCCAGAATTCGTCGGACTGCGCCATGTCGAAATAGGCGTGCTCGGCCGGAGCGAGCACTACGTCGTAGCCCGCCTCGGCCAGTTCACGGCCGGACGCCGACTTCCGCCAGGCGACGAGATAGGAATCGCCGCCGTCGACGCCGCCGCCAAGCGCCGCCTCCTCCCAGGCGCCGGTTCGCTTGCCGAGGCCACGGATGATGCCCTGTACCCGCTTGAGGAAGTGCGACTGAAGCTCGAAGACTTCCGTCCAGCCGTTCTTCGCCATCAGGTCGCGCGCCATGGGCGAACCAAGCCAGGCGTCGTGGGGCACCTCGTCGCCGCCGACGTGGATCCACGGTGCCGGAAAGAGACCGGCAATGTGTGCAAAGACGGCTGCCAGGAACTCGTAGGTTTTCTCGACCGCGGGGTTGAGGCAGTTGTTCGGAAAGCCCTGGATGCTTCGGTAGACGCCAGTCTCGTCCGGATCGCGAAGCGACGGGATAGCCTGAAGAACGCAGTAGCAGTGCCCTGGAATGTCGATCTCGGGGACGACGGCGAGACCAAGGGAAGCGGCGTGGTCGACGATCGCCACGAGGTCGGCCGACGAATAGACGCCTCCGTAGCGGTCGACGCCGCTGCCAAGAAGCGGCGGTACCGCCAGTCCCAGCCCGCGCCAAGCCGCGACCTCGGCGAGTTCCGGGTAGCCGGGAACGTCGAGCCGCCAGCCTTCGTCGTCGCTGAGGTGGAGATGGAGGACATTGAGCTTGTTCCACGCGAGGCAGTCGACGAACCGGCGGACTTCGTCGAGAGAGTAGATTTGACGCGCGACGTCGAGATGGGCGCCGCGAAAGGGGAACCGGGGGGCGTCCTCGATGACGCCCGTCTTGGGGAAGGCGAAGGTCCCCTCCCGCAGGCGCGCGCCGCGAAGGATCTGGCCGAGTGTCGTCCAACCGTAGCGGAAGCCGGCAGGGCCGGATGCGGCTAGAGCGACGGTGTCGCTTTCGAAACGGAGACGATAGGCCTCCGGCGCCAACATCGTGTCC
>DASSPO010000379.1:0-7587 GCA_035699585.1 Bauldia sp.
GTCCTCTTCGTGACGAGCCTCCGCCACCTCGGGGCCGCAAGAACCGGAGCGTACTTCTCGACAGCCCCTTTCATCGGCGCGGCGATCGCGGTGGCGCTGCTCGGCGATCCGGTGACAGTCCAGCTAGCGCTCGCGGCGCTCCTGATGGGGATCGGCGTGTACCTCCACCTCACCGAGGACCACGACCACGAGCACCGGCATGAGGAACTCGAGCACGAGCATCTGCACGCCCATGACGCGCACCATCGGCACGCGCACGGCCCGAACGATCCCCCGGGCGAGCCGCACAGCCACCGGCACCGGCACGCGCCGCTCGTGCACAAGCACCCGCACTATCCCGACCTGCACCACCGTCACGGCCACTGAGCGGCGATGGACTTCCTCATCGACCTCCAACAATGGATACGCGCTTCGGTCGCCGACGAGCTCGCCGGATTCGAGACCTCGCGCAGCCTCGCATTCCTCATCGGCATGCTGCCACTCGGGATTGCCTTCGGCGCGGTCCACGCGCTCACGCCCGGCCACGGCAAGACGGTGCTTGCGTCCTACCTGGTCGGTTCGCGGCTGGGCATGGTCCAAGGCGCCGGTGTCGCCGGAGCGCTCTCGGCGACCCATGTCGCCTCCGCGGTCCTGCTCGCGCTCGTTGGAGCCCCGCTCCTTTCCCGCACGATCGCCGGCGCCGGCCGCTCCGACCTCATCGAGGACGTGAGCCGAGGGCTGATCGCCCTGATCGGCGTCTGGCTCCTCGTCCGCGCCCTCCGAGGCGAGCGGCACCCGCGCGGGGAAGGCATGGCGGTCGCAGTGGCGGCCGGTCTGGTGCCGTGCCCCCTCACCCTGTTTGCGATGATCTACGCGCTCTCACACGGAGTCCCGGAAGCCGGGCTTGTCTTCGCGCTGGCAATGCTGATCGGGATCACGCTGACGCTCGCGGGAGTCGCCGTGGCGACGGCGCTCGCCCGGGACCGGATGGCGCTCCTCGTCGCGCGACACGGGACGTCGCTCGCCCGCACCTCGCGCATCCTGGATGCAACCGCTGGGATCCTCCTCATCGCCGTCGGGGCCGCCCAGTTCGTTTGACCGACGGTCAGGCAACCGCCATCGGCAAGCGGCTGTCCGTCATCCTGATCGCCGGCATCGAACGCTAGGGCTCCATGCCGCCCTGGACGGAAGCGGCGATGGGTAGCCGGTTCCGTCGCCGGCGGCGATCCCCGCCTCGCCCCTTGGCCGGATCTCGCGCCGCGGCGCGTCCCTCCCCCTTCTTCCCCCCTTCCTTCCCCGCCTTCGTGGCGACCAGCCCTTCGCGCTTCGCCTCGCGACGCCGCCGGCGCGCACGACGGTGGCGGCGGCGTTCGCGCTCGGCCTCGCGCTCCTTCCGGGCATCGCCGGGGAGCTTCCAGCCGAAGCGGTTGGCCACAGCCCGGGTCAGAATGATCGCGACATGGACAGGGAAAAGCAGGATGTCGAGGATGCGCTCGCGCCGAGAGGCGGGGGGCTTCGATGGGAGCGTGTTGCGCCGGCCGTTGGTGCGGCGAAGCGCCCTGCCCATCTCGCCCCCGAGCCAGCCTTCGCCCTTGAGCAGGATGTCGTTCATCCAATCCCAACGCCGGCGGTGCAGCCGAACCCAGCTCGCCGCCCGCCGGCTCGAGGTGATGATGAGCAGCGCCGCGAGCGCGAGGATCGGGACGCCGCCAGGGCCGGGAAGCGGCGCCACCGCCAGCCCGATCGGCACGAGCGCGATCCCGATCCAGAGATAGATCGCCTGCTTCCAGGGGCGCGCCGGCCGTCGCAAGGTGTTCATTGCTCCTTCTTGGTCGATTCGGATCAACAGGGGATGACAGTGGCGTTTTGGCGACAAAAGCCCGGCGCGGCGGCTCTTGGCCGCAGAATATTGGCGCCAGAAATCACGGCTCGACCCCTCCCTCCGGGAATTGAACGACGCCGGATGCACCGGCGTCAACAATCGTGGCGGCGCCGGCAAGCATTTCCGCCAATTCGAACGGCGCTCCGGGCCACGCGAAGAGAAGGACGGTCGCAACCGCGGTCACCACCAGGGACGCCAGCATCGGCCACGGCGATTCGGACGGAGGGGCGCTGCCCGGCGCCGGCTCATAGGCAAAGGCACGGTAGATGATCGGCAGGAAGTAGCCGGCGTTGAGAAGGGTCGAGACGACGATCACAGCGACGGCGAACCATTCCCCGATCTGCAGCGCGGCAAGGAGGATGAACCATTTGCCGAGGAATCCGGCCGTCGGCGGGACGCCGATCATCGACAGGGCGCCGATGGCGAAGGAGCCCATGGTCCACGGCATCCTTCGGCCGACGCCATCCATGCGGCTCACGTCGTCGACATGCGCGCCGACGTGAACCGAGCCGGCGGCGAAGAACAGCGTGATCTTGGAGACGGCATGGGCCGCGATGTGGAGGGCGGCGCCAAGGATGGCAAGGGGCGTGAACAGCGCCGCGCCGAGGACGACGTAGGAAAGCTGGCTGATCGTCGAGTAGGCCAGCCGGCGCTTGAGGTTGTCCTGCCGGAGCGCGACCAGCGAGGCGGAAACTATGGTGATGCCCGCCACCACCACCAACCAGTCGCCGCCACTGGAACCGGCCAGCGTATCTACCCCAAAGACATAGACGACGACCTTGAGGATGGTAAAGACGCCGGCCTTGACCACGGCAACCGCATGGAGGAGCGCCGACACCGGCGTCGGCGCGACCATCGCCGCCGGCAGCCAGGCGTGGAGCGGCATCACCGCCGCCTTGGCGGCGCCAAAGACGAACAGCGCGAGCAGAATGCCGAGGCCGACATCGTCGACGCGGCCGGCGAGGATGCCGCCGGGAGCGAAGTCGAGTGTCCCCGCGACGATACCGGTCCAGGCCAGGGCGGGAAGAAGAAACAAGGTCGAGGCGCCGAAGAGCATCATCAGGTAGAGGCGCCCGGCCCGGCGCGCCTCCGGCGTGGCGCGGTGGATGACGAGCGGCCAGGTGGTGAAGGTGAGGAGCTCGTAGAACAGGAAGAGCGTGAAGAGGTTGGCGGCGAGCGCGATGCCCATGGTGGAAGCGATGGCAAGCGCGAAGCAGACATAGAAGAGTGTCTGGCGCTCCGCCTTCTCGGCGCGCATGTAGCCGATCGAATAGACCGAGTTGACGATCCACAACCCCGAGGCGACCGCGGCGAACAACATGCCGAGCGGCTCGACGGCGAAGGCGAGCGTGAGGCCGGGGATGACCGTCCAGAGGGCGAGGGACGGCGTCGCACCGGCAAGTATGAGGGGGAGGAGCTGAAGCACCGTGGCGAAGAGGAGCACGGCCCCGAGGACCGTCGTTCCTTCGCGGACATCGGGGCGGCCCGCAAAGAGCGGCAGGAGCAGAGCGGTCCCCGCGGGGATGAGCAGCGTCAGCCCGATCAGTGTGGCCGGGCTCACCGGATGCCCCCGATCAGCGTCTTCGCGGCGAGACCTGCCATGCCGGCGGTGAGCTCCGTGTCGATCCCGAACCACACCGTGGCGGCGGCAAGCACCAGGGTCGGCACCAGCATCTCGGCGGGGGCTTCGCTTGCACCCGCGTCCGCAGCCGAAGGGGCGCGGAAATACGCCGCCTCCACGACGCGGCCGACATAGACGACGGTGATCAGCGTCGAAAGCGCGATGAGCGCGGCGAGCCACCACCAGCCGAGCTCGAGGGCGGCCACGACCAGGTACCATTTCGACACGAAGCCGGCGGTGCCGGGAATGCCTATCAGGCTGAGGCCGGCAAGGACGATCGCGGCGGTGGTAAGCGGCATCCTGTGGCCGATGCCGGCAATATCGTGAAAGTCCACGCCGCGCGCGCGGAAGACGATCGCGCCGAGGCCCATGAAGATCGCGCCCTTGATCAGGGCGTGGTTGAGGAGATGGACGAGGCCGCCGGTGACGCCGGTGACGGTGGCCAGCGACAGGCCGAGCGTGATGTAGCCGATCTGCGCCACCGAGGAATAGGCAAACATCCGCTTCACGTCGGACTGGAAAACGGCGACGGTCGCGGCCCCGAAGATGGCGGCGATCGAGAAGGCGAGGAGAGTTTCGGAAAGCGGCAGGTCGGCGAAGACGAAGCTCGCACCGAAGACCGAGTAGACGTAGCGGGCGAGCAGGTACACGGCGACCTTGGTGGCGGTCGCGGCGAGGAACACGGTGGCGACCGAGGGCGCGTAGGCATAGGCATTGGGCAGCCAGACGTGGAGCGGGAAGAGCGCGAGCTTGAGGCTGATGCCGACGACGATGAAGGCAAGCGCGGCAAGCACCGGCCGCGTGGTCTCGACGTCGACGATGCGCTCGGCGATCAGCGCGAGGTTGAGGGTGCCCGTCATCATGTAGATGAAGCCGACGCCGATGACATAGAAGCCGGCGCCGATCGTACCGACGATCAGGTACTGGTAGGCGGCGACCAGCGCGCGGCGGTCGCGACCCATCGCGATCAGCGCGTAGCTCGACAGCGACGACACCTCGAGAAAGACGAAGGCGTTGAAGGCGTCCCCGGTGATCGCGATGCCGAGCAGCCCGGTCATCGCCAGGAGGTACATGGCATAGAACCAGGCGACCTTGTCCTCCGGGATCTCGGACGCCACCGAGAGGCGGGCAAAGGGGGCGATGACGGTGGCAATGGCGGTCACGAGGAGGAGGATGAGGGCATTGACGATGTCGATGCGGTACTCGATGCCAAGCGCGGGGTCCCAGCCGCCGATCCGGTAGGAGACGACGCCCACCGCAAGCACCTCGCGCAGGAGCGACGCGGCGACGGCGAACGAAGCGATGCTGACGACCAAGGTGACCAGCCAGGCGGCAACGGGACGGCGGACCAGGGCCGCGATCAGCGCGCCGAACAGCGGGAGAACGACCTGGAGCGCCGGGAGGTGCTCCGTCATTTCGCGTCCTTGTCGCGGGCGAAGATCTCGTCTTCCTCGATGCTGCCGTAGGCCGCGTTGATGCGCACGACGAGGGCGAGGCCAAGGGCCAGCGTTGCGACCCCGACGACGATGGCGGTGAGGATCAGGACGTGGGGCAGCGGATGCGAGTAGAGGGTGAAGCGCTGGTCGACGATCGGCGCGGTGCCGCCGATGATCTTCCCCGCCGAGATGTAGAGGAGATAGACCGAGGTCTGGAAGACGGAGAGGCCGACCAGCTTCTTCACCATGTTGCCGCGGGCGATCACGATGTAGAGCCCGGACACCATGAGGAAGATGGTGATGTACTGGTTGTAGTGGGCGAGGAAGCCGCCCGCGAGGTCGAGGATCTCCCTCATCGTGCGCGTCCCCGTCCGGCGAAGGCGTAGAAGATCGCGACCATGGTCGCGCTCACGGTGACGAAGACGCCCAGCTCGACGAGGAAGACGCCCCACTCCTGGCCGTGCACGGGGTCGCGGGCGAGGTGGTTGTACTCGAGATAGTCGCCGCCGGTGAGCCAGCCCGCGACACCGACCGCGGCGTAGATGAAGACGCCGAGCGGCATCATGGTCTCGACCAGCGCCGCCGGAACGATGCGGCGCGCCGCGGCAAGGCCGAAGACCAGCGCGTAGAGGATGATGGCGGCGCCGGCGATGACGCCGGCCTGGAAGCCTCCGCCGGCGCCGTAGTCGCCGTGGAACTGCACATACAGCGCGAACAGCAGCATGTAAGGCAGGATCAGCTTGGTCGCGACGCGAAGGATGAGGTCGAGGCGCATCGCTAGCCCTTGCCGCCGCGCTTCGGCGGACTGCGCTTCAACAGCATCAGCACCGCGATGCCGGCAGTGAAGATCACGACGGTTTCACCGAGCGTGTCGAAGCCGCGGTAGCTCGCGAGCACCGAGGATACGACATTGGGGATGCCGGTCTCCGGCACGGAACGGGCGACGTAATCCGGCCCCTGGGCGTGGACCGGGTTGGCCGGATCGCCGAAAGGCGGCGTCTCGCTCACGCCGAAGAGAAGCGCCGCCGCCGTGCCGCCGGCGACGACGAGAGGCAGGAGGATGCCGTGGACGGGACGCGCCTCATCGGTCTTGGTGAGGTAGAGCGCGCCGACGATGAGCACCGTGCCGATGCCGGCGCCGACGGCCGCCTCGGTCAGCGCCACATCGGGCGCGTCGAGCACGAGCAGTACCGTCGCCATCAGGAACGAGTAGATGCCGGTGAGGACGGCGACGGCAAAGAGGTTCCTGACCCGCACGATCGCGACGGTGGTCACGGCGAGCATGGCAAGCAGGATGAAGTTGACGAAGGAGGCTATGGCGCGGCCTCCCCCGTCGGCTCGTCGATGGCCGCGCCTTTGGCGTCGCGCGCCTTGACGCCGGCATCGAGGGCGGCGCGGGCCACGGCGTGGGTGGCGACCGGCCCGGTGAGGAACAGAAACGCGAGGAGGAAGGCGAGCTTGACGCTGACCAGAGTCAGCCCGCCGACCAGGATCAGGCCGATCAGGACCAGCCCGACACCGAAGGTGTCGGAGACCGAGGCGGCGTGAAGGCGGGTGAAGACGTCGGGCATGCGCACGACGCCAAGGGCGCCGATCACCATGAAGACGCTACCGAGGACGGCAACCGCGCCGCCGGCGAGGGCGGCGATCTCGGCCAAGCTCACGCGCCCTCCTCCTCTTCCTCGCCGCTCCCGCCGAGCGGGCCGTAACGGAAGAACTTGAGCACCGCGAAGACGCCGATGATGTTGAGGAGCGCGTAGGCGAGCGCGATGTCGAGGAAGTCGGGCCGGCCGTTGACGAAGCCGAGCACGGCGAGGAAGACGATCGCTCCGTTGCCGATGGCGTTGGCGGCGACCAGGCGGTCGAAGATGGTGGGCCCCTTCAGCGCACGAACCAGCATCAGCGCGCCGGCGACGAGGATGCCGATGAGGGCGGCGGCGAGCATCAGGCGGCCCCGGAACTGCACGGGCCCCAAGCCTCCCCCTTCGGGGCAGGCCACAATTCGCGACAGCGAATTCCGGGAGAGGGTGAGTCAGACGGAGGGCACAATGGACCCCCTCCCCTCAAAGCGCGTGACGCGGCGGTCCATGTCGCCGGCGAGGAGCCCCGCGACGCCGTCCTCCGTCAGAGCATGAACCACGATCCAGTGATGATGGCGATCGGTGTCGACGGTGATGGTGCCCGGGGTAAGCGTGATGGAGTTGGCGTAGGTCGCCATACCCACCGCGGACTCGGGACCGGCGCGAAGCTTCACCAGCCGCGGCGAGATGGGGAGCGACGGCGAAAGGATGATGCGCGCCACCGAGACGGCCGACTTCGCGATCTCGACGACGAGCCACGGCCAGTAGCGCAACCCGGCAAGGATCAGCTCGACCGGGTGGCCCTCGCGGTCCGCATAGCCGAACAGGCGCCCGGCCAAGGCGATGCCCACCGCCGCCAGGGCGCCTGCGCCAAGCAGGAAGGCGTCATAATGCCCCGACAACAGCAACCAGAAGACGTAAAGCGCAAAGGCCAGGCTCGCGACCCGCACGGTGTCCCCTCACCCGTTCGATTCAAGGGGGAACCATACAGGCGGAGGGCGGGCGATCAACTGAAAGCGGGGCAAAACGTGAGTGGGCCGTCGGGGTCGAGTTCATCGCCCTCCCCGCCGGACACGTCAACTCCAACAG
>DASSPO010000380.1:0-6749 GCA_035699585.1 Bauldia sp.
TCTCGACCCCCCGGGTCGATCCGATGCGGCAGGGGGTGCACTTTCCGCAGGATTCGATGGCGCAAAACTCCATGGCGAAGCGGGCCTGCTTCGCCATGTCCACGGTATCGTCGAAGACGACAACGCCGCCGTGGCCTATGAGCCCGTCGCGGGCCGCAAATGCCTCGTAGTCGAAGGGCGTGTCGAACAGGGCCTTCGGGAAGTAGGCGCCGAGGGGCCCGCCGACCTGGACCGCGCGCACGGGCCGGCCGGTGGCGGTGCCGCCTCCGATGTCCTCGACCAGCTCGCCCAGGGTGACGCCGAAGGACGTCTCGAACAGGCCGCCATACTTCACGTTGCCGGCAAGCTGGATCGGCATCGTGCCCCGCGAGCGGCCCACGCCGAAGTCGCGATAGAAGCTACCCCCCCGGGCCAGGATGATCGGCACCGAGGCCAGGGACAACACGTTGTTGACCACGGTCGGGCGGCCGAAAAGCCCCTTGTGAGCTGGAAGCGGCGGCTTCGCGCGGACGACCCCGCGCCTGCCTTCGAGGCTTTCGAGAAGCGACGTTTCCTCGCCGCAGACATAGGCTCCCGCGCCAACCCGCACCTCGATGTCGAAGGCATGGGCCGAGCCCGCGACGCGCGCCCCGATCAGACCCCCACGCCGAGCCGCCTCGATCGCCGCCTCCATCGCTACGATCGCATGCGGGTATTCGGAGCGAATGTAGACGTATCCCTTGGTCGCGCCGACCGCGATGCCGGCGATGGCCATCCCCTCGATGAGGACGAAGGGATCGCCCTCCATGATCATCCGGTCTGCGAAGGTGCCGCTGTCGCCCTCGTCGGCATTGCATACGATGTACTTCCGATCCGCCGCTGTCCTGGCGACGGTCTGCCACTTGATACCGGTGGGGAAGCCCGCGCCGCCCCGGCCACGGAGCCCGGATTGAATGACTTCCTCGACGATCGCCTCCGGCCCGATGGAGAGAGCGCGTTCCAGGCCTTTCCCCCCGTCATGGGCGCGGTAGTCGTCGAGCGAGAAAGGGTCGACGATGCCGCAGCGTGCGAAGGTCAGTCTCGTCTGCCGCTTGAGCCACGGGAGGGCGTCAACGACGCCGAGGGAAAGCGGGTGCGGAGTGCCGTCGAGCACCGCGGCGAGGATCGCCTCCGCGTCGGCGGCAGTGGCCGGTCCGAATCCGACCCGTCCGTCCACGGTCTCGGCTTCGATCAGCGGCTCCAGCCAGTAGAGCCCGCGCGAGCCGGTGCGGACGATTTCGACCGATACACCCCTACTCATGGCAGCGGCGGATGTGGCGCTCGCGACGTCGTCCGCCCCGACCGCCACGGCGCCGGCATCTCGTGGAATAAACAGGCGAACGCTCATCCTTCGGCCTCGGCCAACAGGGCGTCGAGCCGATCCGGGTCAAGCCGCCCGACTACCCGTCCGTCCAACATCGCCGATGGCGCGGTCGCACAAAGCCCAAGGCAGTAGACCGCCTCCAGCGTGACCTTCCCGCCCGGTGCCGTCGTTCCCATGGGGGTACCAAGCCGGCGCTCCGCCATCTCGACGAGCGCATTGCCCCCTGCCGCCTGGCAGGCCTCGGCCCGACACAACTTGAGCACGCGCCGACCGGCGGGCTCGTGCCGAAAATCGTGATAAAAGGTGACGACGCCGTGGACCTCGGCTCGAGTCAGGTTCAGCGCCTCGGCGATCATCGGCTCGGCGGCACGATCGATGTAGCCAAATTCGGCCTGCAGCGCGTGAAGGATCGGCAGCATCGCCCCCTCGCGCCCGGCTTGGGACGCGATGATCTCGGCGGCACGTCCGGCATTCCAGCCGTTGTTGGTCACCATGAGCAATCCATTTTTCCAAGCATGTGGCCAAACCGGTGGACTAATCAATGAGCTGAATCAAATGGGGTGATCCGTAATCGCTATCGTTGCGTAGGCTTCTGCCTGCCTGGGACCGGGTGCGTGCGGGCGTCAGTTGTGACGAATGCTGGGTGATGGTGTCCGCCGCCGTTCTTGTTTTTGCGTCGATCCGGAAAGCGAGGATGCGAGCTTCCACGCCTCCTCGACAAGGGCGGAGACAAGCGGCGTCATAGGCTCGCGGTGTGGCACGACCAGCCCGACCGCGTGGGTGGCCGCCGGCTCGACGATCGGGATCGATCGGACACTTGCAGTCAGCCCCAGCGTTTCGGCGAGCTTTGCCGGCATGATGCTCGACCACTTGCCGGTCCGCACATGCGCGAACAATACGATCATCGAGTTCGATTCCAGCGTCGGCGATGGCTCCGCGCCGGAGGCTCGAAGCAATCCGTCAATGATGCGCCGGTTCTGCATGTCCGGCGTGAGCAGGCAGAGCGGGATCTTGCCGACTTCCGCCCAGGTTACCTGGTCGCGTGCCCCGAGTGCGCCATCGGGGGCGGTGAGAAGCCGGTACTCCTCGAGATACAAGGGGACGGTGTTGACCCGCCCGAGCGGCTCGTTGTCGAGGTAGGTGAGGCCGGCATCGACCTCGAGGTTGTCGAGAAGTCGCAGCACCTCGACCGAGTTTCGCGAGAAGATGCGGAAGCGCACTTCCGGGTGTTTGGCGCGATAGGGGGTGGTGAGCATTGCGGTCATCGCCAGTGCCGTTGGGATCGCCGCGATACGGATCTCGCCGGCGAGACCAAGCTTCAGGGCCTCGATCTCTTGGCGCATGGCCCGGGTGTCGCCGACGATCCGCCGGGCCCATTCGAGAACCCGCTCGCCCTCGGGTGTGAAGCCGCCGAAACGCGATCCGCGATTGACGAGGAGGACGCCGAGACTGTCTTCGAGCTGCTTGATCCCAGCTGAGAGCGTCGGCTGGCTGACGCCGCAGGCCTCCGCGGCGCGGCCGAAATGCCGTTCCCGCGCAAGTGCGATCACGAATTCCAGCTTCTCGATCATCCGCCCTCCCCGCGGCGGCTTAAGTCTACCCCAAAATCGGGCTTTCCGTTGCTACTGGCTCCCGGCGATCCCCGATCCCGCCTCGGAAAGCGCTTCATCCTGACGGCTCCTGATTGCCTTGCTCGCGCCATGGGTTTTCGGTGCCAATCGCCGCGCCGGCCGGTCGCGAACACGGTCCCCGGCAGGCACGAGCCAGCACCCCCTTCTGACTGCCCTGGCTTGACCTTTTCCCCCCGGTCGGCGCTAAGCCGGTTGGGCTACCTCGATGGCATCACGCTTCTTGATGAGCTCGGAGATGACTGCCGCCGGGCTTGGCTTGGCGAAGAAGAAGCCCTGGAATTCGACGCAACCGGCGACCTTGAGGAAACTTGCCTCTTCATCCGTCTCGACACCCTCGGCGGTGACGACCAGATCCAACGCCTCGGCGAGCGCCACCGTTGCCTTCACCAGGCGTTGGACGCGTTCGTCCTCCGCGATGCCAATGATCAGCGATCGGTCCAGCTTCAGTTTGTCGAAGGTGAAGTTCCTGAGGTAGCCGATGCTGGAATAGCCGGTGCCGAAATCGTCGAGGGACACCGAGACTCCCAGATTTCTGACGGTATCGATCACCCGTTTGGCCTGCTCGGGGTTGACGATGAAATACGATTCCGTCACCTCGAGCTCAAGCCGCTCTGGCGGAAAGCCGGTTTCGCGCAGGATGTCGACGACCACGGCATCGAAATGCGGGTTACGAAACTGGGCGGGCGACACGTTGACCGAGACCTTGGTTGACGACCAGGAAAGCCCGTCGCGGCACGCTCTCCCGATGGTCCACCGCCCCAGTTCATCGATAAGGCCGGACTGCTCGGCGATCGGGACGAATACCGACGGCGGAATGGGCCCGGACAACGGCCGGTTCCATCGAAGCAGCGCTTCGACGCCGACGATTGTCCGCTTCTCGGCATGAAATACGGGCTGGTAGACGAGATCGAGCCCGTCCTCGCGGAGCGCCCGCCGGAGATCGTCGGCGATCTCCAGACGCTCGTGCCTGATCGTGTCGATTACCGCATCGTACACGAACAGGCGGTTGGGTCCTTGCTGTTTTGCCTGATACATGGCGACGTCGGCGCGACGCAGCAGCTCCTCTGCCGAAGGATCTGCGGACTCGGCGACCGCAACACCGACACTTGTGCCGATCGTGATCATGCGCCCGTCGATGTCGAACGGCTCGCGCACGAAGCTGATAAGTCGCCAGCCGAGATCGCAGGCTGTCTTGACCGCTCCGGGACCAGTAACCACGACGGCGAACTCGTCGCCGCCGACCCGCGCGAGAAGATGGCCGCGCGACCGCTCGCGGAAGCCTTCGGCGACCTCCTTGAGCAGCCGGTCACCGGCGGCGTGCCCGAAGGCGTCATTGACCTCTTTGAAGCCGTCGAGGTCGAGATAGACCACGGCCAGCGGCGACAGGTCGGCGCGCCGCGCCGCGGTCGCCTTGTCGAGCTCGGCGACGAGTGCCGTCCGGTTCGGAAGGCCGCTCAGGTCGTCATGGGTCGCAGCGTAGCGCGCCTGGGCTTCACGGCGCTCGACCTCGCGGACACCGCGGAGTGCTATGGCGATGAGGAAGACCATCGTCACGCCCACCAGGGCCAGCATCATGAAGACGGTTTGACTGACCTCGGCGTGTGCGGCGCTGCCCAGCGAGGGAGGAGACCAGGCGAGCGCGCCGACCACCGTTCCAGCGGGGTCGACGATCTCGATCCGATGCGGGCCCTTCGTTGCGGCATCGACCAGGTGCAGATCCGGAATCCGGAAGTCCTCGGCGAGGCGCTGGATCACCGCGTCGTCGAACACTTTGCTCAGGATGAGCAAACGTGAACGCTCCGGACGCCCTTCGAAGTCCTCGGCGAAGGGCACGACAGTGCCGACCGCCACCGTGGCAAGGCCCCCCTGCGTCGCCAGGATGCCGGCGCGGACGTCGTAAGTGCGTCCATCGCGGACGATACCCTTGCTTAGCGCGGGGAACGCCGGCCCGTAGAAATCGGCTGGGGTGGCGTCCAGCGGCTGACCGTTTCGCGCGGCGTAACGAACCCGGCCGACTTCGTCGACGAGAAAAACTGTGTCGAAGAACGTCGCGTCGACAGTCGACGACGCGAAATTCTCGTCCATGAACACCTTGTCGAGATCGCCATAGACGTGGCGGACCGCGTCGTCCCACACGGCGTAGTCGCGATGGGTCGCCTTGAGGTTCCGGATGGTTACGCGGACCGCCCCCTCGGCCGACCGGTAAGTGAGCTTTTCCTCGATCTGGTTGACCTCATTGGCCATCTCGCTCAGCGAGATGATCACGACGGCAAGTGCGCCAACGAGGACAGCCACTGCCGGTACGACGACCCGCAGTCCGAAACGAGCAACGACTTGATCCCGATACGACATCGCCGCCACGTTTCGTCCCGGGGAATCGACACATGCTATCGATAATGCGGTGTTCCTGCCTCAAATATCACCGTGTCGGACTTAAAGAGGCATGAAGCTCCATTAAGAAAGCTGATAAAATCCAAGACGGCCCGAGGAGCACGCGCCAGCCGGTCAAAGCCAATTCGGAAGCCAATATTGCCCGGCAAACAGCCTCGCGGCTCGCAATCGGTCAGCTGGCGGCGGCTCTACGTTCCAGGTCTCTGCCGCCAAGCTGGAATCGCCGCTCCGGTCCCAGGCTTTCGAGCAACGCGGTCATCTCGTCGGCGGGGATGGGCCGACTGATCAGGAAGCCCTGCACGTATTCGCACTGGATGAGACGAAGCAGCTTGAGCTGATCCTCGTTCTCGATGCCTTCGGCGATCACCGAGAGATCCATTGCGTCGCCCAGCGACACCAGCGACTGGATGAGGGCATTGGCCGTCGAATTCATGCCGAGGTCGCGGACGAAGGAGCGATCGACCTTGAGTATGTCGAATGGGAACTGGCGAAGGTATCCGATCGAGGAAAACCCGGTCCCGAAATCGTCCAGCGAAAGAATGAATCCCAGATTCTTGAGATGGGCGAGCTTGCGCTTGGCGATCGTTGGGTTGTTGACGAGGATGCCTTCCGTGAGCTCCAGCTCGATTTGGTGTGGGCTCAAGCCGTAGCGCTCGACGACGCCGAGGATGTCGTCGGCGAAGTTCGGATCGCGGAGCTGCACCGGCGAGATGTTGATCGCCATCTTGAGACCCGGCCACCGCAGCAGATCCTGGCAGGCGCGATCGACGACGAATCGCCCGAGGTCATGAATGAGGCCCGTCTCTTCGGCAACGGGCACGAACAACGACGGGGAAACGGTGCCGAACTCCTTCGACGTCCAGCGCACGAGCGCCTCGACGCCGACGGTGGTGAGGTCGTTGGCACGAACCACGGGCTGGTAGCTGACGGTGAGGTCGCCTTCCTCGACGGCACGGCGAAGGGCAGTCTCAACCTGTTTCTTCTCAAGGGCGCCGGTTTCCATGGTCGAGTGATAGGCGACTGCCTCCCGTTCTGCACCGTTCTTGGCGTGATACATGGCAATGTCGGCCCGGCGGAGGATCTCGGTCGGCGTGAGACCGGTCCCGCCGGCAACGGCGAAGCCGACTGCCACGGTTACGTGGAATTCGAAGCCGTGGATAGTGAAGGGCTGATCGAGACTGTGGACAACCGCCGAAGCGACGCCGGCCGCTGTGTCCCGTACCGCTCTTCCAACCAGGGCCACGGCGAACTCGTCCCCGCCGATCCGCGCGAACTCCGCGTCAGGTGGCAGCACCGACTTGAGACGCGCGGTCAGCGCCTTGACCAGCTCGTCGCCGCCGTGGTGCCCGATCGAATCGTTCACCGCCTTGAAGCCGTTTATGTCC
>DASSPO010000381.1:0-20470 GCA_035699585.1 Bauldia sp.
TGGAATGCGAGTTCTTCCTGATCACGCCCGAAGGCACCGCGATCAGCGATACCGCCGACACCCAGTCCAAGCCCTGCTATGATCAGCAGGCGCTTATGCGCCGCTACGATTTCATCACGGAAATTTGCGATGCCATGCTGGATCTGGGCTGGAAGCCCTATCAGAACGACCATGAGGACGCCAACGGCCAGTTCGAGATGAACTGGAACTACGACGACATGCTCGTCACCGCCGACCGCCACGCGTTTTTCAAGTACATGGTGAAGGCGATCGCCGAGAAGCACGGGCTCCGCGCCACCTTCATGCCGAAGCCTTTCACGAACCTGACCGGCTCCGGCTGCCACGCCCACGTCTCGCTCTGGCAGGGCGACCGGAACGCCTTCGAGGACGGCAAGGACGAGATGGGCCTGTCGAAGACCGGCTATCACTTCGTCGGCGGCTTGATGGCGGCGGCCCGGGAGATCTGCGCCATCACCAACCCGACGGTGAACTCCTACAAGCGCATCAATGCGCCGGTGACCCTCTCCGGCGCGACGTGGTCGCCGAACACCGTCACCTTCGCCGGCAACAACCGCACGCACATGATTCGCGTGCCCGAGGGCGGCCGCTTCGAGCTCCGTCTCGCCGACGGCGCCTCCAACCCGTATCTCATGCCGGCCGCGATACTTGCCGCCGGCCTCGACGGCCTGGCGCGCAAGGCCGACCCCGGCAAGGCGCTCGACATCAACATGTACACCGAGGGCCACAAGGCGCCGGCGGGAACGAAGAAGCTCCCCCTCAACCTCCTCGATGCGATCCGCCTGACCGAGGGCTCGAAGCTGCTCCGCCGCGAGCTCGGCGCCGAGTTCGTCGACGCCTATGTCAAGCTCAAGACCGCCGAGTGGAACGACTACGCCCGCACCCTCACCGACTGGGAGCGCCGGAACACGCTCGACTGCTGAACCGGCGGCGTTCCGTCCGTCGCGCCGGGGGAGTTTGTGGAGAGATCGGCTGCGGCCGCAGTTGATCGCCGCTGCCCCCCTCCGTAGCATGCTCCTCCGCCGGCGACCGCCGGGCCAAGAGATGGGAGCAGCGCGTGGCCAAGCACGGCGTCCTCGGCATCAACTTCGACCACATGCACATGGGCGACCTGCTCCGCGCCGTCGCGGAGCACCCGGAGGCCGAGATCGCCGGCATCTACGATCCCGACCCCTCGCGCATGCGTTCGGCCATCGCCAATTTCGGCATTCCCGAGGACCGCGTCTTTACCGATCTCGAGGCTTGCCTCACTTCCGCCAGGGCCGACCTCGCCATCGTCTGCTCCAAGACCGCCGAGCACGCCGCGAGCGTCGAGGCCATCGCGCCGCACGGTCTCAATGTCATGGTCGAGAAGCCATTTGCCGCCAACGTCGCCGACGCGCGCCGCATGATCAAGGCGATGGAGGCCGCGGGCAAACGGCTCGCGATCAACTGGCCGCTCGCCTGGTATCCGTCCCACAACACCGCCAAGCGCCTGATCGACGAGGGCCGGATCGGCGAGGTGATCGAGGTCCACTTCTACGACGGCAACCGCGGCCCGCTCTTCCATCTCGCCGACAAGGTCGAGGTCTCGCCCGAGGAGGTCGAGAGGGAGAAGCCGACGTCGTGGTGGTACAAGAAGGCCGCGGGCGGCGGCAGCCTTCTCGACTACCTCGGCTATGGCGTCACCCTCGGCACCTGGTTCCTCAATGGCAGGGCGCCGATCGAGGTCACCTGCGTCGTCGACGAGACGCCCGGCATCGAGGTCGATCAGCACTCGATCACCGTCTGCCGCTACGCCATGGGCCTGTCGAAGTTCGAGACGCGCTGGGGGACGCTCACCGACCCGTGGACGCAGCAGCCGCAGCCGAAATGCGGATTCATCCTGGTCGGCACCGACGGCTCGATCTCGAGCTACGACTACGACGACTACGTCACCCTGCAGACGCGGGCCAACACCGCCCACGTTGAGATCCCGGTCGACACGCTGCCGCCCGGCCGGCGCGGGCCGATCGAGTACATGCTTGCCCGGATCGAGGACGGCGGCCCGATCGAGGGCCCGCTCGACCCCGCCTTCTGTCTGACCGGCCAGCGCATCATCGACTCGGCCGTTCTCTCCTCGCAGATGAAGTGCACGGTGGGCCTCGTCGAATGAGCGAGCCCGATCTCGACGCCTATGCGCTGAAGACCGCCGCCGCGGCGGAAGTTGCCGCGCCCGACCTTCCCTACCGGCCGCCGCTGCCGAGGTCGTACCGGCCGCGGATCGCCCTGGTCGGCGCCGGCGGCATCTCCGCCGCCCATCTCGACGCCTACCGCGCGATGGGCCTCGAGGTCGCGGTCATCGCCAACCGCACGCTTGCCAAGGCGGAGGCGAGGCGCGACGAGTACTTCCCCGAGGCCGAGGCGACCGGCGACATAGACGGCGCGCTCACCCGCGACGACATCGAGGTCGTCGACATCACGCCGCACCCGGCCGAGCGCTACGCCATGATCGAGACGGCGCTCCGCGCCGGCAAGCATGTGCTGTCGCAGAAGCCGTTCGTCATCGACCTCGACGCCGGCCTCCGCCTCTGCGATCTCGCCGACGAGAGGGGCGTGGTGCTGGCCGTCAACCAGAACGGCCGCTGGGCGCCGCATCTTTCCTGGATGCGCGAGGCGGTGCGCGCCGGCCTCGTGGGTCCGGTCCATTCCGTCGACGTGAGCATCCATTGGAACCACGGCTGGATCAAAGGCACCGCCTTCGAGCGGATCGACAACCTCATCCTCTACGACTTCGCCGTCCACTGGTTCGATTTCCTCGCCAGCCTGATCGGCGGCGGCGCCAGCTCGGTCTTCGCCGCCCGCGCCCGCGCCGGCTCGCAGGAGGTGCGGCCGCCGCTGATCGCCGGCGCGGTCGTCGCTTTCGACGGCGGGCAGGCCTCGCTCGTCTTCGACGGCGCGGCGCGCTTCGGCGCCGAGGACCGCACCGTCATCGCCGGAAGCCTCGGGACGCTCCACAGCCGCGGCCCCGATCTCGGCGTGCAGGAGGTGACGCTCGCCACCGAGGCCGGCATCGCCCGGCCCAGGCTCGAAGGCACCTGGTTCAAGGAAGGCTTCCGCGGCACCATGGGCGCCCTCCTCGAGGCGGTCGAGAAGCGGACGCGGCCGTTGAACGACGCCCGCGGCAGCCTTGACGCCTTGGCCATGGTCTTCGCCGCCATTGCCTCCGCCCGCCTCGGCGTGCCGGTCGCGCCCGGCGCGATCCGCAGCCTCAAGGCGGCGGAAGGCTGACCGTGGCCCGCGCCTCAAAGAGCGGACAGGCCCGCCCGCCATCCCGCGAGCGCGATCCCGACACCGGCCGCGCCGCCCTCGGCTACACCCGCCCCCGCACCTACGAGGAGCTCCGCGCCGTCCTCTCCTCGGGCACGGTCAATTTCCCCAAGCGCCTCCGCCAGGTGGCGATCTTCCTCTGGCAGCACCCGGGCGAGGTGGCGCTCGGCACGATCAGCGAGGTGGCGGCGCAGGCCGGCGTCCAGCCCTCGACGCTGGTCCGCTTCGCCCAGACCTTCGGTTTCGCCGGCTTCACCGAGTTCCAGGCGCTGTTCAAGCAGCACATCAAGGGCACCTGGCCGGACGTCCAGGGCCGCGCCCGGAACGGCCGGCCGCCGGCCGCCGGCGAGACCGCCGACCACCGGTTCCTCGAAGGTCTCCTCGCCGCCTCGCGGCGGTCGCTCGCCCGCATCGGCGAGGGCTTCGACATGGCGAGCTTCGAGAAGATGACCGCGCTGATGGCGGCCGCCGACCTGATCTACGTCGTCGGCTCGAAGCGCGCCTTCCCGGTCACCGCCTATGTCTCCCTCACGCTTTCGCAGCAGGGCGTCCGGAACGTGCTCGTCGACAATGTCGGCTCGACCGCCTTCGATCAGGTCGGCTGCGTCGGCCCGAACGATGCCGTCCTCGCCGTCTCCTTCAGCCCTTACAACTCGATCACGCCGGAACTGGTCGCCGCCGCCCGCGAACGGCACGCCAAGGTCGTCTCGATCACCGATTCGGCCTTGAGCCCGCTGGTCGGGCTGAGCGACGCCGTGGTCGAGGTGATCGAATCGGATTTCGCCGGCTTCCGCTCGCTTGCCGCGACTCTCGCCGTCGGCATGGCGCTGGTTCACGCGGTCGTCGCCCGCCGGAGCAAGTGACCGTCCCCGGCCGCCGTCTCGTGCCGGCTTGACAGGACCGGCCGAATGTTCCCTGTATGTTCCATAGGATTTATTTCAGCGGTGTAGCCGCCATGGATGCTCAGGCGACCATCCTTCATGCCGACCTTGACGCCTTTTACGCCTCGGTCGAGCAGCTCCTCGACCCCTCGCTCAAGGGCAGGCCGATCGCCGTCGGCGGCGGTGTGGTGCTTGCCGCCTCCTACGAGGCGAAGGCCTTTGGCGTCCGGGGCGGCATGGCCGGCCGCCGCGCCCGCGAGCTCTGCCCGGATCTCGTCTTCGTCGGCGGCCACTTCAAGGAGTATCAGCGCCTCGGCGACGCCGCGATTGCCATCCTCGGCGACTACACGCCGTTGGTCGAGCGCATCTCGATCGACGAAGCCTTCGCCGACGTCGCCGGCTGCACGCATCTCTTCGGGCCGCCCGAGAAGATCGCCCGGACGATACGCGCCCGCGTCCGCGGCGAGCTCGGGCTGCCGATATCCGTCGGCGTCGCCCGCACCAAGCATCTTGCCAAGATCGCCTCGCAGGTCGCCAAGCCCGACGGGCTGGTCGTGGTCGACCCGGCCGCCGAGCTTGCCTTCCTCCACGACCTCCCGGTCGAGCTGATGTGGGGCGTTGGCCCGGTGGCGCGGGCGCGGCTTGCGGAGAAGGGCATCGCCACCATCGGCCAGCTCGCCGCGCGCAGTCCGCGCGCCATCGCCGGCATTCTCGGCAAGGCGGCGGGCGAGAAGCTCGCCGCGCTCGCCCGCAACCGCGACCCGCGCCGGATCGCCACCCGCCGCCGCGCGCATTCCGCCGGCGCTCAATCGGCCCTCGGTCGGAAGCCGGTCGATGATCTGGTCCTCCGGCCGACCCTTCGCCATCTCTCCGACCGTGTGGCGAGCCGCCTGCGCGCCAAGTCCCGCTCCGGCCGGACGGTGACGGTGCGCGTCCGCTTCGCCGACCTTCGCGCGGTGACCCGCTCGCTGTCGCTTCCCGCGCCGGTCGCCGCGACCGCGATCCTCGCGGAGGTCGCCGAGGACCTCGTCCGCACGGCCCTTCGCGATCATCCCGAGGAGCGGACGATCTCGCTCCTTGCCGTCTCGGTCTCGCACATCGAGACCGAGCCCCCTTTGCAGCTCGAGTTTCCACTCGGCTTGGACGACGAGAGGCGCCGTCCGGGCGGGAAGCGCGGCCGCGCGCGCTTCGTCGCCGACCGCGCGGTCGACGCGATCCGCGACCGCTTCGGCTGGGACGCGGTCGGCTATGCCTCGGTCGCCCTCGGTCTTCCCCGTTCGGTGCCCGACGGGTTCCGGGAGCTCGCCGAGAAGGAGCTGTAAGGGCGCCGTGGCTCGGCGGCGCCCGCCGAGAGAAATATAGCGCGGCGGGATTCGACCTGCGGTATCGTGGATGCGGGCTGATTCGCTATGACCATGTCCTGACGCGGCGAGGTGCGGCATGGCCCTGATCGACGACTACCGCGGACAGGCGGACGAGTGCCGCCGTCTTGCCGAAACCGAGTCCGACCCGGCGGATCGCTCCGTCTGGCTCCTCCTCCAGAGCGCCTGGATGCGCCTTTCCGACGACGCGCCGAAGATGCTTGCGGCGCCGCCTTCGGCTGCGACGCCCGCTCCCTCCACCGCCCGCGGCAAGCGGCGCTGAGCTCGGCGCAGGTCGTAAGGACTGCTTTCGTTGCCGGTCACTGAACGGCTTTGCGGCGTCCGGCCGAATGCCCCCGATTCCTATGACGCCGCCGCGCGCGGATGAACATCCGCGAGAGCGCCGTCTCACGTCTGTTTGCCTTCGCCCTGGTTTTCCACTTCCGCGCTCGTGCCTCATCCTTCTCTTTGGCGATGCGCGACGCCTCGGCCGCAGCCGCGGCATTCGCAGCAGCAGCGGACAATTCGGATTCGAGGTTGGAGACGTGGGCGGCAAGGCCGGCCCTTGTCGCGTCGATTTCGAGGGTCGCTCTAGCTAGGCCAGCGGTTGCTTCCCTGCGGTACCATGCCTCTCCGTCGGGCGCTGCAAGTCGGCGGGCGGCCGTGTCCATCTCTCTTTCCCGTTCGTCCTCCGCCATGTCGCCGCGGATGGAGGAGGGGAAATGAAGCGTGTCGCATACGGCGATCGATCGGGCCTTAATCCAGGGCTGAACCAGGAACTGGCGCCACATGTGAAGGTCGGTCCAGATGTCGGTCGGCGCCGGCCGCCACCCTTCCGGCAGTCGGCGGTAGGCCGACAACCGGTGCCCGACCACCGTCGGACCGAAATAGTTGAGCTTTGTATCGAGCATCATGTCCGTGAAGCGCCGCTCGGCGATATCGGCGACAATCGTGTAAAAGCTCCCGTCTGGTCGCACGGCGGTGTGGAGCGTATGGGCGAAATCCGCCTCCTCCATCCCGCCGATGAGATTGTCGAGGTGGTCCGGCAGCCAGAGGTCGTCGTCGCCGAGATAGGCAACGAACCGACCCCTCGCCTCCTGGAGGGCGATATGTCGATTGCGTTCGCCATGCCGCTCGCCCTTGGGAAAGTCGAAGTATCGGACACGGGGATCACTTCTTGCTATCGCTTCCGCCGCCTCCCTCGCGACCGGGGAGGCACCGTCTCCGACCACGAAGATTTCGATTTCGCTGACGCTTTGGCGCTGCGCGCTCGCGATGGCGTAGGGTAGCAGCCGATCGTGATCGTGAGTGGGTATCAGAACCGTGACCAGCGGCGTCATGGCGCGAGCCCCGCCATGCGGCGCAGCTCGACGATGGCGGCGACCACCGCTAGGCCTTCCTGGGCGGAACTCATCGGCGCCGGTCCGCCGGCCAGGTATCGAGGAAGCGCCGGAGTTCCGTCTCCAGTGGCATGGTGGACGGGATCGGAAGATGTTCCTCGGGAGCATCCTTCGTTCCCGGCGAGGCGGCACGAATGGTGATCGACTCGGCGTAGCTCCCATTGAGTTCGGCCGCAGCTTCTTCACCGACGACGACCACGCCGCGCTGATTGATCGGCCTGAGGGTGGAGAGTTCGATTCGCACAAGGACGTCCCTCTCGGCGAGGTTGGCCCAAAACTCCGCGGCGCGCAGATTGAGGATCATCGCGGCCGCGTCCGTCGCCGTCGGCATGCGTCCAAGTATGTGGTAGGCGATGGCGAGGTCGTGCGGTGCCAAGAGCCAGATCGGATCGACCTCGTCGTGAGTCAACGACCAGCCCCAGCGATGACTGCGAATGGCGAGGAGGCGTCCGAGCCGTCCGGACTGGGCGAGCTGCCTCAAAGCCTCGACGCCTGGGTGGTACCGCCACTTGTCCATCACGAAGACGCGCTCGCCAGCCCGCGCGACGATTCGCTCCGCCGACGCGATATCGCTGGTCAACGCCTTCTCGACGAAGATCGGAACGCCTCGCGGCAGAAGCGCCTCGACCACGGGACCGTGGAGGTTGGTCGGGACCGCGACGACGATGCCGGCCAGATCTGCGGGAAGTTCATCGAGACCTGGAACGATCGTGTCGGCGCCGTATTGCCTTGCGCGTCTCACGCTCGTCTCCGACCGGGCCACGACACTGACCTCGGCGCCCAGCGCCTTGAGGTCGCGGAGGATGAATTTTCCCCAGGCGCCGCATCCTACCAGGCCGATTCGGGTTGCGGTCATCGGAAGGAAACGTCGGCAAGGCTCGCTTTGAACAGAGCGAGCGATGGCGCATCGCGGTCGCGGTCGGAGACGACGGGTTCGGTGACCGGCCAGGGGATCCCGAGGTCGGGATCGCTCCAATGGCAGCCGAGGTCGTCCGCCGGGCTCCAGCAGGCGGTAAGCCCGTAGACATAGACCGAAGGTTCGGTGAAGCAGAATCCATGCATCACGCCGCGCGGCACGAAAGCGGCCCGCATGACAGTTCCGTCGAGCAGAATAAGATCGGAACGGCCGGAGGTCGGGCTGTCGGCCCGCAGGTCGTGAAGCCCCAGGTGCATCGACCCGTCGAGAACGATCAGATAGTCGTCGTGGGCACGATGGACGTGCACGCCGCGGAGCGTGTTTGGCGCCGTCCGCACCAGGTTCCATTGGCGCGGCAGCGGCAGCCCGCCCCAATCCTCTCGGAAGAGTTCGGTCAGCGTCCCGCGCGCGTCGGCGTGAACGGAAAGGTCCCGCACGAAGACGCCGTCGATCATCCGCGAATCCCTTCAAGCTGAATGCCGGCAATCTACGGCACATGCGCGCCTCGACAAGGCTGGCTCGTGCGCGGGGCGGCAGGGCACAACGATGGGACGCGGTTGACTCCGGAAGAACCCTCGTTCCATATTCAAATAAATAGAAACTTCGTTCCATGGGAGGATGTCGCGGCGTGGAGGTTCGCCTCGACGGGAAAGTCGGATTGGTGACCGGAGCGACGCAGGGGGTAGGCGCGGCGATCGCCGAGGTCGCCGCCCGTTCCGGGGCTTCCGGCCTGTTCCTCACCGGACGCGACGCGCTCCGCGGCAAGCGCGCCGCCGAAAGGATCGAGGCCGCGGGCGCGAGCGCGGCCTTTGTCGCCGCCGAGCTGTCGGACCCTGCCGCGCCCGGGCGTCTGGTCGAAATGTGCCTCGCCGGCTTCGGCCGGATCGACTTCCTGGTCAACGCCGCCGGACTGACCGACCGCGCCTCTTTCCTCGACGCCGACCTCGATGTCTGGACCAGGCTCTTCGACGTCAACGCCCGCGCCCCCTTCTTCCTGATGCAGGCCGCGATCCGCGCCATGCGCGCGCGGGGGGAAGGCGGCGCGATCGTCAACGTCCTTTCGATGAACGCCCACTGCGGCACCCCGGAACTCGCCGTCTATTCGGCCACCAAGGGCGCGCTCTCTACCCTCACCCGCAATGCCGCGAACGCGCACCGGCACGACCGCATCAAGGTGAACGGCATCATGATGGGCTGGGTCGCGACCGACGGCGAGAAGGTGATGCAGGCCGAGACGCTCGGCCGCGGTCCCGGCTGGATCGCCGAGGCCGAGGCAAGGCTTCCCTTCCGCCGCCTGGTCGCGGTCGAGGAGGTCGCCAACCTTGCGGTCTTCCTCCTCTCCGATGCCTCCGGACCAATGACCGGGGCGCTGGTCGACCAGGAGCAGTGGGTGGTGGGAGCCAACGGATGACCGCCACCCTCAGCCGCACGGAGACGCTCGGAAGTGCGCTCCTGCCGCGCCTGCCGAAATCCGTGCGGAAGCCGGCCTATGACCGGAGTGCCCTCCGGATCGGGATGGCGCATCTCGGTGTCGGCGCGTTCCACCGCTGCCACCAGGCCGAGTTTACCGACGACGCGCTTGAGGCGCGCTTCGACCGCTGGGGCGTGGTCGGCATCAA
This sequence comes from Bauldia sp., assembly GCA_035699585.1. Taxonomy (GTDB): domain Bacteria; phylum Pseudomonadota; class Alphaproteobacteria; order Rhizobiales; family Kaistiaceae; genus Bauldia. Next base: position 9,484 of record DASSPO010000381.1, read on the forward strand.
CATCCGGCCGCCGCGCCTCGCCGATACCCTCGGCCCGCAGGACGGCCTCTACACCCGGCTCCTTCGCGACGGCGAGCGGACCGATGCGCGCGTCATCGGCTCTCTGGTCGCCGTGGTCGACAGCCAGCACTCGCCTGAGCCTGCGCTCGCCGTCCTCGCCTCGTCCGACATCGATGTCGTCACCCTGACCGTCACCGAGAAGGGCTATTGCCATCGGCCCGCCACCGGCGAGATCGATCTCGCCCATCCCGACATCGCCCACGACCTCGCCCATCCCTCGGCGCCGCGGAGCGTGCCGGGGATGATCGCGGCCGCGCTCGCGCGGCGCATGCGCTCGCACGGCCGGCCCGTCACCTTCGTGAGCTGCGACAACATCCCGGCGAACGGCGCGATTCTCGAGGCCGTCGTGCGCGCCGTGGCCGAGCGGAGCGGCGCGGATCTGGCGCGCTGGATCGACGGCAATGTCGCCTTTCCGTCCACCATGGTCGATCGCATCGTCCCCGCAACCTCCCCCTCCGACATCGCCGCGGTCGAAGCTGCCTTCGGTTACCGCGACGCGGCCGTCGTGGTCGGCGAGCCATTCCGGCAGTGGGTGGTCGAGAACCGCTTTGCCGGCCGTGTTCCGCCATGGGCGACCGCCGGCGCCGCCTTCGTCGACGATGTGACCCCTTTCGAACTGATCAAGATGCGCGTGCTCAACGCCGCGCAGACTTCGCTCGCCTATCTCGGCGTCCTTGCCGGTCACGAGCACACCTTCGACGACATGAGCGACCCGGTGCTCGCGGGCTTCGTCCGCCGGATGCTGGTCGAGGAGAGCCTTCCGACTCTCCCTCCGGTCCCCGGCATCGACCCGCTCGGCTATGTCGAGCGGAGCTTCGCACGGCTTGCCAACACCGCCATCCGGCACCGCAACCACCAGATCGCCACCGACGGATCGCGGAAGATCGTCCAGCGCATCCTCAATCCCATCCGCGAGCGGCTCGATCGCGGGGAAGGGGTGGGGCGGTTGACGGCCGTGGTTGCCGCCTGGATGGTCTATCTCATCTCGGCTTCGGCGCGGTTCGGGGCGCGGTGGCGCGCTGACGATCCCTTCGCCGGCGAAGCCGCGGCGATTGCCGAAAGGGTCGGCCGCGACAGCGCCGCCCTTGCTGCCGGCTTCCTTGCGGACCGGTCGATCTTCGATCCGCGTCTGGCCGCGCATCCCGAATTCCGCAACCTCGTCGCGCGCCATCTCGACGGCTTGCTGTCGTCCGATCCGGTCGGCTATGTCGGGCGTCTTGCGGGCGATGATTTTGGGAGGAAGACGTGAAGCTCGGGCTGCTTACCGCACCGTTTCCCGACACGCCGCTGCTTGAGGTCGCCGACTGGGCGGCGGCGGCGGGCTTCGAGGCGCTGGAGATCGCCTGCTGGCCGCGCGCGAGCGGCCCGACCCGGCGCTATGCCGGCACCAGCCACATCGACGTTGCCAATCTCTCCCCGTCCGAGGCCGGCGACATTGTTGGCGCGCTGAACCAGCGAAAAATCGCCATCTCCGCGCTCGGCTACTATCCAAATCCGCTCGCGCCGGACGCGAGCCACCGCCGTGCCGTTCAGGACCATCTGAAGAAGGTGATCGTCGCCGCCGGGCACATGTCGGTCCCGCTGGTCAACACCTTCTGCGGCGGCGACGCTTCGAAGACCATCGATGCCAACTGGGAGGAAGCGCAAAGAGTCTGGCCGGAACTCCTTGATTTCGCGGCAGATCACGGCGTCCGCCTTGCCTTCGAGAACTGCCCGATGATCTTCAGCTACGACGAGTGGCCCGGCGGCCACAACATCGCCTATTCGCCCTACATCTGGCGGCGCATGCTCGAATCCTGGGGGGACAGGATCGGCATCAACTTCGACCCCTCCCATCTCGTCTGGCAGATGATCGATCAGGCGCGGTTTATTGCCGAGTTCGGCAGGCATTTCCGCCACGTTCACGCCAAGGACCTGATGATCGACCGCGACGGACTTTATGCGCGCGGGATCATGTCTTTGGGGATGGGGTGGCAGATCCCGCGCATGCCCGGACTTGGCGAAGTCGACTGGGGCGTGATCTTCTCCGGCCTGTACCGCGTCGGCTATGACGGGCCGATCATCATCGAGCATGAGGACCGCCGCTTCGAGGGCAGCGACGATCTTGTCAAGCGCGGGTTCCTGCTCGCCCGCGATGTCTTGCGACCCTATGTCAAATGATCGTCACGGGCGGCCCATTCTTGCTTTGCGCGGACACAACAAGGGGAAGGACGGAGTACTTACTGAAACTCGACATCGGACGCCGTGGACGGCGTTCACCGCACGACTTCAACAAGGGAGAGAATGCTACATGACCAGAAAGCACCTTATTCCGCTTCTCGCCGGCGCTGCCATCGCCGTCGCCGGCATCGTTCCTGCCCTCGCCCAGGACGGCTACACCATCGGCGTTTCCAACACCGTCCAGGGCAACGGCTGGCGCGAGGAGATGATCTGCGCGATCAAGGCTCAAGCCCTCGCCTCCGGCAAGGTCGCGTCCCTCAATATCGCGCACCGCAACACCGACGCCGCCGGCCAGCTCGAGGACATCCGCAACCTCATCTCGGCGGGCGTCGATGCGATCGTCGTCAACCCGGCCGACCCCTCGGGGATAAATCCCGCCCTCAAGGAAGCGACCGATGCCGGCATCGTCGTCGTCGCCGTCGACCAGGCGGTGACGGAACCGTCGGCCTACGTCATCTCCAACAACCAGGAGGAATACGCCTATCTCGGCGCCAAGTGGCTGTTCGAGCAGCTCGGCGGCAAGGGCGACGTCATCTACATGCGCGGCGCGGCCGGCGCGCCCGCCGACAGCGACCGCGACAAGGGCTTCAAGCGTGCGCTCGCCGAATTCCCCGACATCAAGGTCGTGCACGAAGTCTTCACCGGCTGGCAGCAGGACCAGGGCAAGCAGCAGATCCTCGACTACATCGCCACCGGCGCACCGTTCGACGGCATCTGGACCTCGGGCATCGACAACGTGATCGTCGATGCGCTGGTCGAATCCGGCGTCGATCTGGTGCCGGTCGTCGGCGCCGACAACGCCGGCTTCGTGGGTCAGCTCAACACCGTCGAGGGCCTGAAGGGGGCGGCGGTCACCAACCCCGGCTCGATCGGCGGCGCCGGCGTGACCCTCGCTGTGCAGCTCCTGGACGGGCAGAAGCCCTCCGGCCAGACCGTGCTCGTCCAGCCGGAGATCTGGGACAACGTCACCGATGCGGGCAAGGCCAAGCTTGCCGCGGCGGCCGACCCCTCGCTCGATCCCGAATGGCCGGTCAGCATCATGATTCCGGACTGGACGACCTACACCAAGGACCAGATCATCGCCTGCAAGGGTCCCGGCGAGTAGTCTCGGCCCTGACGCTACCGGGGGTGCGGCGTTTGCCGCACCCTCGTTCCCGAGCACCGAAACCGCATCCGGCCCTCCCGTGACCGCCACCGACGCGCTTATCCTCGAAGCCACCGGCGTGACCAAGAACTACGGCGCTGTGACGGCACTGGATAACGCGTCGCTGTCGGTCCGCCCGGGCGAGGTGCATGCGCTAATGGGCGCGAACGGCGCCGGCAAGTCGACGCTGGTCAAGATTCTTACCGGCGCCATCCCTCCGACCAAGGGGCGAATTCTGATCCGCGGCAAGCCGAGCCAGATCCACTCGCCTGCCGAAGCACGCCGCGCCGGCCTCGTGTCGGTCTATCAGGAGCCGGCGATCATTCCCGACCTCGATATCGCCGCCAATCTTCGCCTCACCGAGACTCCGGTCGATCCGTTCGTGAGCTGGGTGGAGGAGCTTGGGGTCAAAGACCTCGACCTCCACGAGACCGCCCGCAACGTTCCGCTAGCGATCCTTCGCGTTCTCGATCTCGCGCGGGCGCTCGCCATCGAGCCCGATGTCCTTCTCCTCGACGAAATGACCGCGGCGCTGCCGGCCAACCTTGCCGAGCGCGTGCTGGACGTCGTGCGCCGCCAGAGCAGAGCCGGCCGCTCCGTCATCTTCATTTCCCACCGCCTCCTTGAGATATCGGCGCTCTGCGACCGCGCCACGGTGCTTCGCGACGGCCGGACCGTCGGCGTCGTCGATATGGCGCCGGGAGCCGAAGAGAGGATTGTCGAGTTGATGCTCGGCGCTCCGGTCGAAAGGAGCGAGCGCGTCGCCGCGCCGCCGACAGCGGCCTCGTCGCAAGCCGCTGAAAGCCCGCCGCGGCTTCGGGCCCGCAACCTCCGGGTCGGCGGAAAGCTTCACGACGTGTCCTTCGACCTCCACGCCGGCGAGGTGCTCGGCGTTGTCGCGCTCGAAGGACAGGGCCAGGACGAGCTTTTCGCCGTGCTTTCCGGCTCGATCCGGCCTTCCGGCGGCTCGTTGGAAGTCGACGGCCAGGTGACCCGCTTCGGGCATCCCGCCGATGCCATCGCGGTCGGCGTCGTCTACGTTCCCGGCGATCGCGTTTCTGCGCTCTGCATGCAGCGCTCTGTGCGGGAGAATATCGCGCTTCCCTTCAGCGCCCGCCCCCGCGCCTGGGGTCCCATCCCGCGCCGGCAGGAGAACGTCCGGGTCGACAGCGCCATCGCCCGGCTCCGGATCGATACCCGCGCCCAGGCCGAGGTCCATCGCCTCTCCGGCGGCAACCAGCAGAAGGTGACGATCGCCCGCTGGATCGCCGCGGGGGCGCGGGCGATGCTTTGCTTCGATCCGACTCGCGGCATCGACGTCGGCACCAAGCGCGAGATCTACCGGCTGCTCCGCGAGCTCGCGGCACAGGGCACTTCCGTGCTGCTCTATACGTCCGAGCTCGAGGAGGTGCAGCTTGCCTGCGATCGCGCGGTGGTCATCTTCGGCGGGCGCATCGTCGACACCCTCCCCGCCTCCGAGGCGGACGAGCCGGCGCTGATGCGTGCCGCCCACGGCCTGCCGCACGCGCCGCCGGGCCGCCCTGCCTCAGCCGCGATCCCGGCCGGCAATCCGGCATGACCCGCTTCATTTCGCGCAATGCCTGGGTGATCGGCCTGTTCGTGATCTTCGGGCTGCTTCTCGCCCTCACCCGCGTCGTCCAGCCCGACTACGGCGCCGCCGGCATCGGCTCGCTCGTCCGGGCCGCCCTTCCCTATGCCTTCGCGGTCGCCGCGCAGACGGTGGTGGTCATCGCCGGCGGCATCGATCTTTCGATCGCCTCGATGATGGCGCTCACCAGCGTCACCGCGGCGGTGCTCATGGATGGCGCAAGCGGCTCCTTCGCCATTCTCGTCGTGCCCTTGATCCTGCTCCTTGGCCTCGCGATCGGCGCCGTCAACGGCACGCTGATCGTCATTTCCCGCGTACCCGACATCGTGGTCACGCTGGCGATGCTCTTCGTCTGGCAGGGCGCGGCGCTTCTCGTCCTCGAGGCTCCCGGTGGCGGCGCCGCCGAGTGGCTGAAATCGCTGCTCGTCGGCACCGTCGGCATCCCCGGAGTGCCGACGGCGATCACCGAGTGGATCCCGAAGGCGCTGATTATCCTCGTCGTCGGGCTCGCCGTGGTCTGGGTGCCGCTCTACCGCTCGCGGCTCGGGCTCTCGATCTACGCGATCGGCAGCAGCAACCTCGCCGCTTTCCGGAGCGGGGTAGCGGTCGACCGCACACGCATCGTCGCCTATGCCATCGCCGGCTTGTTCTCGGCCATGGGCGGCCTCGTCCTCACCATGAGCACCGGTATCGGCGCGCCGATACCCGGGCCCTACCTGCTCGCCAGCGTTGCCGCCGTCGTCCTCGGTGGCGTGGCGCTGACCGGAGGCAAGGGCGGTATCGTCGGGCCGATCGTCGCCGTCTTCATCCTGCGCCTGGTTCGCAGCGATCTTACCTTCCTTGCCGTCGATCCCAACATCACCACCATCATCGAGGGCACCATCATGGTCATCGTCGTGATGATCGGCGCGCTGTTCGCGATGCGGAGACGCGCCTCATGACCGCGACCGCGCAGGCAACCGCACCGATCTCGCTTGGCCGGCGTGTTCGCCGTTTCCTGGCCGACTACCCCATCGTGCCGCTCATCGTCCTCTTCGCTCTGCTTGTCGTCGTGCTCGAGCTGCTCCGCCCCGGCATCGTCAACGAGCGGTGGATGGCCAACACCGTCAAGTTCGCGATTCCGCTCGCCATCCTCGCCGGGTGCCAGACCATGACGATGCTCACCGGCGGCATCGATCTCTCCGTCAGCACCGCCGCGACGATGAGCGCCTTCATCGTCGCCACCCAGTCGCCGATTCACGGGCCGGCGATCGCGACGCTGATTGCGCTCGTCCCCGGCATTCTGATCGGCTTTGCCAACGGCATCGGGGTCGGGGTGTTCCGGGTCCACCCTTTGATCATGACGCTCGGGCTCGGCCTGATCGGCATCGGCGCGCTCCAGGTCTACCAGCGTACCGTCATCGCCACCGGCTCCGAGGTCCCCGAGGTCCTCGCCTGGCTCGGCACCGGGCTCACCTGGGGCGTTCCGAATGCGCTGCTTCTCTTCGTGCCGCTCGCCGCGCTTATCCTGTACACGCTCCGCAGCACCGGGTTCGGCCGGCTCCTCTACGCCGTGGGCGACAACGAGCGCGCGACGCGCATCTCCGGCGTCCTCTATTGGCAGGTGATCCTTGCCGTCTACGTTGTCTCCGGCCTGCTGGCGGCGATCGCCGGGCTGCTCTATGTCGGCCTGATCAAGGCGCCGTCGCTGTCGCTGGCGGAACCGCTGCTTCTGCCGTCGGTCGCCGCGGCGGTGATCGGCGGCACCTCGATCTTCGGCGGCCGTGGCGGTTACGCGGGCACCATGGTGGGGGCGCTCATCCTCACCGTGCTCACCACGCTCCTCACCATCCTGCAGATGCCGGAAGGCTGGCGCGGCGTCCTCTTCGGCCTGATCGTCCTGGTGGTTACCGCGATCTACACCCGGATCACGTCCGAGGCCTGATCGCGAACGGTGCTTGCCTCCGGCACGCTCGTCCTGCCCGCATGGCCAAGACCGCGCGCCGTCGAAGCGGCGAGGCCGCCGGACTGCGGGCAGGCACGCATCACCCTGCCAGCGAACCTCCGTCGACATTGATCGATTCGCCTGCGATCCAGTTCGAGTTCTCGGAGATCAGGAAAAGCACGGCGCCGACCACGTCGTCGACGCTGCCGACGCGGCGGAGCGGGAAAGCCTCGGCGCCGCGGCGGACAACCTCCTCCGGCGAGCGCCCGTAGCCAAGTTCGATCTTCTGCTCGATCACCACCTGCCCCATCCTGGTCTCGGCGACCGTGCCGGGACAGACGGCGTTCACCCTGACGCCATCGGGAGCGACTTCCGCGCCGATCGCCTGCGTCAATCCCACGACTCCGAACTTCGAGGCGCAGTAGGCGCCCAAGAGCGCGAAGCCCCGCTTTCCCGCGTCCGACGCGATGTTGACGACGCGGCCCCGCCGCGACGCCTTGAGATGGGGCATCGCCTCGCGCATGGCGAGGAATGTCCCCTTCAGATTCACGTCGACGATGCGATCCCATTCCGCCGTGGCGATGGCCTCGATGGCGCGGAACTGGAAGACCCCCGCGGAATTGACCAGCGTATCGAGGCCGCCGAAGCTCGCGGCTGCTTCCGCCACGCCTTTCGCGACTGACCCGTCGTCGGTGACGTCCATCGGCACGGGCAGGAACCGCTCCCTTTCCTCCCCGTCCATGCGGTCGAGCGCGGAAGCCAGATCCGCGATCGCCACCCGCGCGCCGACCGCGAGCAAGGCCTTTGCCGTGCCGAGACCGATGCCGCTTGCTCCGCCGGTCACCAGCGCCTTTCGCCCGGAAGCGAAGCTGAAGACATCAGCCATGAGCGAGTCCTCCGAATTGAATGTCGTGATCGATGCCCGAACCGCAGGAGGCGCGCGCGATGAACCGCGCCGGGTGAACCTCGACATGCGCCGGCTCTCCGTCGCCGGTGCCGCGATGTCCGAGCCGTTTGAGCGCCAGCGCCGCGGCGGCGGCGCCGAGACCCCGCGGGTCGCGGTCGACCACCGCGATCGGCGGAACCGAGAGCTCGGCGAGCGGGCCGTCGTCCCAGCCGATCAGCGCCAGATCGCGGCCCGGCGCGAGTTCCCGCTTGTGGAGGGCGCGGAGCGTGCCGGTCAGCAGCGCCAGTCCTCCCGCGAGCAACGCGGTCGGCGGCGCGGCGCTGTCGAGCAGGCGGAGTACCTCCGCCTCGGCCGCACCGGCATCATGATCGGTGGAGATCGGCAGCCCGCGCTGTTCGCAATGATGGCTGCGCAGGCTCTCGAGGAAGCCGGCAAGCCGCTCGCGACCCGATCGGCGGGCGAGAGGACCGGTGAGCGCGGCGATCCGCCGGTGGCCCAGGCGGACAAGATGGTCGACCGCCTGGCGCATGCCCTGGCGATGGTCGGCGCAAACCGAGTCGACGGGAAAGTGGCTGCGGAACTCGCTCTCGATGGCCACGATCGGCCCGTCGAACTCGGCGAGTGCGGCGAGCAGTCCGCGATCGTCCTCCCGCGACGGGGACACCAGCATCGCATCGACCCGGCGGCTGTTGAGGTAGCGGACATTGGCGGCATCGGTCTCGGGCTCGTGATTGGAGCTCATGACCAGGAGCGCGTAGCCGGCCGGACGAAGGATGAACTCGGCGCCGGCGACGATCTCGGCGGAAAATGGATCGGACAGATCCGAGGCCACGAATCCGATCAGGTCGGTCGCCCCGCGCCGGAGGCTCTGCGCGATGGAATTTGGCTGGTAGCCGAGTTCCGCGGCGGCGGTGAGCACCCGCATGCGGAGCGCCGGCATGACCTCGCCTTTGCCGGAGAAGACCTTTGAGACGGTCGAGATTGCTACGCCCGCGCGTTGCGCGACGTCGCGGATGCCGATTCGGCGCGGCGGCGGGCCGCTTAGTGATTCCCCGCGCAATTCCTGTCCTCTATCCGCTCACGACCGGGCAAACATGACCCCCTGTTGACAGCGCCCGTCCCCTGCACATAGCATCGCGAAACGTTTCGCGAAACGTTTTCTCGCATCGTCGGGACGATTTTGTGCCTGATTTTGCGGACAGGGAGGGAGGATACCGGGATGATCAGTGGGTACGGCTCAAGAGCCATTCGTGCCGCCGCCTTTGTTGCAGCCACCGCGACCCTTGCCTTGGCGTCGACGGGTGCCTCGACCGCGGAGGAGGCCTTCGCCCCTCGACCCCAGGGCGGCATCAAGGGCGCCTTGCTTCCCTCCGAGCGAAGCCTCTGGGTCTATGACGCGGCGAGCGGGAAATACGTCGAGGTCGAAGGCGACGCCTCGGCCCAGTACGTGCCGAACCTCCGCAAACCGTCGAAGCCGGCGACCTTTGCCTTCGCCGAGGGCTGGGCGGCGATTCCGTTCTCGGTCTCGATCAACAAGGGCATCTACAGGATCGCCGAGGAACTGGGGATTTCGATCATCTATTGCGACCAGGAGTTCAAGCCCGAGAAAGCCGTGACCTGCGCCGAGCAGATGTCGCAGCAGAAGCCCGACTTCGCCATCGTGTCGAACTGGCAATCCGGCGCCGCCGAGTCGATCATGAAGATCTATGATGCCGCGAAGATCCCGGTCGCCAACATCGACGTCTGGCATCCCAACGGCATCTTCTTTGGCGCCGACAACTACGTGTCGGGCCAAATTGGCGGCAAGGCCGCCGGGGAATATGCGAAGTCGCTCGGCAAGTGCGGCGAGGTCACGATCTTCAACGGCATCAACCCCGGCGAGGGCGACGCGGCGGCACAGCGCATGGCCGGCTTCACCGACGGTGTCCAGGAGGTCTGCGGTGCGGTTCCGGCCGACCGCATCGCCGAGGAAATCTTCGACGCCGGGACCACCGAGCAGGCGCTGACCAAGATGACCGACTGGCTCACCGCCCATCCCGGCGCGTCTTTCGTCGTCGGCACCTCGATCGACGACGCCCGCGCCGCCGGCATCGCCAAGGCGCTGGCCCAGAACGACCGGCAGGGCGCCGCCGTCGGCCTCGGATGCGACGACATCGGCATCGCGGCCACCAAGGAGGGCGATTCGGCGACCACCAGGTTCCTTGGCTGCGTCGCCTTCTTTCCCGAGAAGTATCCGGACTACGTGATGTCGATCGGGCTCGACGTACTCGAGGGCAAGCCGGTGCCGAATGAGGTGCACATCGAGCATGTCTTCCTCGACAAGAATACGATCGCCTCGGTCTATCCCTGATCCCGCGCCGGAACGGCCATGGGCGAGCCCCTCCTCGCGCTAAGGGGAATCTCGAAGTCCTTCGGTCCGGTCGTCGCGCTCGACCGTGTCGATCTCGACATCGGCACGGCCGAGGCGGTCGGGCTCATCGGCGACAACGGCGCCGGCAAGTCGACGTTGGTCAAGATTCTGTCGGGGCTTTATCCGCCCACCGGCGGCACGATTCGGTTCGACGGTCGCCCGGTGCGCTTTGCGAGTCCGTCCGATGCCCGCGGCGCCGGCATCGAGATGATCTACCAGGACCTCGCGCTCTGTGGCGATCTCGATGTCGCCGCCAATGTCTTCCTCGGCCGAGAATGGCGGCGGCGCTACGGGCCCTTCAGATTCCTCGACCGCGTCGGCATGCAGGACGCGGCGCGCCGCGTCATGCGGGAGCTCGGTGCCGATCTTGAGCCGGATCGCATCGTCGGCGCCCTGTCCGGCGGTCAGCGTCAACTCGTGGCGGTGGCCCGCGCGCTCCAGTTCGAGCCCCGCCTGATGCTGCTCGACGAGCCGACCGCCGCGCTCTCCGCCGAGAAGATACGGGTGCTGATGGGCCTCATCGCTCAACTCAAGTCCCGCGGCGTGGCGATCCTGATGATCAGCCACCGCTTCACCGACAGCCTCCATGTCTGCGACCGGATCGTCGTCGTCCGGCAGGGACGCATCGCCGGCGAGCTGGCGCCGCATGCCCAGCCGCCGGACAAGACCATGGCAACCATGCATGCGCTGATGACCGGCGACCCATTGGGGGC
>DASSPO010000382.1:0-4229 GCA_035699585.1 Bauldia sp.
GTCGACGCCGAACCCGATGCTGCCGCGAAGGCGGCGGAAGTCGGCGCCGACCGCATCGAGATCTTCACCGGTCCCTATGGCGGCACCTTCGAGCCGGCCGCCAAGCGGCGGGAACTCGACAAGGTCGTCGCAGCCGGAAACGCCGCCAGGGCGGCCGGCATCGGTCTCAATGCCGGCCACGACCTCACCCTCGACAACCTCCCGCCGCTTGTCGCCGCCCTGCCTCATCTCGCCGAAGTGTCGATCGGTCACGCCGTTGTCGCCGATGCCCTGATCTACGGCATGGCCGAGACCGTCCGGCGCTATCGCGCCGCCTGCGGCAATCCGGTCTGACGTCGGACGACGTGTCCATCGGGATCGAGAAACGCCGCGGTGCCGGCGGGGACCGGAAGGCCGAAAAAGCCCGTCGGCGCGCCGGGCGGCCCATTTCGCCCCGCGGCTCCGGGCCTGCCGTTGTCACGCCGCGGCCCCTTCCCGAAAGCCCCGACGCCGGCCCCGACTTCTTCTGCATCGGCGCCCAGAAGGGCGGCACCCGCTGGCTCTATGATCAACTCCAGCTCCACCCCGACTTCTGGATGCCGCCGGTCAAGGAGCTCCATTATTTCGATCGTCGCCGTCCCTCCGACACCTCGGTCAGCCTGGAGCGGCGCGCCACCCGCCATTTCTCGGGCACCAACCGGCGTCGGACCCGAGCGGCGCTCCGCCCCCTCGACCAGCGCGACATCGACTTCCTCGCCGCCTATGTCCGCATGCGGTGGTGGCGAACCGACCTTGAGGCCTATGCCCGCCTCTTCACCCTCAAGGGCGACCTGCTCTCGGGCGACATCACGCCCGATTATTCGACCCTTCCGTCGCGGACCATCGGGCGCATCGTGGCACGATTCCCCAAGGCCAGGGTCGTGTTCATCGCCCGCGACCCCGTCGAGCGGGCGTGGTCGCATCTGGTGATGCATATGCAGCGCGGCGAGATCGACCGCGATATCGACGCCGACGCGGTCATGCGGCTTGTCCGCAAGCGGTTCGTCGCCTCGCGAAGCTATCCGACCGAGATCGTGGCGCGCTGGCGCCGTCATGTCCCCGAAGCACAGTTCGGCCTGTTCCTTTTCGACGACCTCATCGCCGATGCGGAAGACTTCCGCCGCCGCATCCTCACCTTCCTCGGGGCCGACCCGCGGAAGGGGAGCGGAGTCATCCCGCCCGGGTTCAATCGCAAGGAGAACCCCGAGAAGGTCCGGCTTTCCCCGGCCATCCGGGAACGCCTCGGCCGCCATTTCGCTGCCGAATTGAAGGCATGCGGGGAGCATTTTGGCGGTGCAGCAAAGGGGTGGGCGGCGAAGTACGGACTGTGACCAGAAGGCGCTTCAAGATAGCCATGCATCCATTTGAAATATCTTAGATAATGGTAGTGGAAAAATATTTCGCCTGTGGTGATTTTAACTGCTGGCACGCCCGATTTTCCATGGCAAACTTGCCCCTCGCGAGGAGGGTGTGGGTACATGGCGGCCACGCGGCATTTGGGGCTTGGCGTCATCGAGACGCGTTGGTTCGACGAGCATCACCATACGGTGCGGCCGCTCTTCGAGTTCCTCTCCTATGCCCTCAAGAACCGCCCCGATGCATTCACCTATGAACGCTTCGTCGGCGCGACCTCCTTTCGCGAAGCGGTCCGCTTCATGACCGGAAGCGGCGATGTCGATTACCTCTATATCGCCGCCCATGGCGACTTCGGGAAGATCGAGGCTCCCGACGGCTCGGGGCTGTCGCGCACGTTCCTGAGGAACACGATCTGCGAGGTCAACCGGCGTGGCCGCCGCCTCAAGGGCGTGCTGTTCGGGTCATGCAAGTTCGGCGACGCACGGAACCTTATCGAGGTGCTCCGCCCCTCCAAGGTCCGCGGCCAGACCGTCAAGAATCGATTGATCTGGGCGGCGGGCTACGGCGAGGAGATCGACTACACGCGGAGCTCGCTGTTCGACATCTACTTCTACGACATCCTTTTCCGGAGCGCGAACGGCGGCGACGAGATAACCCGCCTCGAGACCACGGTCGACCGCCTCAACCGGGCGCTCCCCGGCCTCGTCGACAGCCTGTCGCTGTCGATCGTGGCGCGCCTGCCGAACGGCAAATACCGCAACATCATCCACGAGGAAGTCTATTCGGACTGAACGGGCGATGGGGGGATTCACCGGGTTCGGGCCGAAGGCGCTGCCCTTCTTCGAGGCCCTCAGGTTTCACCAGAGCCGCGAGTGGTTCGAGGAAAACCGCGGCCTTTACGAGAGCGATGTGCTCGCGCCGATGACGGCGTTGATCGAGGACCTCACCGAGGCCTTCGCCAAGCGCAGGATCCCGCTGCGCGGTGACGGCAGGCGCTCGATCTTCCGCCTGAACCGGGACATCCGCTTCTCGAAGGACAAGAGCCCTTACAAGACCCACGCCGGCGCGGTGATGAGCCGCTCGGGATCGAAGAAGGACAACGGCCTCCTCTACATCCATATCGACCCGGCGGGATGCTTCACGGCCGCCGGCTTCTACATGCCCGAAGCGCCGGCCTTGGCCGCCCTGAGGAAGGCGATTCTCGCCCACCCCAACAAGGCCAAGGCGATGCTCGCCAGGCTCGAGAAGGGCGGCCTCGAGCTCGACACCTTCGACCAGCTCACCCGCGTCCCGCGCGGCTTCGAGGAGCTGAAGGGCGGCCCGCTCGACGGGCTGATCCGGATGAAGTCCCTGGTGGTCGAGGAAAAGCTGCCCGAGCGGCTTGTGAAGGGCGCGAAGCTCACCGGGGCGATCGTCGATTTCGCCGTACGGGCGAAGCCGCTCCTCGAATTCGGCTGGCAGGCGGTGGACTGAGACCGGTTGCGGTCCGGAACGATCGAAGCGGCCCCTCAACCGTTCTTGGACGAAGTCCTGGACCGGCTTTCGTTGCTGTTGGGGCGCTGGAGCGAACAGAACCACACTTGTGCCTTCAGCCCCGTCCCCTTAGAAGCTGCCTACCAATCAACGATTTTCTCGAAAACGGAACGAACAATGCGCGTCTATTACGACCGGGATGCCGACCTGAACCTGATCAAGTCGAAGAAGGTGGCGATCGTCGGCTACGGCAGCCAGGGCCATGCCCACGCCCAGAACCTCCGCGATTCCGGCGTGAAGGAGGTGGCGATCGCGCTCCGCCCCGGTTCCCCGTCCGCGCAAAAGGCCGAGAAGGCCGGCTTCAAGGTGATGTCGGTCGCCGACGCCGCCAAATGGGCCGACTTCATCATGATGTGCGCCCCTGACGAGCTCCAGGCCGACATCTTCAAGGATCATATCGCCGGCAACATCCGCGACGGTGCGGCGATGGCCTTTGCCCACGGCCTCAACATCCATTTCAACCTGATCGAGCCGAAGAAGACGGTCGACGTCGTCATGGTCGCGCCGAAGGGCCCCGGCCACACCGTCCGCGGCGAGTACCAGAAGGGCGGCGGCGTGCCCTGCCTTATCGCCGTCCACCAGGATGCCTCGGGCAATGCCCAGGATCTCGCCCTCTCCTATGCCTCGGCGATCGGCGGCGGCCGCTCGGGCATCATCGAGACCACCTTCAAGGAAGAGTGCGAGACCGATCTCTTCGGCGAGCAGGTGGTGCTCTGCGGCGGCCTGGTCGAGCTGATCCGCGCCGGCTTCGATACGCTGGTCGAAGCGGGCTATGCGCCCGAGATGGCCTATTTCGAGTGCCTCCACGAGGTGAAGCTGATCGTCGACCTGATCTACGAGGGCGGCATCGCCAACATGAACTACTCGATCTCGAACACCGCCGAGTTCGGCGAGTACGTGTCGGGGCCGCGCATCATCAACGATCAGACCCGCGCCGAGATGAAGAAGATCCTCCGCGATATCCAGACCGGCGCTTTCACCTCGGAATGGATCCGCGAGTTCAAGGCCGGCATGCCGAAGTTCAAGGCGATCCGCCGCAACAACGACGCCCTCCCGATCGAGGAGGTCGGCCGCACGCTCCGCGCCATGATGCCATGGATCGAGGCGAAGAAGCTCGTGGACAAGGAGCGGAATTAGGGGGAGCCCTCAGGCTCCCACTGCGCTACAGGTTGTGACGCAGCACCTCTAGTCCCAGGAACATCGTTCTAGAGCGGCTTGGGAATTCCTGAAACCCATGGCCTGCATAAAAGGCTGCCGCCGCGTCGTCGATGGCATGGAGAAGAATCGCACGACAGCCGGCGATTTCGGCGATCTGCAGGGCG
>DASSPO010000383.1:0-5368 GCA_035699585.1 Bauldia sp.
GATACGGCCATATGTCTCGACCGCACTTCGCACATAGTGCGCGACCTGTTCGGGATCGGATACGTCGGCTGCGACAGCAATCGCCTTGGCACCGGCACCAAGTTCGCCCATCGCGTTCTGGACGGCTTCCTGCTTGAGATCGACAAGCACGAGCGTCGCGCCTTCCTCTGCCATTCGCTTCGCGGACGCGAGACCGAGGCCGGATGCGGCGCCGGTGACGATGACCACCTTGTTGGTGAAACGGGCCATGACAAGTCTCCTCTTTGTCCCTCACCGCACAAAGGCTATACCGGCGTCAGCTTTCGGGCGACGGCGGATTCGCCCGTTCAGACCACTCCCAAGGCACGCATCGCGTCAGCGACGCGAACGAAGCCGGCAATGTTCGCACCGAGGACGTAGTTCCCCGGTGATCCGTATTCTTCCGCCGTTTGGGCGCAGCGATCGTGGATGCCGTTCATGATTACCGCCAGCCGCTTTTCGGTAGCTTCGAAACTCCATGAGTCACGGGACGCGTTCTGTTGCATCTCCAGCGCGCTCGTGGCCACGCCGCCGGCATTGGTCGCCTTGCCTGGCGCAAAGAGAATTCCCGCCTCCACGAACACACGCACTGCCTCCGGCGCGCAAGGCATGTTCGCCCCCTCTCCGACCGCGATGACGCCGTTTGTCACGAGCTTTCGTGCATCCTGGCCGGTCAGCTCGTTCTGCGTTGCCGACGGCATCGCCACATCGGTTGGGACATCCCAAATGCGGCCCTGCGGTACAAAGATCGCGCCCGGTCCGCGAAGCTCGGCATAGTCTGCGACGCGGCCGCGCCGCCGGACCTTGATCTCCTTGAGAAGAGCAAGGTCGATACCGGATTCATCGATGACGTAGCCGGCGGAATCCGAACATGCGATGACACGGCCGCCAAGCTGCGTCACCTTTTCCATCGTGTGCAAGGCGACATTGCCAGAACCGGAAACCACTATCCGCTTGCCGTCGAGGTCCTGACCGCGCGTTTCCAACATGCGCGCAACAAAATAGACCGCCCCGTAGCCGGTCGCCTCGGTGCGGACCTGCGAGCCGCCCCAAGTGAGTCCTTTGCCGGTCAGCGTCCCGGACTCGTAGCGGTTGGTCATGCGCTTGTACTGACCGAACATGTAGCCAATTTCACGCTGGCCGACGCCGATATCGCCCGCGGGCACATCGGTATACTCGCCAAGGTGCCGAAAGAGCTCGGTCATAAAGGACTGGCAGAAGCGCATGACCTCGCTATCAGACCGTCCCTTCGGATCGAAGTCGGAGCCGCCCTTGCCACCGCCGATAGGCATGCCCGTCAGCGCGTTCTTTAGCACCTGCTCGAAGCCGAGGAACTTCACCGTACCAAGATACACGGTGGGATGAAAACGCAGTCCGCCCTTGAACGGTCCAAGGGCGGAGTTGAACTGGACGCGGAAGCCGCGGTTGATGTGGACCTGGCCCCGATCGTCGATCCACGGCACACGAAAGATGATCTGCCGTTCCGGCTCGCATATCCGTTGAATCAAGGCGTCCTCGAGGTAGTCGGGATGCTTGGCGACGACGGCGCCGAGACTGTCGAGTACCTCGCGGACGGCCTGGTGGAACTCGGCTTCGCCGGGATTGCGGCGAAGAACCTCCGCGAAAATGGGCTCCAGCTTTTCGTCGAGCATGGCGGCCTCACCCGCCTGCGCGCGCGACTGATAAAACAGTCAAATGCAGCTCTCGACCGTCCCGCCGAGAGGACACGATGGTCTGCCCTTCGGATAACCCAATTAACGCGGCCCCCACCGGGGTCAGGATAGATACCCTGCCTTCGGCAATGTCGGCCTCACCGGGGTAGACAAGCGTCACGCGCGCCTTGGCGCCACCATCCGACAAGAACTCCACTGTCGAGCCCATGCGCACAACCGCCGGGGGCAGCTTCTCCGCCGTTACCACGGTGGCCCTCGCCAACTCACCCAAGAGCTCTTGGGCAACCTCCGGCACACGATTCAAGGCCGCCGTTGCAAGGCCGGTCAAGCGCTCCTGATCGAGATCACTCACGATAATCGCGGGAGCGGAAAGTGTACGAGAATCGTGACGCATATCTAAACCTCTGAGGATGCTGGACGCGCCGCAGTGGCATCTCAGTCCAGCGCTGGGATGGTGCTTGCCGCTTTTGCGGCCGATTCACCCGATCGTCGGTGAATGGGAGGGACGCCTGTTGTGGCCCCGGGCTCTGGGCAAGCAGCCTCGAGCCGGGGCTACGATCCCGTGATGGGAATCTCCCGACGAGCGATATCGCACTGAGAACAGGCTTTTATGGACATACGATGCATATCGGTGCTGTCAGCAAGCCTGTCAAGGAATAGCCGCCTAGCCCTGGTTGGATTCGCGCGGCTCGCCGCGCACGACGCCGAACATCAGAGCGCAAGTCGTGGAGGTCTGACTATGTGGGATTGGTCTGCTCGAACTTGAGTTCCGCCTCGAGGCCTTCAGTGTCTCGGCGGATCGTGGCGGCCGTCGCGCCGGAACGCGAGTTGCCAGTCCCGGCCCCCGATATCTCCGTCGATATCGATTTGATCCCATTGCTCGGCGTGACCGATGTAGTTGATTCGGAGGCCGTAGTGGCTGGTCCAGAAGAAAGGGACGGCCGTGTACCTTTCCCGGCGTCCGAGCATATTTATCTGCCCTTGTCGCTCAGCGACCACCCAATGCTCGACACGAATAGCCTCGCCGGTGTGCGGGTCGGGACATCGACCCCACGGGCACGAAGCGAAGCCGCGACTTCGAGCCCGTGAAACTCGCTCCCTACAGAGTAGCGGGATCTCAAATCGACCTTGAGACCACCCCGTTGGGTTGAACGGCGCTGGTCTAAGCCGCCTTAAGTAGCGTTAGCAGCGCACCGCGTTGAAGCGAAAGCCGTCGTTCAGATTCCCTTCAGGTACTCGACCAGATCGTTCTTGTCAGCGTCGGTCAAGTTCAGATTGAAGTGCCCATCGTAGTGGTTGACTACGTCAAGCAGGGTCGCGAACCGCCCGTCGTGGAAGAAGCCGCCAGTCTGGTGCGCCCACAACCCTGCCAATGGCGCCGTGCGGTACATGCGTGTCGGCGAACGATCGGCCTGAAACGCGTCGATACCCATCTCTTTCGGAGTATGCAAATTGTGCCCCGGCTCCGTGAAGAGCGGCGGCACTTGGCAGGTGGCGCAACCCACGCTGTTGAAGATCGCCTTGCCGCGTTCGAATTCAGCCTCGTCATAGGACCCGGCCGGTGCCTTCGGCGCCGGGATCGAGAGTTGATAGAAGTGCAGCGCGGCCAGTTTGGACGTCACCAAGTCCGACTTGTCCCGCGTGTTTCCCGCGCCGCTCTTCGCCGAAACCGGATATTGTTCCGCGTTGTCGAAACGGGGGTCGAAGAACGTCCCCAGACCGTGCATTTGGGTCACGCCCACATAGGCATTCCAGTAGGTTACCGATCCAAATCCGGTCCATGTGGCGAGGTTGACGCCGGCCAGCCCGAAGGCCGGCGGGATCAGCGTTCCGGCCTGATTCCCGTCAGGGCGAAAGGCCTTCCCATCCTTGTTCAGCTCCGCGTCGTAGCGGCCAGGACCCCAACTCGCCAGCACCTTCTT
Source organism: Bauldia sp. (assembly GCA_035699585.1). Lineage (GTDB taxonomy): Bacteria > Pseudomonadota > Alphaproteobacteria > Rhizobiales > Kaistiaceae > Bauldia. The sequence goes on from DASSPO010000383.1 coordinate 3,614, forward strand.
AACCGTCTCGACGTCGACGCCGAGTAGCTCGGTGAATGGCGAGAGATTGGGGGCAAGAGAGACAATCGCACCGACGTTGAGGTCGCGGTTGGGCCACCCATCGAGTCGCTTGCCGATACCCGGCGCAAACGAATCGTCGACGGTCGAGTGGCAGAACGCGCACTGAATGCCCATCGACTTCACGCTGCCATCGGGGTTGGCGAAGGCCGTGACACCGACCACGGCGTTCAACTTGAGAAGGGCGATCGTCGTCGCCGGATCGTCGAGGTCGACCTGGCCTGCCGCGATCTGGTCCTTCAAATCGTCGGGCAACGCGTCGGCGTCCACTTTCAGTCCGACGGAGAGCGCTGTCTTCGGCGAGACGCCGGGGCCTACGCCACCGTTCTTCTCGCCTGCGATGGCCTTGTGCAATTGGAGTGCATCACCCCAAAAGGCCTCGCTCCCGAAGGTGTCGTAGCGAAAGGTCTTCTTGCCTTCTTCGAGCATCGTCTGCGCGTAGCGCGCGTTTTGTGCGTCGACCCCCTCCGGAGCGTTATCGGCAGCATAAGCGATTAGAACACCAAACAGACCAGCACTGCCTATAGCTGCGACGATCATAGTTCTCGGCTTCATGAGACCCTCCCTATCTGAAGTCTCTTACGCCTCCCTCACCCGAGCAATTTCACTGACGAAGAGTGTCCGCGGACATCGAAAGTTGCATAGGTCGCGGACGAATTTCGGCGCCGTTGTGCTTGGTCACGGAGGACCGCGTCTGATTGGGACCCTGTTGGTCCTTCAGCTCATCGCCGAATTTCTCCTGAAACTCATACCTAAGGGCATTTCAAGTCAAGCGTCATCCGTCTCGTCCAGGCAGACGGACCGGGCAGTACGCCGACGAAGTGAACGCTAGACCACGGTGTCCCGCTCGATTGTCACCTCGGCCTCGAGGCTTTCGATGTCTCGGCGGATCGTCGCGACCGCGAGCGTCCGCCCGCTGCGCTTGAAACTCACCCGGCAGTCTCTGGCGGCAATGTCGCCATCGATATCGAGTTCGTCCCATTTTTCGGCATGGCCAACATAGTTGATCCGGAGGTCATAGTGGCGGCTCCAGAAGAAGGGGGCGGCGGTGTGCTTCTCCTGGTACCCGAGCATGTTCAGCGCCGCCGTCTGCCCCTGGCGCTCGGCAACCACCCAATGCTCGACGCGGATCGCCTCGCCGCTATGCGGATCGGGCCAGCGGGCAATGTCGCCGGCGGCAAAGATCCCCGGCGTACTCGTTTCGAGGTAGCTATCGACGACGACACCGCGATCGACGGCAAGTCCGGCATCTTCCGCAAGCCTAGTCCGCGGGCGCACGCCGATGCCGGCGACGACGAGATCGGCCTCGAGCGTGCCACCGCTGTTCAGCGTCACGTGTTGGGCATCGATGGCGCTCGCCGTATTTTCGAGGTGGAAAACGACCCCGTGCTCCTCATGGAGCGAGCGGATGAAATCGCCCATCTCCGGGCCGAGGATGCGCTCCATCGGCCGTTTGTCCGGGGCCACCACATGGACCTCGATGTCGTGAGCACGAAGTGACGCCGCGACTTCGAGCCCGATGAAGCTCGCTCCCATCACAACCGCCCGGCGTGTCTCCTTGACGCGTTCGATGATAGCCCGGCAGTCGGCGAGAGAGCGGAGCGTCAGGACGTGTGGCTGGTCGGCGCCGGGAATGGACAGGCGGACAGGCTCGGCACCGGTCGCAAGCAGGAGCCGGTCATACGGGACTTTACTACC
>DASSPO010000384.1:0-6204 GCA_035699585.1 Bauldia sp.
GACTTGCCCATGGCCCCCATGAACAAGAGGAGGCAGACCACGGTCAGCGCGTCGAGGTCCCACGAGAGGAAATGGATCGTCTTGCCGACAAGGGTCGGGGCATTGGCGAAGATCGTCTCGAACTCGACGGAGTTGAACAGGAAGAAGACCGCGAAGATTCCGAGAGCGAAACCGAAATCTCCGACGCGGTTGACGATGAAGGCCTTGATCGCGGCCGCGTTGGCCGACGGGCGCTTGTACCAGAAGCCGATGAGCAGATAGGACGCAAGGCCCACACCCTCCCAGCCGAAGAAAAGCTGGACGAGGTTGTCCGCCGTGACCAGCGCCAGCATGGCAAAAGTGAACAGCGACAGATAGGCGAAGAACCGCGGCCGATATGGGTCGTGCCCCATGTAGCCGATCGAATAGATGTGGACGAGCGACGAGACGGTCGTCACGACGACGAGCATTACCACCGTCAAGCTGTCGATGCGGAATGCCCAGTCGACCGACAGCGTACCGGACGAGAACCAGTTGAGGACCTGGACGCGCTCGGCCTCGCCGTCGCCGAAACCCACGGTAAGGAACGCAATCCAGGAAAGCACCGCGGCGATGACGAGGAAGCCCGAGGTGACGACCTCGGCAGCCCGCGATCCGGCTGCTGCGGGCTCGTGCTCGTCGTGGCCGTTTGACTCTTCGTGTTCGTCCTCGGCGTCATGACCGTGCGAACGACCGCCATGACGGCCGCGATGCGCGGATTTCTCCTCCCCGCCAGACGTGCGCTGCCACGCCCCATAGACCGAGATGATTCCCGCGATGATCGCGCCGATAAGCGGGAGGAAGACGATAGCCGAGTACATGAAAACCGCGCTCAGCCCTTCATCATGTTGATGTCCTCGACCGCGATCGAGCCGCGGTTCCGGTAGAAAACGACGAGAATGGCGAGACCGATTGCCGCCTCCGCGGCGGCGACCGTCAGGACGAGGAGTGCGAATACCTGTCCGACGAGGTCGCCGAGGAAATGCGCGAACGCGACGAGGTTGATGTTGACCGCAAGCAGGATCAGCTCGACCGACATCAGAATGACGATCACGTTCTTGCGGTTGATGAAGATGCCGAAGATCCCGAGGGTGAACAGGATCGCGGCAACGGTCAGATAGTGGGAAAGTCCGACGGCCATCAGATGCCCTTTCCCGATTCCACCTTGCGGATCTCGATGGCGGTCGCCGGCGTCCGCGCGACCTGTTCCGCAATCGACTGGCGCTTTACGTTGACCCGGTGGCGGAGAGTGAGGACGATCGCGCCGACCATGGCGACCAGGAGCACCATGCCCGCCGCCTGGAAGAAATAGATGTAGCGCGTGTACAGGATCTGACCGAGCGCCTCGGTGTTGGACACATCAGGGACCGGCGCAGGCGGAGCCGCGGTCGCCTCGGGGGCAAACGCCCATCCACCGAGGACGATCAGCAGCTCGGCGAGAAGGACCACGCCGATCAGCCCGCCAACGGGCAGGTAGTTGAGGAATCCCTGGCGGAGCTCGACGAAGTCGACATCGAGCATCATCACCACAAACAAAAAAAGCACCGCGACCGCGCCGACATAGACGACGATGAGGATCATCGCCAGGAACTCGGCGTTCAGGAGGACGAACAGGCCGGCCGCATTGACGAAGGCCAGGATCAGGAACAGAACGGAATGAACCGGGTTGCGCGCCCCAATCACCATGACCGCCGAGGCAATAGCCACGGCGGAGAACAAATAGAAGAAGATGGCGGTGACGATCATGGGCGGCAGTTCGCCTGAAGCACGGCGGGCGCCGGTCTTTTAGAGATTCCGCCCCTTCCCGTCCACACCCGGAGAGATGCCATCTTGCCCCCCAACCCGGCACTCATCTGTAGGGCGCGTCCATTGCGATGTTCTTGGCGATCTCACGCTCCCACCGGTCGCCATTCGCGAGCAGCTTCTCCTTGTCGTAATAGAGCTCCTCGCGGGTCTCGGTCGCGAACTCGAAGTTCGGTCCCTCGACGATGGCATCCACCGGGCACGCCTCCTGGCAGAAGCCGCAGTAGATGCACTTCACCATGTCGATGTCGTAGCGGGTGGTGCGCCGCGTCCCATCGTTCCGGCGCGGCCCTGCTTCGATCGTGATCGCCTGGGCCGGACAGATCGCCTCGCAGAGCTTGCAGGCAATGCAGCGTTCCTCGCCGTTAGGATAGCGCCGGAGCGCATGCTCGCCGCGGAAGCGCGGCGACACGGGGCCCTTTTCGAAGGGATAGTTGATCGTGGCCTTCGGCGCGAAAAAGTAACGCATGGACAGGAAGAAGGCCCGAATGAACTCGGCGAGAAAGAGAGAGCGGGCAGCCTGGTCGAGACGCAGCGACATCAGCTTCCCCATCCGGTGATCTGGAGGACCGCAGCGACCGCCACCACCATGAAGAGCGAGATCGGCAGGAAAACCTTCCAGCCAAGCCGCATCAACTGGTCGAAGCGGTAACGCGGCACAAACGCCTTCACCATGGCGAACATGAAGAAGACGAGGGTGACCTTGAGGATGAACCAGATCACCCCCGGCACCCAGGTGAACGGGACGACATTCACCGGCGGCAGCCAGCCGCCGAGAAACAAAATCGTGGTCAGCGCGCACATGAGCACGATCGCCACGTACTCGCCGAGCATGAACATCATATAGGGCGTCGACGAGTACTCGACCATGAAGCCGGCGACCAGCTCCGACTCGGCCTCAACCAGGTCGAAGGGCGGGCGATTGGTTTCGGCAAGGGCCGATATGAAGAAGATCACGAACATCGGCAGGAGGACGAGCCAGTGCCAGTCGAGGAAGCTGGCCGGCAGGCCGAGCTCCGTACCCAGGCCGCGCGACTGCGCGATGACGATGTCGGTGAGGTTGAGCGAGCCGACGCAAAGCAGCACGGTGATGATCACGAAGCCGATGGAGACCTCGTAGGACACCATCTGCGCCGCCGAGCGGAGCGCGGACAGGAAGGGGTACTTCGAGTTCGATGCCCAGCCGGCCATGATGATGCCGTAGACCCCGAGCGACGAGATCGCGAAGATGTAAAGGATGCCGACATTGATGTCGGCGACGACCCAGCCCGCCGCGACCGGAATCACCGCCCAGGCGGACAATGCCAGCGTCGTCGTGACCAGCGGCGCGAGGAGAAACACGCCCTTATTCGCGCCTGAGGGCACCAAGGGCTCCTTCAGCACGAACTTGAGCAGATCGGCGAAGGACTGGAGGAGGCCCCAAGGACCGACCACGTTCGGTCCGCGGCGCATCTGTACGGCAGCCCAGATCTTCCGGTCGGCATAGAGCAGGTACGCGACGAAGATCAGGAGCAGCACCATGAGAAGGAGGCTCTGCCCCACCACGATGGCCGTGGGGACGACATAGCCATGGAAGAAGTCCGCCATCGACGCCTCACTCCGCCGCGACCGCGAGCCGCCCGGCATGGAGGGCGGAGCACTCCGCCATCACCGCCGAGGCTCGTGCAATCGGGTTGGTCAGGTAGAAATCCGCAATGGCCGCCTTGAAAGGGTCCTTTGAGGGCTTGACGTCACGCGCCGCGAGCGCCTTGAGCCCGTCGGCGGGCGTCGGTGAAACGTGATCAACTCGCATGAAAAGCGGATGTGCCTCGTAAAGCCTCCGGCGGAGTTCATGCAGCGAATCGAAGGGAAGCCGCTTGCCAAGAACGTCCGAGAGGGCCCGCAATATCGCCCAATCCTCGCGCGCATCGCCCGGCGGGAAGGCGGCGCGCGCAGTCATCTGCACCCGGCCCTCGGTGTTGACGTAAATCGCCGACTTTTCCGTATAAGCGGCACCGGGCAGGATCACGTCGGCGCGGTGCGCGCCCGCATCGCCATGGGTTCCGATATAGACGACGAACGTATCGCTCAGCGCATTCATCGGAATCTCGTCGGCGCCGAGGAGGAACAGGACGTCGATCTCTTTCGCCGCGGCGGCGGCGATCATGCCGATCACGTCGTGGCCGCCGTCGCCGGGAACGAAGCCGAGATCCAGTCCCCCGACCCGCGCGGCAGCGGTATGGAGCACGCCAAGGCCGTTCCAGCCATCCTCACGCGTTCCGCCGATTGCCACTTTGGCGGCGAGTGACAGCACCACATCGCCATCCGGGCGGGCAAGCGCCCCCTGCCCGACGATCACCAGCGGACGACTGGCCTCGGCGAGCGCCTTGGCGAACTCCCCCTCCCCGGCCACGAGCTGCGCCAGCGACTCCGGCCCGGCCCCGAGGTAGTCGAAAGGATATGTCAGGTCCACGCGCTCGCCGATCAGGCCGATCCGCACGCCGCCTTCGCGCCAGCGCCGCCGGATGCGCGCGTTGAGCACCGCCGCCTCGCGGCGTGGGTTCGTTCCGACGAGCAGGATCAGATCGGCACGGTCGATGCCTGCGATGCCCGGGTTGAAGAGATAGCTCGCCCGACCATGCTTCGGATCGAGCTTGGCACCATCCTGCCGGCAATCGAGATGCGGCGATCCGAAAGCCTGCATCAGCAGCTTGAGGGCAAACATCTCCTCGACGCCCGCAAGGTCACCGGCGATTGCGCCAATACGTTTCGGCGACGTGGCGGCGATCTTCCCGGCGATCGCCGCGAACGCTTCGCTCCACGTCGCCGGATCAAGCCGCGTGCCGCGCCGGACGTAAGGCTGGTCGAGGCGTTGCGATTTCAGCCCGTCCCAGATGAAACGGGTCTTGTCGGAAATCCACTCCTCGTTCACCTCCTCATTCAGCCGGGGCAGGATGCGCATGACCTCGCGGCCGCGGGTGTCGACCCGGATCGCCGAACCGACAGCGTCCATCGCGTCGATCGACTCGGTCTTGACCAACTCCCATGGACGGGCCTGAAAGGCATAGGGCTTCGAGGTGAGCGCGCCGACCGGACAGAGGTCGATCACATTGCCCTGGAGCTCGGAGGTCATCGCCCGTTCGAGGTAGGTGGTGATCTCCATGTCCTCGCCGCGCCCGGTCGCGCCGAGCTCCGGCACGCCCGCGACTTCGGCCGCGAAACGGATGCAGCGCGTGCAATGGATGCAGCGCGTCATGATCGTCTTCACCAGCGGGCCGATATACTTGTCCTCGACGGCGCGCTTGTTCTCCTTGAACCGGCTTCCGTCGACGCCGTAGGCCATCGCCTGGTCCTGGAGGTCGCACTCGCCGCCCTGATCGCAGATCGGGCAGTCAAGCGGATGGTTGATGAGGAGGAACTCCATGACCCCCTCGCGCGCCCGGCGGACCATCTTGGACCTGGTGATCACCTCCGGTGGCTCGCCGTTCGGTCCCGGCCTGCAGTCGCGCACCGACCAGGCGCAGGAGGCGACCGGCTTCGGTGCGCCCTTGAGCTCGACCAGGCACATGCGGCAATTGCCGGCTATCGACAGCCGCTCGTGGAAACAAAAGCGGGGAATTTCGGCGCCGGCAGCCTCGCAGGCCTGGAGGAGCGTAAACTCCGCCGGGACTTCCACCTCTTTGCCGTCGACCTTGATCAGGGGCATTTCATGCGCCTTGAGCGATGAAGTTCATGTCTTCCTGCCAGCGCTCCGGCAGGCGGTCTCCGAACCGCTGATGGCAGTATTCGTATACCGGGCGCAAGAGCTGGCCCAGCCGCTGCCTTTGGTCGGCGGTCATCACCTTGTCTTTCGCCTTGTTGACCACCCGGTCGAACGGGGCCGGGTGATACGCGATACCGAGGAAATCGCAAAGCCTCCGGATCGCGGTTTCAGTGAACAAGCGTTCATAAAACTCGACGTAGAGGTCCTCGGCCGGAAAGGCGGACCTCAGCGCCTCAAGCGTCCGCCCGTAGTCGGAACGAAGCCGCAGACCTGGCGCGCGCAGGGCGCGGTTGAAACGGCTGTCGATCCGGAACCCCGACCGCTCCCGGTGGCGGAGTGCCGACCAGGCGCGGTCTATCGGATTCCTCATGAGGTAAACCGCCTTGACGCGCGGGTGAACGGCCCGAATCTCCCGGAAATTGTCGGCGCTCAGCAGACTGTAGGACGGTGTCACCTCGGCCGCGACCGGTCGATCGCCCACGCGCTTGGCAAAAAACTCCAGGTATTTCGGGTGTCCACCGGCGAACATCTCGACACGGTCATAGTGGAGGCCGATCTGCAGCCAACGGTTCGCCCCCGCCCGCGCATCTTCGAGGGTCACATCCCTGGCGAGGTCCTTCATCTGGCGAAGGTGGCGAGCG
>DASSPO010000385.1:0-5760 GCA_035699585.1 Bauldia sp.
TCCAGCACCTCCGAGGTGGTTCCGACATGGATGGGCGTGCTTGGCGCGGACGGGGTCAGTTCTGACCCGGGATGACAGGCGGGGCCGGGTGTCCGCCCTTCGCACCGCCGCAGCGATGGTGCAGTCTCCCGCCATGACCGAAGCGCCACGCCCCGAACGTCCCCGCATCCTCACCGCCCTCGAGCCGGACCTCGACGTGGCGGAGTTCCGCCGCGTCCTGGTCGAGTCCGGGCTCGGGGCGACGCGGCCGGTGGACGATCCCGGGCGGCTTGCCCGCATGCTCGCCAAGGCCGATATCGTGATGACCGCGCGGCTCGATCGCGAGGGCCGGCCGCTCGTCGGCGTGGCGCGGGCGGTCACCGACTTCTCCTGGTGCTGCTATCTCTCCGAACTCGCGGTCTCGGAATCGGCGCAAGGGCTCGGCGCCGGCCGCGCGCTCGTCGCCGCGCTTCGCGCGGCGCTCGGGCCGGAGGTGGCGCTCTTCCTCGCCTCGATGCCGGAGGCGGTCGGCTTCTACGAAGCGATCGGCATGGCGCCGCTCCCGGACGCCTTCTGGTTCCGGCGGGCGCGATGAGCCGGGGGGCGGGAACCCCGCCTCAGGCGTCGAACAGCCACCAGCGCGTGGGGAGGACGGCGATCCGGTCGCCCTTGGCCGCGCGCGGGTGGCTCGCCGGCACATCGACCTCGATCCGGTGGCGGCGCATGCCGATCTCGATGTCGAGGCGGCGGCTCGCGCCGTGGCGGCGCTCGGCGACGATGCGGCCGGCGATGCCGCCGGGCCGGCTCCCGGGGAGCTCCACGTCGTGCGGGCGGAAGACGAGCGTGCGCGGGCCGTCGGCGCCGGTGGCGGCGATGTCGATCGGCCGGTCGTCGAGGAAGACCCGGCCGTCCTCGACCCTGACCGGCAGCGCGCTCGATTCGCCGATGAAGCCGGCGACGAAGGGCGAGGCCGGCAGGTCGTAGATCTCGTCGGGCGTGCCCACCTGCTCGATCCGGCCCCGGTTCAATACGACGATGCGGTCGGCGAGCTCGATCGCCTCCTCCTGGTCGTGGGTGACGAACACGGTGGTGTGGCCGGTCCGGTCGTGGATCTCGCGGAGCCAGCGGCGGAGGTCGCGCCGGACCTTGGCGTCGAGCGCGCCGAACGGCTCGTCGAGGAGGAGGATGCGCGGCTCGATGGCGAGCGCGCGGGCGAGCGCCACGCGCTGGCGCTGGCCGCCGGAAAGCTGGCTCGGGTAGCGGTTCTCGAGGCCGGTCAACTGCACGAGCTCGAGGAGCTCGAGCACGCGGTCCCTGATCCTGGCCCGCGACGGGCGGGTCCGCGGCGGACGCGCGGTGAGGCCGAAGGCGATGTTGTCGAACACCTTCATGCCCTTGAACAGGGCGTAGCTCTGGAAGACGAAGCCGACATGGCGCTCCTGCACGGAAAGGCCGAGCGCATCCTCGCCGCCGAACAGGACGCGGCCGGCGGACGGGAACTCGAGCCCGGCGAGGACGCGCAAGAGCGTCGTCTTGCCCGAACCGGACGGCCCGAGCAGGGCCACCAGCTCCCCCGCCTCGATCCTCAGCGACACGTCGTGAAGCGCCGGGGTGTCGGCGAAATCCTTTGAGACGTGCTCGACGCTGACGTCGATCGGCACGCTCCAGGCCGGCGGTTTCGGCGGCGGCTCGTCGCTCTCGACCACCACCGGGAATGTCGCGTCGAGACGGGCTCGGACTTCCATCGGTCTCTCCCTAGTGGCGGCGGCGGGCCGCGATCTCGTCGGCATAGCGCCATTCGAGGCCGGTCTTGGCCGCGAGCGTGATCATGGCGAGGAGGGCGAGGAGCGAGGCGACCGCGAAGGCGGCGACCCCCATGTACTCGTTGTAGAGGATCTCGACATGGAGCGGCATGGTGTTGGTCTGGCCGCGGATCTTGCCGGAGACCACCGACACCGCGCCGAACTCGCCCATGGCGCGGGCATTGCAGAGGAGCACGCCGTAGAGGAGCGCCCACTTGATGTTGGGGAGCGTCACCTTGAAGAACGTCCGCCAGCCGCTCGCGCCGAGCGACAGCGCCGCCTCCTCGTCGCGCGTCCCCTGCTCCTGCATCACCGGGATCAGCTCGCGGGCAACGAAGGGGAAGGTGACGAAGATGGTGGCGAGCACGATCCCCGGCACCGCGAAGATGATCTGGATGTCGTTGGCCTGAAGCCACGGTCCGAGCCAGCCCTGGGCGCCGAAGATGAGCACGTAGATCAGGCCCGAGGTCACCGGCGAGACCGAGAACGGAAGGTCGATCAGCGTGATCAGGAAGGACTTGCCCCTGAACTCGAACTTGGCGATCGCCCAGGCCGCGGCGACGCCGAAGATGAGGTTGGCCGGCACCGAGATCGCCGCGACGATCAGGGTGAGGCGGATCGCCGAGAGCGAGTCCTTCTCCGTGATCGCGTCGAGGTAGGCGCCGATCCCGTCGGCGAGCGCCTCGACGAAGACCACGATCAGCGGCATCAGCAGGAAGATGAGCAGGAACGTCACCGCGATCCCGGTGAGCGCGAAGCGCACCCACCGGCGTTCCGTGGTCGCCGGCCTCCAGCCCACCGGCATCGCGATCGAGGCGACATCAGCCATGGCCGAACCTCCGGCGGCTCCACGCCTGGATCAGGTTGATCAGGAGGAGGAGCACGAACGAGATGAGCAGCATCACGGTCGCGACCGCCGTCGCGGCCGGGTAGTTGAACTCGGTGAGCTTGACGACGATGAGAAGCGGCGCGATCTCGGAGACGAAGGGAATGTTGCCGGCGATGAAGATCACCGAGCCGTACTCCCCGACCGCCCGGGCAAGCGCCAGCGCGAACCCGGTGAGCAGCGCCGGGGTGAGCGTCGGCAGCACCACGCGGCGGAGCGTGCGGAGGCGCGAGGCGCCGAGCGTGGCGGCGGCTTCCTCGACCTCGGCGTCGATCTCCTCCATCACCGGCTGAAGCGTGCGCACGACGAACGGCAGGCCGATGAAGACCAGCGCCACGACGATGCCGACCGGCGTGTAGGCGACCTTGATCCCGAGCGGCGCGAGCAGGCCGCCGATCCAGCCGTTCGGCGCGTAGAGCGCGGTGAGCGCGATGCCGGCGACGGCGGTCGGCAAGGCGAAGGGAAGGTCGACGAACGCATCGAGCAGCCGCCGGCCGGGGAAGTCGTAGCGGACGAGCACCCAGGCGACGATCAGCCCGAAGACGGCGTTGATCGACGCCGCGAGGAACGAGGCCCCGAAGGAGAGCTTCAGTGCGGCTACCGTGCGCGGGTCGGTGGCGAGCGCGAGGAACTCGGGCCAGCCGAGCGAGGCGGTCTTGAGCACCAGGCCCGCGAGCGGGATGAGGACGATCAGGCTGAGCCAGGTCAGCGTGAAGCCGAGCGCCAACCCGAAGCCCGGGACGATGCTCGGCTTCCTGAACGTCCAGGTCGAACCGGACGTCATCTCTGGTCTGCCTAGTTGGTCGGCTGATAGATCTTGTCGAAGATGCCGCCGTCGTCGAAGAACTTCGGCTGCACCTTGGCCCATCCGCCGAAGACCGGGTCGTCGATCGAGACGAGCTTTATCTCGGGGAAGCGATTCAAGTCCTCGGGATCGGCGGCCGCCGGGTTGGCGGGCCGGTAGAAGTGCCGCGCGATGATCTTCTGACCCTCGTCGCTGTAGAGATAGTCGAGATAGGCCTGCGCGACTTCCCGCGTGCCGTTTTCGTCGACGTTCCTGTCGACCAGCGCCACCGGCGGCTCCGCCTTGATCGAGGTCGGCGGCACGACGATGTCGAACTGGTCGGGCCCGAGCTCCTCGATGGCCAGGAACGCCTCGTTCTCCCAGGCGAGCAGGACATCGCCGATGCCGCGCTGGACGAAGGTGGTGGTCGAGCCGCGGGCTCCGGTGTCGAGGACCGGCACGTGACCGTAGAGCTCGGTCACGAATTGGATGTTCTTCTGCTCGTCGCCGCCGAACCGCGTGTTGGCCCAGTCCCAGGCGGCGAGGAAATTCCAGCGGGCGCCGCCCGAGGTCTTCGGGTTCGGCGTGATCACCTCGACGCCATCCCTGACGAGGTCGCCCCAGTCCTTGATGCCCTTGGGGTTACCCTTGCGGACGAGGAAGACGATGGTCGAGGTATAGGGGGCGGAATTGTGATCGAGGCGCGTCCGCCAATCCTTGGCGATCAGGCCGGCGTCGGCGATCTTGTTGATGTCGCCCTCCAGCGCCAGCGTCACCACGTCGGCCTTGAGCCCATCGATCACGGCGCGCGCCTGGGCGCCGGAGCCACCGTGCGACTGCTCGATGGTGACCGCTTCGCCGGTCTTCTCCTGCCAATAGGCGGCGAAAGCGGCGTCGTATTCCCTGTAAAGCTCGCGGGTGGGATCGTAGGAGACGTTGAGGATGGTCGTGTCGGCAAAGGCGGTGACCGACAGCACGGTGCCGAAGGCAGCCGCGATGGCGATGATGCCGATGGTCCGTCGCAGGCGATCGTATCGGCGGGTAACGGAGACTCGCATTTGGATCCACTCCCGTTGTTGATACCCCTATATCTCGACAGGCTCAGTAGAGATTGTCAATCGTGAATTTCCGTTAAGGAAGGCAAATCCCTTCTTCAAAGCGCGGTTAGGCTGGAAGAATCTTGCGGGCCTCGGCGCGGAGAGGCACCTTTCCGAACGATTATTCTTCAGACGGGTCGCCCCAGGGCGCCAACAAGGGGCGGGCGACGGCCCGCGTTTGAGTGGCGGCTCGGCGCAAGGGGCTCTCATCCAAAGGCTGGAGCGCAACGTGAGCGCGAGGTTTCGCTGGACAAAATGGCGCCGCGTCCGCTCAATTCCGGAATGGCCACGTTGGCGGCGAGGGCGACGATTCGCCGGATGTGACCATCGCGGACCGGTCAGGGGCCGGCCGCGAATGGAGGCTCGCGGGGCCACCCCTCTGCCGGGGGCGCTCCGACGAGAACGCGGGGATGGAGCCCATGGCCAAGCTCGTCGCAAAGCAGCCGATCGACACCACCGCCCTCCCCGGGCTCTCGCCGCTCTACAGCCCGAGCATCGCCTCCTTCAACAACCGCGAGCCGGACGGCTTCACCGCCACCCTCGACGACACCCGGCTGATCGTCGCGGGCGAAAACTTCGAGTACTTCTTCGGCCGTCCGAAGCCGACCGGAACCGTGACCGGCCTCACGGTCTTCGTCGCCGACGTCCTGCTCTACAAGCTCACGGGGACAGAGGTTAAGTTCCGCAGCATCGTCGAGGGCAATGCCGCGACGGCAACCGGCCTCCTTCTCGAGAACGACGACATCATCAAGGGATCGACCGGAGACGACCGTCTCACCGGGCGCGGCGGCGACGACGTGATCTCGGGCCGGAGCGGGATCGACTCCCTCCTCGGCCAATCGGGCAAGGACCGCCTCGACGGAAGGGCCGGCGCCGACTTTCTCGATGGCGGCGGCGGCAAGGACACCTACGTTTTCAGGGACGATCCGTCGACCGGCATCGACACCATCGTCAAGCTCCAGACCGGCGAAAGGATCGAACTCGCCGCCAAGGCCTTCGCCGGCCTCACCCCGGGCGCCCTCGCTTCCGACCAGTTCACGACCGGCGCCGAGGCGGCCGATGCCGACGACCGTATCGTCTACGATGCCGCAACCGGCGCCCTCTACCACGACGCCGACGGGACGGGCGAAAAGGAGCAGGTGCAGTTCGCCGTGCTCCCGGTCGATCTCCTCGACTTCGGAGCCGGCAATTTTCTCGTGATCTGACGAAGCG
>DASSPO010000386.1:0-2019 GCA_035699585.1 Bauldia sp.
TAGGCCGGCCCAGCCGCTTCACCGTTGAGATAGGCGCTTTGGTCTCCGCCTCTGGCGTAGTCGGTGAGGTGGACGACGACGTCGTTCACGCCGAGCTGCGCCGCGAAGCGCGCGCCGTCTTCGCTGACCATCTGCCCGGCAAGAGTCAGGCCGACCCGCATCTCCCGCTCCCGTACGGCGCGGGCTCCCCGCGCCTTGCCGTTTCTGCGCTGGCCCGAGGATGGGAGTCACCAGGCATCTTCAACCCGTCCTCCTCGTCCGCCGCTCTTTCGAAGCCTGCAGTCGCCGCCTTTGGTTCAAATATGAACCGATAGTGTTTCACATATGACAATGCGGGATTGTGCCCGGCGAGTCAATTCTTCTTGCGGGGTGGGCGGGACGCGCGGCGTCGCGAGGGCCCGTCGGAACGGGAGGCAACGACGGGTGCGCCGTCGGCGACGCCGCGCGTGTTCATTTCGCCGGTGAAGATCGGCAGGTCGTAGGGCTCGTAGGGGAAGCGCGCGCAGGCCTCCTCGTTCAAGGTGACGCCGAGCCCCGGCGTATCGGGAACGACGATGTCGCCGCCGTCGAAGGCGAGCGACTCCGCCACCAGTTCCTTCCGCCACGGCACGTCGATCGAAACCGTCTCGAAAATCGAGAAGTTGGGAATTGCCGCCGCGAGGTGCAGCGTCATCGCGTTCATCACCGGGCCCGTCGGATTGTGCGGCGCGATCGGCAGGAAGCGCATGTGGGCAAGGCCCGCCACCTTCTTCGTCTCGAACAGTCCGCCGAGATGGCAGACGTCGGGTTGCAGTATGTCGGCGGCGCGTTTCTCGATCGCCTCGAGGAAGCGTTCCGGCTCGAACCAGCGTTCGCCAGCCGCGATCGGGACGCGACTCCGCGCCCGCACCTCGGCGAGCGCATCGATGCTTTCCGGCGGCGTCGGCTCCTCGATCCAGGCGAGATCGTATGGCTCCAGCTCGCGGCACATGGCGATCGCCGTCGGCACGTTGAGCCTGCCGTGGACGTCGAGCATCAGCTCGACGTCCGGCCCAACCGCGTCGCGCACCGCCTCGACCTCGGCGACGGTGCGTCGCCGCGCCGGCCGGTCCATCTCTAGCCATGCGTCGCCGAAGGGATCCCACTTGAGCGCCCGGTAACCCATCTTCACCGCGCGTTTCGCCCGGGCCGCGAAGTCTTCCGGCGTGTTTGCGCCGAAGAACCAGTGATTGGCATAGCACTTCACTCGGTCGCGCTGCCTGCCGCCGAGGAGCTCGTAGACCGGAACGCCGAGCGCCTTGCCCTTGATATCGAGGAGCGCGGCCTCGACTGCGCCGAGCGCGCTCCGGAAGATCGCGCCGGTCCGCCAGTAGGAATCGCGGTGGAAGCGCTCGACGATGCGTTCGGTCTCGAATGGGTTGAGGCCGACGATTGCCCGCTCGAGCTCCTCCACCGCCGCCGCCACGGTCTTCGCCCGCCATTCGAGGGTCGCCTCGCCGACGCCGTCGATGCCTTCGTCGGTATAGACCTTGACGAAGACGAAATTGGTCCGCGAGGCGTTGGCTATGAAGACCTTGAGGCCGGTGACGCGCATGCCGGAGACGTCGCGCTCAGACCTGGTAGACCGGCACCTTGTGGCCGCCCGCCTTCATCGACTTGATCGCGTCGAGCTGCATCGCCTTGGGCATGATCTGCATCAGCTCGATGCGGTTGCCGTCCGGATCCTCGATCCAGGCCTGGAAATTGTAGTCGGCGCCCATCTTCTTTTCGGCTGTGAGGGGGATGCCCGCCTTCCTCAGCCCGTCGATCACCAGGTCGATGTCGTCGACGCCGAGGCAGAAGTGGTTGACTCCCGTGGCATCGCGGCCCGCGGCGCGGTCACCGACGCCGTCCGGGAACAGCTCAAGATACTGGTCGTCGGTGATGCGGAGGTAGACGATCCAGAGCTTTCCGTCGCGATTTAGCCGGAACATCTCGGGGAAGCCCATTCGGTTGACGTAGAAGTCAAGCGAGCGGTCGATGTCCTTGACCTTGAGCGCC
>DASSPO010000387.1:0-12579 GCA_035699585.1 Bauldia sp.
AGCTTCGGTTTCACCTGGCTCAAGTTCGCCGCATAGGCCTCGGGACCGAACTGGGCCCAACCACCGACCAGGATGAAAGCGTCCAGGTCGGGATTTGCGGTGAAGGTGTCGGCCATCTGCTGGTTGGCGGTGGCGATATCGTCGTTGGTGTAGAGCGGGCAACCGTCGATCTCGGTCCAGCCACCCTGGCCGGTCAGCTTCTCGGTGCCCTTCCCCCCGGCGATCGTGTCTCGGAAGCCAGCGGCACGCTCGTTGATGTTGTTGGCCGCGACGTTGCCGAGCTGCAGGCAAACGGTGCCGCCTTCGGGCTTCAGCTTCTTGAGGTGTTCGGCCATCTTGACACCCATCTGGTAGTTCTCGGTGCCGAGATAGGTGAGCCGCAGGTCGCGGTCCTTCTCCTCGAGGTCGGCGTCGATGGTCATGATCGGAATCTTCGGCGCCTTGGCCCGCAGCATGTTGGCCATGGCGGGCGCGTTCGACGGCGAGATGGCGATGCCGGCAACGTCCGAACGATTGATCAGGTCTTCGACGAGTTGAACCTCACCTGCCTCGTCCGACGACAGCGCCGGGCCGGTATAAAGGCACTCGTACTCCGAGTCCGGATTCTCCTCGTTCCACTTGGCGCAGCCGTTGCCAAGCACCGTGAAGAACGGGTTGTCGAGCCCCTTCACCACGACGGCGAGGGTCTTCTTCTGGGCCATAGCCGGCCCGGCGGCGGCGGCAAAGGCCGCGGCGGCGATCAACAGCAATGCTCTCTTCATGCCTTCCTCCCAGTTGCATGCCGGCTGAACCCGGCAGGTTCTTTCACCCCGGGTACCAGACCGTACGCGGGTCGTCGGGCGACCGTTCATAGGTCCAGGCCGAGTCGATCAATCTCTCGAGGTCGTATTCAGGCTGCCAGTCGAGCTCGAACCTTGCCTTGGAGTTGTCCAACCAGGTCGAGTGGTACTGGCTCGGTATGTCGATCGAATCGAGGCCGCGCGTCCGCTTGAGGTAAGCGGCAACCTCGCCGTAGTCGACCGGACGGTCCATCGAGATGTTGAAGAGCTGGCGCTCGGCACGCGGGTTGTCGAGTGCCTTCAGGATCGCGGAGCAGAGGTCGTCGACGTGGACGAAGTTGCGCTTGAGCGGGCGGCCGTCCGCGTCGCGCAAAAGCGGCACCGTGCCGTTCTGATGATAGCGGCGCGCGTCAGCCTCCGGGACCAGGGTCTTCCAGTCCGGGCCGCCGAAGACATCATCGCCGAAGGAAAGCGAGTAGCGGAAATCATCCTTTTCCATGATCCACGGCGCGCGCAGGCAGCAGTGGTTGATGCCGTACTGGATGCCGAACTGCTCGAGCATCACCTCCTCCAGCACCTTCGACAGCGCATAGCATCCGGGATAGGCCCGGTGCGGCGTGGCCTCGGTCACCGGGCCCTCATGGCGGTAGAAGAAATGCCCGACGCCGGCGTCCCCGCCGATCAGGATGAATTGCCGGGCGGTGGCACTGGTACGGAACTCCTCGAGCAGCCAGAAAAGCCCTTTGACCGCCACGTCCATGACGTCGTCGGGGGTCTCCTTGCACGTCGCGAGATGGACGACATGGGTGACGTCGGCCATCGCGGTGTGGACCGTCGCGCGGCTGGCGATCGTCCCCTTCACCACCTCTATGCGGCCGCTCGCCTCGATCAGCCGGTTGTGGCAGAGCGCGCGGACCAGCACCTCCGACCGACCGGGGTCCGACATCAGGTGTGCGATGAGATTCCGGCCCACCTTTCCGGTTGCGCCGGTGACCAGAACTCGCATCTCTTCCTCCCAGCCGGTAACTAATATCGATGATGATCGTTCGTCAACGACATTTTGTCGTACGAATAACGATTGCTCGTCCCGATAAGTCGCCTTGACGGCAGATCGCCACCAGCCAAGTTCGCGGCGGTCACGCCGTTATTGTGGCCACGCTACGTGTCCAACTCGGCTGGGAGCGAGGTTGTGGACCTGCGTCGAGAACGCCCGCAGAGGAACTCGGCTGTGGACGGGAACATCCAATCGTCAGACATTCACTGGGCTGTTGATTGACGCCCGCAAAACTGTTGGGCTAATGCATTAGCGCGCTCCCACGAGGAGCGCCATGACCACCAGCGACCAGCCTAAGACGCTGTGCCGAACGGAAAGTCCGACCTTCATGGCCCTGCTCGAATTGACCAATGTGTCGAAGTATTTCGGGGCCATCCACGCGCTAAACGACGTCTCGCTCGCGATCGAGCCCGGCCAGGTCATCGGCCTCATGGGGGACAATGGCGCGGGAAAGTCGACCCTGGTGAAGATCATCGCCGGCAACTTCCCGCCGACCAACGGCACGATGCGCATGGACGGCCGGCAGATAGTCCTGCACAAGCCGATCGACGCGCGGCAGCACGGCATCGAGATCGTCTATCAGGACCTTGCGCTTTGCGATAACCTGACAGCCGCCGCCAATGTCTTTCTCGGACGCGAGCTCAGGAAAGGGGTGGGCCCCTTCCGGATCCTCGATTACCAGTCGATGTACCGGCGCGCCGGCGAGCTGTTCCGGGAACTGAAGTCCGAGACACGCCCGCGCGACTACGTGAAGCAGATGTCCGGCGGCCAGAGGCAAGCCGTGGCGATCGCGCGTACCATGCTGTCGGAAGCCAAGCTCGTGCTGATGGACGAGCCGACGGCGGCCATTTCGGTTCGGCAGGTGGCCGAAGTCCTCAACCTCATCCGCCACCTCCGCGACCGCGGCATCGCCGTCATCCTCATCAGCCACCGCATGCCGGACGTCTTCTCCGTCGCCGACCGCATCGTCGTGCTCCGTCGCGGCAACAAGGTTGCCGACAAGCTCATCGCCGCGAGTTCTCCGGAAGAGGTGACCGGACTGATCACCGGCGCCATCGAGAGGGCCTGATCCCATGGCCGAGACCACGCAAGGCGGACAGTCGGGCATTATCGCTCTCGACGATTCGATCAACCGCCAGACCTATGGATCGATCGGGCGGCTGATGACCCACCAGACCTTCTGGGTCTTCATCGCAGCCGTCATCGCCTTCCTCTACCTGACCTTTGCCAGCGACGCCTTCTTCACCGGCAACAACCTCTTCAACGTCGCGCGGAACTGCGCCTTTGTCGGCGTCATCGCGCTCGGCATGACCGCGGTGATCATCACCGGCGGCATCGACCTTTCGGTCGGCTCGATCCTGGCGCTGACCGGCATGGTCTGCGGCATGATGATGTCTTGGGACTACGCGATCTGGATCGCTCTCCCGACGGCGATCGGCGCCGCGCTTCTCTGCGGCTTGGCCAACGGCGCTCTCATTGCCTATGTCGGCATGCCGGCTTTCGTCGTCACCCTGGGGATGATGTCGATCGCCCGCAGCCTCGCGATGGTGCTTTCGGGCAACCAGATGGTGTACCAGTTCGGTGTCGACCATGCGAAGCTCGTGTCGATCGGCGGCGGCTCGACCGCCGGCTGGTTCCGCGCCTTCGCCGACGCCGTGGGCCCTGAGACGGGGCTCGGCGCGTTGTTCCTCGGTCTGTCCGAATCCATCAACATCCCCAACCCGGCAATCTTCCTCGCCATCCTGGCGCTGGCCTTCGGCTTCGCCTTTCGCTGGACGAAGTGGGGCCGACATATCTTCGCGATCGGCGGCAACGAGCATGCCGCGACGCTGACCGGCGTCCCGGTCCGCCGCATCAAGATCAGCGTCTATATGCTCTCGGCGCTGATGGCCGGAATCGCCGGCATCCTGCAGGTGGGCTGGCTCGGCACCATTACCACGGGCATGGGCGCCGGGATCGAACTCGTAGTGATCGCGGCCGTCGTCATCGGCGGCGCAAACCTTGCCGGAGGTACCGGCACGGCGTTTGGTGCGGTGGTCGGCGCAGTGCTCATCGAAATGATCCGGAACAGCCTGACGCTGCTTGGCATCAATCCCTTCTGGCAAGGGACATTTATCGGCTCGTTCATCATCATTGCGGTTCTGTTCGATCGCGTCAGGGTTTTTCGCCAGGGGCGGTAGCAGGCGCCAAACCCACGCAAGCGGCGCGGTTATTGTCGCCTTTCTGCGCGGCCCGCGGCATCGGGCGGGCTGGACAGCTAATAATATCGAGCGCTATTAGTCGCGAAACCAATCCGGAGCCAGGATAGGAATATGGAGAGAACCGCCGGCGGGCGGCGCGAACGCGGGCAGTCGGCGCCCGGGCGGCGAAGCGCGAACCGCGGCGCCGGCAAGCGGGTGACCATGACCGACGTCGCCCGGCTTGCCGCCTGCTCGCAATCGACGGTCTCGGTCGTCCTCAACAACACCCCCGGCATCCGCATCTCGAAGGCGACTCGCGAGCGCGTGATCAAGGTCGCCGAGCAGCTCGGTTACGAGATCGTCCCCGGCCACGCGGCGCTCTCCGACCGGCCACGTCAGATCGCCGTGGTTTTCGACCGGATTGCCACCAGCCCCGAGGCCGTGGTCTCGATTGACGGGGCGCGCGAGATGGCTTGGACGACGGGGCATGTCGTGACCATCGCCCAGACGCTCAACGACGCCGAGATGGAGCCGGCGACCATCGAGGCGCTGCTCCGCAACGGGGTCGATGCGCTGATCTATGCCACCATCATGACCCGCAAGGTCGACGTTCCGGCCCAGCTCTACAAGGCGCGCGTACCGGTCGTGCTCCTCAACTGCTATTCCGACGACCGGCACTTTCCCAGCGTCTGCCCGGGCGAGGTCGCGGGCGGGCATCGCGCCACCGAGGCGCTGGTCCGCGCCGGCCATCGCCGCATCGCGATCATCACCGGCGAAATGTGGATGGACGCGGCCCGCGACCGACTCCGCGGCTACCGGCAGGCGCTTGCCACCGCCGATATCGCCTACGATCCGGCACTGGTCCGCGAGGGAAACTGGCAGACCAGCGCCGGCTACGAACACACGCATGCCCTGATGAAGCTCAGGAATCCGCCAACGGCGATCTTCTGTTCCAACGACCGCATGGCGGTGGGCTGCTACGAGGCGCTCAAGGAACGCGGCCTGTCGATCCCCGATGACGTGTCGGTGATCGGCTATGACGATGAGGAGGTGGCGCGGCACCTCTCGCCACAGCTCACCACCCTGGTCCTCCCGCATCGCGAGATGGGACGTTGGGCGATCGAGCGCGCCCTCGCCCCGGTTACCAACGGCAAGCATGCCGTCACCAAGCTCGAGTGCCCCTTGATCGAACGCGACTCGATCCGTGCCGTCGCCCGCTGATGACGGCCGCAGCCTCCCGGCGTAGCATCGCCGGATAGGGCGAGGGAGGAGGTGCGATGGCGCAGTTCGCGAACCTTACGGAAGGCCTCCGATTTCGCATCGTGCTCCGGCCCGGTGTCGCGCTCGGGCCGGGCAAGGCCGACCTCCTCGAGGCGATCCGCGACACGCGCTCACTGACGGAGGCGGCACGGAAGTTCGGCATGAGCTACAAGCGCTGCTGGAGCCTGGTCCAGGAAATGAACGCCTCATTCCGAACGCCGCTGGTCGAGACCGAGAAGGGGGGTTCCGGCGGCGGCGGCGGCGCCCGGCTGACGGAGCTCGGCGCCCATGTGCTTGCCCGTTACCGCCAGATGGAAGCCGATGCGGAGGCCGCGATCGAAGCCGGGATCCGCGATCTCCGCAAGCACCTCGCCCGAAGCGCCTCCTAGTCGCCTCCGCCGGTTGATTTCTTGACCTGTCCGTGATGAACATATCCTGTCGATATTCCCGGCGAGACATATCGAGTCATTCGATGCGCCCGCTCACCCGCCGAATCGTCCTGCTCGCCGCCGCGGGGCTTGCCTTGGGTCTTGCCGGCGACGATGCCGGCGCGGACGGCACGCCCGTCATTGCTGCGGCCGCCGATCTTCAGTTCGCGCTCGCCGAGGTGGCGGCGGCGTTCATGGCCGAAACCGGGCAGGAAGTGCGACTCACCTTCGGCTCGTCGGGGAACCTCTACCGGCAGATCAGGGAAGGAGCACCGTTCGAATTGTATCTGTCGGCCGACGAACAATTCGTTCTCGATCTCGCGAAGGACGGGCTGGCGGTCGATGAAGGGGCGCTCTACGCGGTGGGAAGACTGGCCTTGTTCGTGCCGCATGGCTCGCCGCTCGAGGCCGACGGCACGCTCGCCGGCCTCAAGGCCGCTCTCGCCGAAGGCCACATAACACGTTTCGCCATCGCCAACCCGGAGCACGCGCCTTATGGCCGTCGTGCCGAGGAGGTGCTCCGGCATCAAGGGCTTTGGGAGGACCTCGCGCCGAAGCTCGTGCTTGGCGAGAACGTTTCGCAAGCTGCGCATTTCGCTGCCGCCGGCGACGCTCAGGGCGGCATCATCGCCTATTCACTGGCGCTCGCGCCCGACATCGCGGCGCTCGGTGAATCAGCCCTCATCCCCGAGGCGTGGCACGCACCGCTCCGTCAGCGCATGGCGTTGCTCCGCGGACATGGCAGGATCGCCGCGATGTTCTTCGACTTCATGCAGACCAAACCGGCCCGGACGATCATGCGTCGCTACGGTTTCGTCCTTCCCGGCGAAGCGATGTGAGCCGCCCTTGGATTGGCAGGCGCTCTGGCTCTCCGTCCGACTGGGGCTGTTCACAGTCGTCATCCTCGTGCCCATTGCGGTGGCACTCAGCCGATGGATCGCCATCACGCCCAAACGGGGCCGAGGTCTGGTCGAGGCGGCGGTGACGCTGCCGCTCGTGCTGCCGCCAACCGTCGTCGGTTTCTACTTGCTCGTGAGCCTCGGCGCAGGTTCGTGGATTGGCGAAACGTGGCGGGCGCTCTTTGGGGGCGGGCTCGCGTTCTCCTTCGAGGGACTTCTGGTCGCTTCGGTCATCGTCAATCTGCCGTTCGCCGTGCAGCCGTCACAGCGGGCCTTCGAGGCGATTGCGCCTGAACTCCGCGAGGCCGCAGCGAGCTGCGGCATGTCATGGTGGCGGGCCTTCGCCCGAATCGAGCTCCCGCTGGCCTGGCCGGGAATTCTGACCGGTGCGGTGCTGACCTTCGCCCATACCCTCGGTGAGTTCGGCGTGGTGCTGATGGTCGGCGGGAACATCCCGGGCGAAACCCGGACGATCGCCATTGCCATCTACGACCGCGTCCAGGCTTTCGACGATGGCGCCGCCGCTCGCATGTCAGCGATACTCCTGACGATTTCGCTTCTCACCATTGCGGTCACTTTCGCGCTGTCTCGTCGCATCGGGCGACGGTCATGACGGAGGATCGCGTCAAGGGACTCTCCGTTGCGCTTCGCCAGCCCGGCCCGATTCCCCTCGATGTCGCATTCGCGGTGGCCCCGGGGGAGCTCCTCGCCCTCATCGGCCCATCCGGCTCCGGCAAGACGACGACCCTCCGCGCCATTGCCGGCCACTACCGTCCAGTCGAAGGCCGGATCAGCTCCGGCGATACGGTGTGGTTCGACTCCATGAACCACGTCAATGTTCCCGCACGGCGGCGGCGGATCGGAATGGTGTTTCAATCCTACGTCCTGTTCCCGCATCTCACCGCCGCCGGAAACGTGATGGCCGCGATGGAAGACGTGCCCGCCAGGCAACGTCGCGGCGAGGCATCCGCGCTGCTTGCTCGAGTCCACCTCGCGGGTCTTGACGATGTCCGGCCCGCGCAGCTCTCCGGCGGACAGCAGCAGAGGGTTGCCGTCGCCCGCGCCCTCGCCCGCCGGCCGGATGTGCTTCTCCTCGACGAGCCGTTCTCCGCCGTCGACCGGCCGACCAGGGCCCGCCTCTACGTCGAACTCGCGGAATTGCGGCAGACTCTCTCAATGCCGATCATCCTCGTCACCCATGATCTCGACGAGGCCGCACGCCTGGCCGACACGGCCGCGATCTTGTCCCGAGGACGGATCGTCGCCTCGGGCCCGATCGAGGCGGTCCTGCCGCGGACGGACCTCGGCGACGCGCTCGACCGCGATGCACGGAGTGTCCTGATCCATGCGCGTGTCGCTGCTCATGATCCCTCGTCCGGCATCACCACTCTCGCCCATCCCTCCGGAACCTTCTTCCACCCACTGCTCGATGCGGCGATCGGCGCGGACGTACGCCTCCGCATACGTGCCCGCGATGTCGCCATCGCGGTCGGCGATCCCGGCCGCCTGTCGATCCGCAACCGCCTGGCCGCGACGGTGACCGGCATCGTTGAGGCCGATCCGCCCATGGTCGAGGTGCACCTCGACGCCGCCGGGGACCTGCTCATGGCGAGCATCACCACCGAGGCGGCGCGCGCCCTTGCGCTCCACCCGGGTCTGCCGGTGACGGCACTGATCAAGTCTGCGGCTTTCGACCGGGTGTCGCTCGGGCCGGCGGAAGCCACGGATGTCCGATCGGTCCAGCGCTGATCCACCGCAGACTGCAAAGGCGCTTTCAATTTGCCCCGCCGGGGATAGACTAGAACTCGGGCGTGGCGCGGGGGGAAGCGAATGCGCAGTCCGCACTTGTCGAGACTGGCCTGGGGGGTCGGGCCTTGGGCGCTCGGAGCCTTCGTCGCTGGAAACCTTTGCGCGTCGGCGTTCGCCGATGTACGCACCTCGACCCAGACGCGGAGCTACAGCGTCGGCGGTACGACCGCCTCCTCGCTCGTTTCCTACATGCGGTCGAACCCGTTCCATGGCTCGCGCGGCGACGCGATCGCAAACATCCGTCCCACCTATTCGCTGAGCACAGTGACGAAGCAGACGGGAGGGACCTGTCGCGCGGCGAAGGTCACCCTCAACATCCGGTTCACGATGACCTTGCCGCAGGCGCGGAGCGCCTCGGCCATGTCGTCGAGCACGCGGTCGGCATGGAACAGCTTCGTGGCGTTCACGCGCCGTCACGAGGAGGCGCACCGCAGCATCTACATTCAGTGCGGTAACGGCTTCGTCGCCAAGGCCCAGCGCCTCACCGCTTCGAGCTGCGGCGCGCTGCAGGCGTCGATCCGCCGGCTCCTCGAGAACGAGAAGCGCGCCTGCGAGGCGCGCCAAGTCGCCTTCGACCGCAAGGAGTACGGCCGGGTTGCAGGGTTGAGCCTGTTCCGGATGGCCAGGGGCTCGTCCCGGGCATCACGGTAAAACCGGTCCGCCCGGGACGCCTGCGCTCGGTCGCGCCCCACTTCACTCGCCGAGCGGCAACTCACACGGTCATGAGCAGTTGGCCTTGAGCTTGCCACCGCCGCCGACCACGGTGACCTTGACCGGAACCACGCCCGACTTGATCATGCCGAGTTGTTCGGCCGCGCCGCGGGTTACGTCGATCACCCGACCGCCGGCGAAAGGCCCGCGGTCATTGATCCGCACGATCACCGACTTTCCGTTGCTGAGATTTTCAACCCGCACCCGCGTGCCGAAGGGCAGGCTCCGGTGCGCGGCCGCGAGGGCGGAGGCATTCATACGCTCCCCGTTCGCGGTCCTTGTTCCCATCTTGTACCAAGACGCCTTGCCGCACTGACTGGCGGCTTCCGCCTGGCCTATCGAGCCGACCATTGCTGCAAGAACGACGGCGGCAATACCAAGCGCGCTCGCGCGCGTTTTCAAAGACCCCACTCTTACTCTCTTCCCGTCCCGAGAACCGCATACCCCAAGAAGGAGGCGATATGCGTCCCCCCGGCCCGACCTTTGTCGCATCGACGGTGACGACGACACGACCGGGGCTAGTGGCGGTCGGAATGCGGCACGAATGCGGCCCGAGGATAACGGTTGGAAACAGTCGGCAAACGAAAGTGATGGAACCTTTTCTTGTTAGGCGACACGCTCAATCAGCGCCATCGCCGCGGCCGGGGCGCGCACCTTTGCGCCGGCAATCATGTACACGAAAACCTCACGCTTCTTTTTCGCCGCGGGCTTCTTGTGGAAGCGCGCAAGGTCATCGGGCGTGCCGCCCGAGGCGAAGATCTTTGCCCGTCCCGCCCAACGGTCGAGATCGTCCGGTGAGTAGCCGGTGGGAACCGACTCGATGGTGCGCTGAAGGCGCATGTAAACGAAGGGCGCCGTCACGTCGGCGATCGCCGGGTAATTGTCGGAATCCGCATAGACGACCGCGACCTCATGCTTGCGGAGGAGGTCGACGAAAGCGGGCACCAGGAACGTGTCACTGCGAACTTCCACGACGTGCCGCATCGGGCGGCCGCCCTTCTCCTTCGGAAGAAGCGCGAGAAACGCGCCGAAATCGTCCGCGTCGAACTTCTTGTGGGGCGCGAACTGCCAGAGGATGGGGCCGAGCTTCGGCCCGAGCTCGAGGATGCCGCTGTTGAAAAACCAGTCGATCGCCTCGCCCGAACCGGCGAGGTCCCGGCGGTTGACGACGGCGCGGTGCCCCTTGACCGAAAAGACAAAGTCCTCTGGCGTCTCGTCCCGCCACTTGGCGAAACTCGCGGCCGACTGCGTGCGATAGAAGGTGCCGTTGATCTCGATGGTGGTAAGGTGTTGGCCGGCGTAGCGCAGTTCGTCCGCGTGCTTCAGTCCTTCGGGGTAGAAGGTCCCGCGCCACGGCTCGTAGGTCCATCCGCCGATCCCGACCCGGATCATTGCTTCCCCTCCCGACCGACTCGCAGGGCCTCATGATATAGTCGGCGCGCCCGTTCACCAGCCGTCGCCGCGCCGATGCCGGAACTCACCTTTCCCGCCCTCTACCACTCGGCCGACCGGGCCGCCGCCCGATTCCAGCGGCTCTACCTGGCGCTGGTCGCAGGCGAGTACATCCTTCTCATCATCGCTTCCGGCTTCCTGCTCATCCCTGAACCGGGCAGCCTTCTCCATGTCGCCTATGCGGTGATCTTCGTGGTCGCTATTGCCCTCCTCTCCTACCGCTCGGTCCGGAAGCCGGAACAGGCGTGGAGCCTCTGCCGAGGCGTCGCCGAGCAGGTGAAATCCTACGCCTGGCGCTATGCGATGCGGGCGGAGCCGTTCCGCGAGCAGCGGAAGGGTGCCGATGCCCATGCCGCCTTCCGCGGCTATCTCCGCGCGGTAATCGAGGAGAGCCGCGATCTCGGCCGCCACATGGCGGGGGCCGAGATCGGCGGGGAGACGATCACCGCGGCGATGGACGAGATCCGCGGCATGAACCTCGAAGGGCGGCGGGAGACCTACCGAAAAATGCGCCTTGCCGACCAGGCCTCCTGGTATGCACGGAAAGGTGCCGAGAAGCGCCGTGCCGGGACGTGGTGGGTGGCGGCGACGATCGCGGTTCTCCTCGCCGGCTTCGTCATCGCCCTCCTCAAGATCGTTTTCCACCACGAGCTCGAGCAGATCGTCATCGAGCCGCTCATCCTGATCGCCTCCTCGATCCTCGGCTGGATGCAGGCGCGCAAGTACAACGAGCTGGCATCGGCCTATACCATCGCCGCCTACCAGACCGGGCTTTTCCTCGGCCAAGTCGGCGAAGCCGAGGGCGAGGATGCCTTTGCCGCGCTGGTCGACGAGGCCGAATCCGCCTTCGCCCAGGAAAACCATCAATGGGCGGCGAAGCAGGCGGGCGGGCACTGAGGCGGGATCACGGCGGCCTCCATCGCATCATCGTCCGGGACGCCTCCCGGCACGGCCAAGCCCGAAATCCCGGCCGCGGCGGGCGCCGTCAGCGCCGGTCGGACTCCGACGGTCGCGGGAACGGGATGTCGGCGAGTTCGGCCGCGCTCATCGTTCGAAACGCCGGATGCCCGAGCGGGTCGCTGGCGATGCGGGCTTCCTCGAAAAGGCGGCGGGCGGCCTCGGCGCGGCGGCGCCGACTAAAGAGAAACTTGAACATGGCGATCCTCCGCGAGCCTGGATGTGGCAGCGGATTTCGCGCTAAAGTCGCCTGTTTTCAATGGAGTTTGCTTCGAGAAAAGTATAGAAAAACTGTATGAAGAACCTGCATGTGGGCCTGAATGGATTGAGGGCGGTCGAGGCTGTGGGGCGGCTTGGATCGCTCCGTGGCGCGGCCGTGGAACTCAACGTTTCCGTCGGCGCGGTAAGCCAACTGGTGCTGAAATGCGAGGCGCAGCTCGGCCGCTCGGTTTTCGAGCGGCGGAGCCGCGGAATCGTCCCCACCGCCTTCGGCCGGGCGTTCCTCCCGCAGCTGTCGACCGCCTTCCAATCGCTCGACGCCGCGATCGCGCTTGCCCGCCGGCATGCCGAGGCGGTGCTGACCCTGTCGGTCGCCCCGGTCTTCGCCTCGAAGTGGCTGGTGCCGCGGCTTGCCTCCTGGTCGCGCCGCCACCCCGACGTGACGGTACGGCTCGACGCCTCGGTGGCGCTCGTCGACATCGACGCTTCCGACGTCGACCTCGCCATCCGCGTCGGTGACGGCAAATGGCCGGGGGTGAGAGCCGAGTTCCTGCTCGCCCAGGAGATCTTCCCGGTGGCCGCCCCGGCGCTCGCGGCAAGGCTCAAGGAGCCGCGCGACCTCTACGCCGTGCCCATCGTCCACGACGCCAACACGACGCTCACCTGGGACATGTGGCTCGGCCCGCTCGGCCTCGATGCGGGCAGGCTCGCCCAGGGCCACAGCTTCACCGACGCCTCGCTCGCCCTCGACGCGGCGATCGCCGGACAGGGCGTCTTCCTCGCCTGGCCGACGCTCGCCGCCGACGCACTCCGCGCCGGGCAGCTCGTGGC
>DASSPO010000388.1:0-6533 GCA_035699585.1 Bauldia sp.
AAAAGCGGCCGGGCGCCGCCCTTCCGGGGCGCCCGGCCGGTGCCGGGTTCCCTCACCTTTTGGCCCGCAAGCTGCCTTAACGCCGCCCGCTTCGTGCTATGGTCTCCGGCCAACCGAACGTCCGCAGAGAGCCCAGCATGGAATTCAGCCTGACCATCGAACCCGCCGCCGGAGTGAACATCTGGAAGGGCCCGGGCCCGGCTCCGGAGGGCGGGGCCAGGGGCTCGCCGATCGGGTTCGAGTCGGGCAAGGAGACCATCGTCTTCGGTCGTGAGACCACCTCCGACGTGGTCTTCGGCCCCGAGCACCGTGCCGTCGGCCGCAAACACTGCCAGCTCATCCGCCAGCCCACGGGCGACTACCGGCTCGAGATTTTCGGCGAACGGGCCGTCGAGGTGAACGGCGCTCCCGCCCAGACCAACGACACGGTCCCGAATGGGGCGAAGCTTCGCTTCGGCGGCGCACAGGGGCCGACCGTCACGGCTAAGATCGCCAAGGCCGCCGCCCCGGCTGCCGAGCTCGAAGAAACGCTGATCCAGCCCAAGTACGTGACGACGGGCCAGCGGCTGAAGCACATGCGCCGCATCCAGGCGGCGGTCGCGGCCGGTCTGGTCGTGGTCGTGGCCGGCGTCGCCGCCTATTTCGTCTTCTCCGAGCAGCGCTTCGCCTCGATGAGCGACGTGGTCGCGGCTGTCGCCGAGGATGTGCAGAAGGAGATGGTCGACCAGGACTTCATCGACCAGCTCAAGGCCGCCGCCTACGCCGTCATCCAGGTGGACCGGCAGGGCCGCGAGGTGCTCCAGGGCACGGCCTGGCCGGTCGCCCCCGGCATTCTCGCCACCAACGCCCATGTTGCGAACCTGTTCAAGGGCACCGGCGGCGACTTGATCGTGCGGCGGCCGGGAAGCGAGCCGGGCGGCGACGGCGACTTCAAGGTGGTCGACGCCGTCGTCCATGACGGCTACGCGATGTTCTCCAAGTTCGACGCCGACACCAAGGCCACCAGCTCGAGCTATGCCGCGCT
Organism: Bauldia sp.; assembly: GCA_035699585.1. GTDB lineage: Bacteria > Pseudomonadota > Alphaproteobacteria > Rhizobiales > Kaistiaceae > Bauldia. Next base: position 1,025 of record DASSPO010000388.1, read on the forward strand.
CGGCAACGATGCGCGCCGAACCGGATATGACGTGGCGCTGTTGAAGGTCGAGCGGGGAGGCGAACTCGGCCCGATTCTGCCGCGGGCGCCCGAGGCGGAGGTTGTCGCCCTCGATTCGGGCATGCCCCTCGCCTATGCCGGATATCCCATCGGCGGAACCGCGGAGCAGGGTTCGGCGCAGTTGAAGCCGACGCCAACGGTTCAATACGGCCGCATCACCTCGGTCACCGACTTCTTCATGTTCGGCACCGATCCCCGCCACGCCTATCTCGTCCAGCACAGCCTCCCCACCTTCAAGGGCGCGAGCGGCAGTCCGATCATCAACGGCAAGGGCGAGGTGGTGGCCATCCTCTCCGGCGGGCACGTGGTCGAGACCACCGAGGGCATCGCCTCCAATGCGGTGATGCGGAATTTCGCCCAGCGCATCGATCTGCTCGCCCCGCTCCTCGGCGAAACCTCCACCTTCAGCCTCGACGAGGAAGCCGTGCGCTGGGCCGCGGTCGCCGAGCGCTTCGACAACCATCGCAACAGCGTAATCGAGGACACCAAGGAGCACCTGGCCGGCAAGACCGGCGGCAGCAACGTCGTCGAGGTTGCCACGTTCGACGGCTCGCTTACCGGCAGCGATGTCGAGGACAACGGCTTCCAGCGCTTCATCGACCATCAGGTGCCGATAGAGAAGGATGGTCACTACGCGTTCCTGGTCTACGGCAGCGAGGGCTCGCCCATCTCGCTCATCGTCTACCGCGACGGCGAGACGCCGGTCGCCGACGGGGGCGCCGCGTCTTTTGCGAGCGCGGACGCCGAGGTGACCGGCAAGAACAGCGTCCGCGTCCGGGTCCTCGGTCTCGCCAAGAACCCGTCGGAGCAATACACCCTCTACGTCTTCCGCGCCGATCCGCCGGCCGGCGAACCGTCGGCTGCGCTCGGGACGGGGGGATAGGCGCGGCAGCGAGGGCAATACCGGGGGTTGTCCTACCCCTTCTCCCTCTCGGCCGCGACACTCGCCGCCTCGAGGGCCGCCGCCGCGGCGATGAGATCGACCTCGCGTTTCGCCACGTCCTCGACCGTCATCCGCGCCACGATGTCGGCCAGCGACCCTTCCTCCTCCACGTTCTTTCGCCCGAAGCCGAACAGGCCGCCTCGAGGCTTCGCCTCGGGCGACGCGTCGCCGGTCATCTCGGCGATGATCTTGCCGAGCGCGTAGACGTCTTCCCGGCCCAGCCAGCGCTCTTCGCTCCGTCCCTCCTTCTGCTCGCGGGGAGCATAGGACTCCGTCGCGAGCCCTGCGGCGGTGTCGACCATGCCCTTGAGGCGCGCGAGACCGAGGTCGATCAGCACCGGCTGGCGTCCGTGGCGGAGGATGATGTTGTCGGGCTTGAGGTCGCGGTGGGCGATGCCGCCTTGGTGGAGCTTGGCGACGGCGCGGGCGACCGTCGCGGCGATGGCGAGGCGGCGGCCGAGCGTCAGCGACCCTTCCTTGAGGGCCGCGCGCAATGTCGGCCCGTCGACGAAATCCTGGACCAGGGTGATCCCGCCGTCCTCGTCGATGTGGAGGTAGCGGGTGCGGGCGACGAACCGGCTCGAATGACGCGCCGCGGCGTGCACCTCGTTGCGCACGGTGTTGATGGCGATTCGCATCATCTCGGGCGTCGCATCGGGGCGGCGCTTGAGCTTCTTGATCGCCACCTCGGCGCCGGTGGCAAGGTCGATCGCCCGCTGCACGGCGCCGAAGCCGCCGGTACCGAGGGCGCCGAGGATCAGGAACCGCGCCGCTTCGCTGTCACGGACGCCGACGCGGTCGCCCGGGGCGAGCTCGGCGATCATTTCATCCTGCCAGAAGGTGAGCGCCGCGGCCCGGACCGCGTCGGCCATCGCCGGGAGCTGCCGTGCCTCGGCGCGCTGCAGCGCCTCGATCACGCAGCGCTCCGCCTTGTCGCGCTGCCCGAGCTCGGCGAGGGTGCCGGCGAGCAGGATGCGGGCGTCGAACTCGTGCCTCGGCAGATCGTCGTCGACGAACCGCTCCAGCGCATTCTCGAGCGCGTCGACCGCGTCCTCGGGATCGGTCTTGCGGCTGAGGAACCCCTCGACCAGGTTCTTCTCGTTGACCTCGTAGGACAGGGGATCGGCCGCCATCCACTTCTGCGCCTCGGCGAGCGCCGCGGTCGCCTCCTCGTTGCGGCCGAGCGCGCCTAGGCTCCGCGCCTTGATCAGCCGGAGGACGAAATGGTCGCGGCGGAATTCGGCCGGGGTGGCGGCGATGACCTCATCGATGCCGCCGAGGGCGCCCTCGTAGTCGGCGAGGCCGATCATCGCCTCGCGCCGGTTGAGCGGCAGGCGTGAGCGTTCGCGGGGGCTCAGATGCTCGGTCAGGCCGCGCGCCGGGTCGAGCAGGCGGTCGAAGACGCGGAGGGCCGCCTCGTAGCGCCCGGTCTCGAGGTTGAGCCGTCCGTACTCGGCGACCGAAGCGGCGACGTCGCCGCGCTTGCCGGCGGCGTCGGCTTCGACCAGCGAGCGGAGCAGTTCCAGCGCCGCCGAGGTGGTCTCCCCGCGCCAGACGTGGACCCGCGCGATCTCGCGCGAGATGCCCGACATCAGCGCGGCAACCCCCTCCGCCTCGGCCTTGTCGCGCGCCTTTTGCAGTTCCACCCGCGCCGAGCCCGGGAGCCCGGTGCGGTTGAGCACGATGCCGCGGGCCGCCGCGTAGCGGACGCCGATTTCGCCTGGCGCGGCCGCGAGGTCGGCATTCTCCTCGATGAACCGCATCAGGCCGTGCGGCTCCTCGACGGCGGCGATCCGCCGCTCGATTTCCGCAAGCCTCTGTTCCTGCGTCTCCGCCATTGCCAAGCACCCTGTCTCGCCGCGCCCCGTTGGGCGGCACACACTTACCTTTCCGGCGGCGGCCCGACAAATCCGGGGGAGCCCCCGGGGGAAATCGCTTGCGACAGCCCTTGATCCCACCCCGTTCCGACGCCACGTTGGCGGCATGACGAGGCTTGGTCTGATCCTTGGTGCGGCCGCCGCGGCGGTGCTTTCGGCTCCGGCCCTTGCCTGGGACGCACCGGACGAGGTGACGGGCACCTACAGGCTCGGCCCGGAGGGCGATGCGGCGAGGAGCTGCGAGATCGAGCTTCTGGCGCCGATCGCCCACGAGTTCGAGGGCGTCTGGTACGTGGCACGGCCCCTCCACTACGAGGATAACCGCGCCGCCTGCCTGGCGCTCGGTATCGAGGACGTGATCGCCTGGAGCGGGGTCCGCGACGCCACGCTCTGGCTGCTCGCCGACGGCGAGGCCGCCTTCATGGAATTCGCGTCGGCCGAGGATGGCTGGCGCCTGGTGAAGTCCGGCCACAAGGAGCCGCGCGATCTCGTGCTGGTCAGAACCGCCGCCATCGACTGACACCGGAAGGAAGACCGATCATGTGCCGCAATATCCGTACCCTCTTCAATTTCGATCCGCCGGCGACGGAGGAAGAGATTCGCGCGGCATCGCTTCAGTTCGTGCGCAAGATCAGCGGCTTCAACCGCCCCTCCAGGGGGAACGAGGCGGCCTTCAACCATGCCGTTGAGGAAGTGACCGACGCCGCGCGGCGTCTGATCGCGTCGCTCGAGACGGCTTCCCCGCCGAAGAACCGCGAGGAGGAAGCGGCAAAGGCGAGGGCCCGCGCCGCGGAAAGGTACGCCCGCGCCGGTTGATCTCCGAAACCGGTTGACAAGGATCGGCGATATTGCGCCTCTGCGCCGAAGCTCGCGCGTTGGAGGCATCGATGATCGGACCAAGGACTCGACTGTGGTTGGCCGCCTCGCTCATCGCGACCGCCGTCTCGGGTGCCACCTCGCAGGCTTCGGAGGTTGAGGCCGCGCGCATCACCGACATCGCCGAGCAGGCGATGAACCAGCATGGGCTGAGAGCCATCATCGTCCGCGTCGTCGTCGACGGAAGGGTCATCGTCACGCTCGCCCGCGGCGAGTCGATGACCGGCATCCCGGCCACCCCCGACATGCACTTTCGGAACGGCGCCGTCGCCTTCGCCTATCTCGCAACGGTCGCCCTGCAGCTCGCCGACGAGAAGCGGATCAGTCTCGACGACAAGCTCGCGAACTACCTGCCCGATCTGCCGCATGCCGACCGCATCACCCTGCGCATGCTGCTCAGCATGACCTCCGGCTATGCCGATTACGTCCAGGACACGAAGTTCCAGTCCGACTTCTACGCCAACCCCTTCCGGCACTGGACGCCGGAGCAGCTCATCGAGATCGGCGTGTCGAAGCCGCTCCTGTTCGAGCCCGGCACCAACTGGGGCTACGCGCATACCGGCTATGTCATCATGGGCCGGGTGATCGAGAAGGTGACCGGCAAACCCCTCGGCGAGGTGATGGAGGAGAAGATCTTCGTCCCCCTCGGTCTCCGCGACACCAGGGCGACGGTCACCGCGGAAATCCAGGAGCCCGTGCTTCACGCCTTCTCTTCCGAGCGGCGCGTCTTGCTTGGCGTCGCCCCCGGCGCCCGGTTCTACGAGGAAACCACCTACTGGAACCCGTCCTGGACCACCGCCGCGGGCGATATCCAGACCAGCAACATCTACGACCTCATCACCACGGCCGTGGCCGTCGGCACGGGTACGCTGCTGTCCCCCGAATCGTACCAGGCGATGGTCGGACCGACACTGGTCGGGTTCGGCGAGAAGACGCCCGGGTGCCCGACCTGCCGTCCGCTCGACGAGAAATTCCACTATGGCCTCGGCGTCTTCCTGGCCGGGGACTGGATCCTGCAGTCGCCGCTGTTCGGCGGTTATGCCGCGACCGAGGGCTATCTTCCCTCGAAGAGGATCGCGATCGCCGTTGCCGTGACCTTCGCCGAGGCCGGCTTCCAGGAAGACGGCGATTATCGCGGCAACGCCAGCACCGACATCTTCAGGGAGATCGCCACCTATCTCGCGCCGGCCGAAACGCCCTGACGCCGGCGGCTACCAGCCGCCGCCCCCACCACCGCCGCCGCCGCCACCCGACCCGCCCCCGCCTCCGCCGCCCGAGAAGCCGGAGGACGACGACTTGGGCGCCGGCACCGAGCTCTGGAAAGATCCTGCCGCCGCACTGACCGCCGACGCCATCGAGCTCCCGAAGTCGCGGCCGCTCCAGCCGCGGCCCCCATGCCATGCCGGCTGGTAGGCGCCCTCGAAAGACTCGCCGGGATGGGCTCGGGCGAAAGCCGCCTGAAACGCCTCGGACCACGGCTTCTCGGCATTGAATGCTACCGCGTAGGGCAGAAGCCGCTCGAAATGCTCGCTGGTGAGATCCGGCGCGCCGGCGAGGTTCATCCGGTTGCTCTCCGCGGTGCGGATGTAGAGCTCGAGCCCGTCAATCTGGTCCATGATCGGCCGGCCCGCCGCCGTCGGCGCGCGGAGGAGGTACAGGAAGAGCCCGTTGAGGAGCGCGAACCCGCCGACCAGCAGGAAGGGAAAGCTGTTGTTGAGAAAGCCCCAAAACGCATTGCGCGCGAAATCGTCCG
>DASSPO010000389.1:0-2516 GCA_035699585.1 Bauldia sp.
GGGGCGGGCTCCGGGTCGAGGACGGCTTTCTTATTACAAGTTCCGGCGCCGACGCGCTGCAAACGATTTCGAAGAGCCTTCGTCAAGTTGGCGGGACATGAGCCGGGGGCGCATCAAGAGTCCTGATGCCAAGGAGGGCGAGGCCGAAATCACTCTCGGCGCCGCACTGCCGGGCCCGTGCCTCTGCCGAGATACATCCGTTGATTGCTTGGCTCGGCCAGGAGTTACGCGCCCCGAAGTGGATGGCAAATTACCCCATCGCGCGGCGGTCCATTCTAACTGGCCGGCGCCAAAGGACGCCTGCGTTCTTGATAGCGAGATACAGGAGTTGAGCGCCGCCTCGTCAGTCGGGAAGCTGCCTCTGGTCTTGATGCGCAGCGACCGAAGCAGCTCGTTCTTCACGCGATCCGGGAGGCCTTCACGGCATATCGGAGGGCGACCTCGGCAGCCATGCCTGGCGCGACCAGAGAGGGGAGGATGCCATGAAAGCAAGCGACAAACGTCGGCTCGGTCGCGTGGACCTGGACGTCACCGTCCTTAGTCTCGGCACGGTGGCGATCGGCAACCTGTTCAAGTCGATCTCGGAGCTTCAAGCATCCGAGACGTTCGAAGCCGCCTGGGACGCAGGGATCCGCTACTACGATACGGCACCACTTTACGGGCACGGGCTCGGTGAACTCCGCACGGGTGCGGCGCTCCGTCTCAAGCCGCGTGACTCCTATGTGCTGTCGTCGAAGGTCGGCCGACTGCTTCGGCCGAGGCCTCGGAAGGAAATTTCGTTCGGAGGTTGGGTCGACGTAACACCATTCGAGCTGGTCTATGATTACAGCTACGACGGCACCATGCGGGCCTTCGAGGATTCGCTCCAGCGACTCGCCCTGGAGCGAATGGACATCTGCTTTATCCATGACATCGATGTCTTCACCCAGGGGGCGGAACAGCCCGAAGTGTTCCGGCAGGCGATGGACGGGAGCTACCGCGCGCTCGAGCGGTTGAGGAGCGAGGGCATGCTCAAGGCGATTGGCGTAGGCGTCAACGAATGGGAAGTTTGCGAGGCCGCGCTCCAGCAGCGCGACTTCGACTGTTTCCTCCTTGCCGGCCGCTATTCACTGCTGGAGCAGGGGTCGCTTAAGTCGTTCCTACCTCTTTGCGTCGAGCGCAACATTTCTGTTGTGATCGGAGGGGGATTCAACTCGGGTATTTTGGCCTCGGGCGCAGTGGAAGGGGCGCGCTACAACTACGGCCCGGCACCGGAGCACATCATGGATCGGGTTCGGCGGATCGAGACCGTGTGTCGGGACCACAGGGTCCCGCTCCAATCCGCGGCGATGCAATTCGTTACGGCCCATCCGGCAATCGCATCCCTGATCGTCGGGGCCCGCAGTCCCGAGCAGATGAGGCAAAATGTCGAGTGGTTCCAAGCGCCGATCCCAACTGCGTTCTGGGAGGCCCTCAGGCGCGAAGGGATCATCGGTGCCGACGCTCCAGTCCCCTGAACCTTGATGGGTAACCGCGGCGATTGAGCGGCCGTCCTCCGGCGATGCGGATCGAATGATCGGTGAAGTAACGAACCGACGACGCGAAAGATGGCTGCAATGTAGCGCCGTATTGGTCTGTATATCTCGATGCAGGAGACGTCAATTTGCGTGGGCGACGTGGTCGGCGAGACGAGCAGGAAAAGTATGGTTTGTCGGATCTTTGACCAGGCGGACCGATTCGATTAAGGCGATAGACTAAGATAAAACAGCGCCAGAGAATTTTCGACGCTAGTTCCCCTTCCTCCGCCAGCTTTGCTAACGTCCGGCCCGGACGGGCGGTTGCACGCTCGGCGATCCTCGCGACCCGGACTCAGGTCACTGTCGGCAGTTGGTGGAGATACTTGTCGAGCGTGATCCCTCACCCCGGTCGCGTTGTAGACGGCATTGGCGATAGCCGCCGCGGCACCAGAAATTCCGAGTTCGCCAACGCCCTTCGCTTTCAGCGGGCCCGTCATCGGATCGACCTCGTCGAGGAAGATGACTTCCTGACCGCTTCCAGATGCAGCGACGGTACCCGCGCGAGGTGGAGCGGAACCGCTGCATAGAGGAACTGCTCGATGTGACCGGGCTCGCCGCAAGGCGCGACATGCCGGCCGGCAATCTCTCCCACGGCGAACAGCAGTGGCTCGAGATCGGCATGGCGATGGGAGAGCTTAGAGGCCGGCTATGCTGGGACGATAGTACTGTGGGACTTGTCATTCGAGGTCGCCGAAGGAGAGGCCATCGCGGTCATTGGTCGCAACGGAATGGGTAAGACCACGCTGATGCGAACGCTTATGGGCTTCGTTCGACCCCGGTCGGGAACGATCCGCCACAAGGGGACGGACATTACGCGAGAGCCGAGAGAGCGGCGTGCCCGGCTTGGTATGGGATATGTGCCCCAGGGTCGGATGATCTTTCCTGACCTGACGGTTGAGGAGAACCTCCGCATGGGGGACCGCATCGGGTCTCTCCGCTCTGTCGTGACCGACCAGTACG
>DASSPO010000390.1:0-5550 GCA_035699585.1 Bauldia sp.
GCAGTTCACGCTGGTGAGGATGCCGACGTAGTTCCGCGTTCCCACCTTGCCGTTTGCCCGCTTGTAGCCCTGGAATGTGCGGCGCTGCTCCACGGGGAGGACGCGCTCCGGCTCTGCGGCTTCCGCGAAGCGATAGTCGCGGGCGAAGTCGTGGACGCCGCAATTGTGCTCATGGATGTGCTCCCCCGGGCGGATCGGCACTTTGGCGAAGCCGATGATCTGACCGAACTTGCGGATCTGCGCGCCCTCGGGAATCGCCGCCGTCGCCATCTTGTGGCCCTTCGGCACCCGCGACACCGCCGTCACACCCTCCGCCACCGCGCCGGGCAGGATCGGGTCGATCGAGACGACGAGATTGTCGTCAGGGTGGAGACGAAGGACGCGCGGGGTTTTCGCGCGGTCGGAGAGGCCCGGCATGGGCAGGACGGACGGGTCGATGCTTGTCATTGTTGGGAGAGCTCCGAGGGTGCGTTTCCAACGTGGCATTCTAGTATATGGAGGCGCCCGGGCGGAACCGCAAAACGCGAAGGGTGAGCGCCGCCGGAGCACGGTGCGCGCGAAGCGTTGCATGATCCCGGACGGGTTGCGGTGGTCGTCGCTGGCCTTCCTCGACCGGGTCGAAGCTGGCGCCGAGGCACACTGACCGTCTGTCCGGGTGGTTGCGACACTCGGGCGGCCCCGCACTGCCTTGGCCCTGGAAGGATCGCCGCCCTCTACTCCAGCGCCGCCTCGATCTCCGCCCGCATCGGGAAGCTCGGCTGGGCGCCATACTTGGTGCAGGCAAGCGATCCCGCAACCGCCGCATAGGCCATCGCCTCGCGGAGGCTGCGGCCCTCGTCGAGGAAGGCGGCGAGCACGCCGGCGAAAGTGTCGCCGGCGCCGGTGGTGTCGACGGCGGTCACCTTCAGCGCCGGCACCCGGATGACGCCGCCCTCCGGTTGTGCGGCAACCGCGCCTTCGGGGCCGAGGGTTGCAATCAATGTCCGCCCCAGGCGTGCCGCCAGCGCCGCCGCCGTCGCCTCGGCATTGGTGCCGGCGAGGCCGAAATGGCGGGCAAAATCCTCCGCCTCGTGCTCGTTGACGATCACGATGTCGACATCGCTGAGCTCCGCCGGCTCGAACGGCGCGAAGGGCGCGACCGAAAGGACGACCCGGGCGCCGCGCTCCCGCGCCCGCCGTGCGGCGGCGAAGACCTCCGCCTGCGGGACCTCGAGCTGGAGGAGAAGCGTGTCGAGCGAGGAGAGCGCGTCGCCGGGGATCTGCCCCGCTTTGGCGGTCGCATTGGCACCGGGTGAAACCACGATGGTGTTCTCGCCGCGATCGTCGACGGTGATGATGGCGATGCCGGTCGTGCCGTTCCGACGCGCGACGGCGGAAAGGTCGACGCCGCCGGGGATCAGCTCGTTGAGCGCCACCTTGCCGATGTCGTCGTCGCCGATCGCGCCGACAAGCCGAACCGCTGCGCCCGCCCGGCGCGCGGCAAGGGCCTGGTTCGCCCCCTTGCCGCCGGGGATCAGCGCATAGTCCGAGCCGGTCACCGTCTCGCCCGGCAGCGGCGATTTCCGCACCCGGCAGACGAGATCGACGTTGATGGAACCGAAGACGGTGATCATGGGCGTTCGTCCTGACGTCGGCGTGACTCGAGTGCCGCGACTGGGAGGAGGAGACTCATCTGTTTCGCGCCCAGGCGTCGAAATTCGTAGCGCATGTAGAACGAAGCTGCAGCCTCGTCCTTCGCATCGACTGCCGACGCGTACACCGCAGGGTCCGAATCGATGACCCGGTCGACGGCGTCGAGCAGCAATGCCTCACCGCTCGCTGAACGGCACGCCGCCCTTGGCCTTGTCGGTTCTGGGCGACTCGACGATCTGCACGGTCACCGCGTCGATATGGGTGCCGAAATTCCTCACCACCGCGTCGGTGATGTCCTTCATCAGCGCCTTCTTCTGTTCGGGCGTGCGGCCCTCGACGGCATAGACAATCACTTCCGGCATGATGCGCTCCCCTCCGTTGCCTCCAGGAAGCCATAGCCGCAACGGCGATGGTGCGGCAACGGCGCGGCCCGTCTCGCAATTGCGAACGGCCTTTTCGCAGGCGCACAACATGGCTAGAACTCCCTTGCCGGCAAGGGGAAATGAGGGGCAAGGGTGGCCATCACCAAGGTTCTCGTCGCCAACCGTTCGGAAATCGCAATCCGGGTCTTCCGGGCGGCGAACGAACTCGGGTTGAAGACAGTCGCGGTCTTTTCCGAGGAGGACAAGCTCGCGCTCCATCGCTTCAAGGCCGATGAGGCCTACCAGATCGGCAAGGGGCTGGGGCCGATCGAGGCGTATCTGTCGATTCCGGAAATGCTTCGCGTCGCCCGCGAGGCGGAAGCCGACGCCGTACACCCCGGCTACGGCTTCCTGTCGGAAAGCCCGGAATTCGCCGAGGCTTGCGTTGCCGCCGGCCTCACCTTCATCGGCCCGTCGGCCGAGACCATGCGCCGTCTCGGCGACAAGGTCGCCGCCCGCAATCTCGCCGTCTCGGTCGGCGTGCCGGTGATGCCGGCGAGCGAGCCCCTCCCCCGCGATCACGCCGAGGTGGCGAGGATCGCGGCCAAGATCGGCTACCCGCTGATGCTCAAGGCGTCGTGGGGCGGCGGCGGTCGCGGCATGCGGGTGATCCGCGACGAGGCCGCGCTCCTCCATGACATCGACGGCGCGCGCCGCGAGGCGAAAGCCGCCTTCGGCCGCGACGACGTCTATCTCGAGAAGCTGGTCGAGCGCGCCCGCCACGTCGAGGTCCAGATCCTCGCCGACAAGCACGGCTCGATCGTCCACCTCTACGAGCGCGACTGCACCGTCCAGCGCCGCCACCAGAAGGTGGTGGAGCGCGCGCCGGCACCGTATCTCGATGCCGAGAAGCGCCAGGAGCTCGCCGCCTACGCCGTCGCCATCGCCCATGCCGCCGACTATGCCGGCGCCGGCACCGTCGAGTTCCTGATGGATGCCGACTCCGGCAAGTTCTACTTCATCGAGGTCAATCCCCGCATCCAGGTCGAGCACACCGTCACCGAAGAGGTGACCGGCATCGATATCGTCAAGGCGCAGATCAGGATCGCGGGTGGCGCGGCGATCGGCGACACGGCGGCCTCGGGCGTGCCGCGCCAGGGCGAGGTGCGGCTCAACGGGCACGCGCTGCAGTGCCGGATCACCACCGAGGACCCGGAGCAGAACTTCATCCCCGATTACGGCCGGATCACCGCCTACCGCGGCGCAACCGGCTTCGGCATCCGCCTCGACGGCGGCACGGCCTATTCCGGCGCGGTGATCACCCGCTACTACGACCCGCTGCTCGAGAAGGTGACCGCGTGGGCGCCGACCGCCGAGGAAGGCATCGCCCGCATGAACCGGGCGCTCCGCGAGTTCCGCATCCGCGGGGTGGCAACCAACCTCGCCTTCCTCGAGAACGTCATCAACCACCCCAAGTTCCGCGACGCGAGCTACACCACCCGCTTCATCGACGAGACGCCCGAGCTGTTCGAGGCGGTGAAGCGCCGCGACCGCGCCACCAAGCTCCTCACCTACATCGCCGACGTGACCGTCAACGGCCACCCCGACACCCGCGACCGACCGCGGCCGCCGCCGGGCGGGCTGGTCGTGCCACCCCCCGAGTTCGGCGCGGCCGTCACCTTCGGCACCAAGCAGCGTCTCGATGCCGAGGGCCCGGAGGCCTTTGCCCGCTGGATGCGGAACGAAAGCCGCGTGCTGGTCACCGACACGACGATGCGCGACGCCCACCAGTCGCTGCTTGCCACGAGGATGCGGAGCTACGATCTCGTCGCGGTGGCCGAGGCCTATTCGCGGGCGCTGCCGGGGCTCCTGTCGCTCGAATGCTGGGGCGGCGCGACCTTCGACGTCGCCATGCGCTTCCTCACCGAGGACCCCTGGGAGCGGCTCGCCGGCATCCGCGAGAAGGTCCCCAACATCCTCCTTCAGATGCTCCTCCGCGGCTCCAATGCGGTGGGCTATGCCAACTACCCCGACAACGCCGTCCGTTTCTTTGTGAGGCAGGCGGCGGAGGGCGGCATCGATCTCTTCCGGGTCTTCGACTGTCTCAACTGGGTCGAGAACATGCGCGTCTCGATGGACGCGGTCCGCGAGGCGGGGAAGCTCTGCGAGGGCGCGTTCTGCTATACCGGCGACATTCTCGATCCCGACCGCGCCAAGTACAGCCTCAAGTACTATGTCGGCCTCACGAAGGAACTCGAAAACGCCGGCGCCCACGTCATCGGCATCAAGGACATGGCCGGCCTGCTCAAGCCGGCGGCGGCGAAGAAGCTGGTCGCAACGCTCCGTCAGGAGACCGGTCTCCCGATCCACTTCCATACCCACGACACCTCCGGCGTGTCGGCGGCTTCGGTGATGGCGGCGGTCGAGGCCGGAGTCGACGCGGTCGACGCCGCCATCGACTCGATGTCCGGTCTCACCTCGCAGCCCTGCCTGGGCTCGCTGGTCGAGGCGCTCGCCGATACCGACCGCGCGACCGGCCTCGACGTCGAGGCGATCCGGAAGATTTCGTTCTATTTCGAGGCGGTGCGCGCCGACTACCGCGCCTTCGAGTCCGATCTCCGTTTCGGCGCGTCCGAGGTCTATCTCCACGAGATGCCGGGAGGTCAGTTCACCAATCTCAAGGAGCAGGCGCGCGCCCTCGGCCTCGAAGCCCGCTGGCACGAGGTGGCGCGCACCTATGCCGAGGTCAACATGCTCTTCGGCGACATCGTCAAGGTGACGCCGTCGTCGAAGGTGGTCGGCGATCTCGCGCTGATGATGGTCGCCGGCGACATCACCGCCGAGGAGGTCGTCGACCCGCGCAAGGAGATCGCCTTCCCCGATTCCGTCGTCCAGATGATGCGCGGCGATCTTGGCCAGCCGCCGGGCGGGTGGCCCGAGGCGCTGCAGAGGAAGGTGCTGAAGGGACAGACGCCGATCACCGTCCGCCCCGGTTCGCTCATTCCGCCCGCCGACCTCGATGCCGAGCGGAAGCGTGCCGAGGAGGCTATCGGCCACGCGCCGGACGACCGCGAACTCGCCTCTTGGCTCATGTACCCGAAGGTGTTCACCGAGTTCGCCAAGGCCGCCGACCACTATGGTCCGGTCGCGGTACTGCCGACGCCGGTCTACTTCTACGGCCTGCCGGTCGGCGAGGAGATCCTGGTCGAGATCGAGAAAGGCAAGACGCTCGTCATTCGCAACCAGGCGATCGGCGAGACCGACGAGGACGGCTTCGTGCGCGTCTTCTTCGAGCTGAACGGCCAGCCGCGCGTCGCCAAGGTGCCGAACCGGATGGCGGCGCAGACCGCGGTCCGCCGGAAAGCCGAGGAAGGCAACCCCAATCACGTCGCGGCGCCGATGCCGGGCGTGGTCTCGACGCTGGCCGTCCATGCCGGCCAGGAGGTCCAGTCCGGCGACGTGCTCCTCTCGATCGAGGCGATGAAGATGGAGACTGCACTCCACGCCGAGCGCGACGGCAAGATCGCCGAGGTGCTGGTCCACGCCGGCAGCCAGA
>DASSPO010000391.1:0-11985 GCA_035699585.1 Bauldia sp.
GATGCCGCCTCGGGCGGCGCGCCGGCCTATTACATGATCAACTGCGCGCACCCGACTCACTTCGCATCGGTCCTGGCGAGTGGCGGCGCCTGGGTCGACCGAATCGCCGGGCTCCGTCCCAACGCCTCGACCAAGAGCCACGCCGAGCTGGACGCCGCCACCGCGCTCGATGACGGCGACCCGCGCGACCTCGGTGCCCGCATGGCCGAGGTCCGTCGCCGTCACGGCCGCATCAACGTTCTCGGCGGCTGCTGTGGCACCGACCACCGGCACGTCCTGGAGATCTGCCTTGCCTGCGCCGCCGTCCAGTGACCGGCGGCGGAAGGCCCTTCCCGCTCCCCCCTCCCGCCGGCCCCGGCGGCGAGTCGCAGAGTCACGACGGCTTGAAAGGACAGAGACCGATGATCGACCCCGCTGAACGCCCCTCACCGCGCGAGACTCCGCTTGAAGAGGGGCTCCGCCGCTATGCGCCAAAGGATGACGAACGACGGGTGCGGGTGAGCGACTTCATCGTCTCGCTGCTCCTCGCGAGCCCGCACTTCGGCCCGCGGCGGTGAGCGAGGGGAGGCGGATTCTCCCTACCCCTCCGCCAGGAACTTCCTGAAAGCCTCGGCATGATCCGGGTGCCACCGTGACAGCGGCGGCCGGTTCTCGGCAATGTCGCCCGCCGCCCAGAGTATGCGTTTGCGGTCGACGGCGAAGCTGACCTCGTTGTCAGGGCAGATGATGTAGAAGTCCCCGCGCCCGGTCGCTTCCAGCAACATGTCGACGACCTGGTCCGGCCACCAGGCGCCGGCAGGTTTCTCGGCGCCGGCCTTGGCGGTGAGGCCCGTGAAGGTCCAGCCCGGCACCAGGAGATGCGCGCTCACCTTGCAGCCCGGCGTGTTGCGCAGAACGTGCTGCAGCCCCTCGGTAATCACCTTAACCCCTGCCTTGGAGACATTATAGGCGGTGTCCCCCGGCGGACAGGTGATGCCCTGCTTCGAGCCGGTATTGACGATCATCGCATCGGTGCCCTGCGCGATCATCGCCTCGGTAAAAGCATGAACGCCGTTGATCACGCCCCAGAGATTGACGCCGATCACGCGCTGCCAGCGCTCGTAGTGGTCGAAGGGTCCGCCGCCCGGGCCTGTGCCGGCGTTGTTCATCAGCACCGCGATCTCCCCGAAGGCCGCATACGCCCGGTCCTTGAGCGCGCGCACGTCCTCCATGCGACTCACGTCGCAGATCACCGCCAACACCTCGACATCTTTTCCTGGCGACGCCGCGACGATCTCGGCGGCCGCAGCATCGAGCGCCGCCTGGTCGAGGTCCGCGATCGCGACCTTGAGGCCGAGCGCCGCGAATCGCTTGGCGGCCGCAAGCCCGATACCACCGGCTCCACCGGTGACGACGGCAGCGCGGCCTGGCTGGATCGCGGGATGGTTGGGCATGGCGGGTCCTCGTTGTGGTTCGCTTCGGAGAGAAGGGGCGCAACCTTATCCAATGCGCGCCCGCCCGTCACATGACCCGGCGCGCCGCGCCGACGACGGCCTGCCCGGACCTGAACCCGGCATGAACGCATCGCTCCCCGCCCGTTCAGCCGACGTGCCGCACCATCAGTTGGAGATCGGTACCTGCGATCGACTGATGGAGGTGGGACCATGCGAACGATGCTTGTGGCCCTTGCAGTGATGGCCGCCCTTGCCGGCGGCTCCCAGGCGGCGCCCTCGACCGCGTTGCCCGAGGCTCCGGCCCAGTCGGCCAGGACCTCGCTCTTTGTCGACCTCTCCGCCCTAGGCTACGACCTCGGCCGGTTCCGGCCAGACTACTCCGGTCGCTACCCCTACCGATAGGCGCCGTCTCAGGCAGCGCTAGGCGACCCCGCGCGGCGGCGCGTGGCGGGGTCGGCGGCGGCGAAGGCGGCAAACTGTTCGTTCGTCATCGGGCGGGCAAACAGGAAACCCTGGAAGACGCGGCAACCGAGCCTTAGCAGGAGATCGAGCTGCCGCTCGTTCTCCACTCCTTCCGCCACGACCGACAGATTGAGGCTCCGCGCGAAGCTGAGGATGGTTTCGACGATCGCCCGGTCACTCGGGTTGATCTCGATGTCGCGGACGAAGGAGTGGTCGATCTTGAGGAGGTCGAGCGGAAGCAGCCGGACATGGGACAGCGACGAATAGCCGGTACCGAAATCGTCGAGGGCGAGCTTCACGCCCATTCCCTTGAGTGTCGTCATTGCGCGCCCGACCTCGACCACGTCGTCGAGCATCACATGCTCGGTCAGCTCGAGCGTGAGCAGCGACGGGTCGGCGCCCGCCTCCTTGAGTGCATCGGCCACGGTCGCGATGAACTCCGGCCGGCTGAGCTGATGTGCGGTGATGTTGACCGAGAGATTGAGGCCGCGGGTCGCCGGATGCTGCTGCCACGCGCGGAGAGTGGCGCAGGCGGTGCGGAGGACGAGCGCGTCGATCATCGGACCGAGGCCCGACGGTTCGGCAATGCCTAGAAAGACCAACGGCTTGATCTCGCCACGCAACGGATGCCGCCAGCGAAGCAGGGCCTCGGCCCCGACGCAGCGGCCCTCCTCGTCGATCTGGGGCTGATAGCGCAGCTCGAGCTCGCCGTTGTCGATCGCCTCGCGGAGCTCGCGGCGGAGGGTCAATCGCTCCTCGATCGCGACCTGCATCTCCGGTTCGAAGAACCTGATGGCCCCGCCCCCCGACTCCTTTGCCTCGTACATCGCGAGGTCCGCCTGCTTGAGAAGGGCGTCGGCGTCTTGGTCGTTTCCCGCGAAGAGCGTCACGCCGATGCTCGCGGTCGTTTCGAAGAACGAGCCGTCCAGCTCGTATGGAGCGGCAAGGCGTTTCGCCACGCGGCTGGCGAAGACGCGTACTCTTGCCTCGGCCTCGATCCGGTCCCGGGCAGACGTATCGATGAGGACCACGAATTCGTCGCCGCCGTAGCGGCCGACCAGGCTGGTTCGGTCCGTGCTCGCCCGGAGCCGGCTCGCCACTTCGCGAAGCAGCCTGTCGCCGGCGAGGTGCCCCTTGGTGTCGTTGAGAAGCTTGAACTGGTCGAGGTCAATGAACAGCAGCGCGCGCCAGCGTCGCCGACGGTTGCTGTTGGCCTGTGCCTGAGCCAGAAGGTCGAGGATTTGGGTCCGGTTCGGCAATCCGGTGAGTGCATCGAAGTAGGCGAGGCTATGGATGCGCGCCTCCGAGTGTTTGCGCTCCGTCACGTCGGTGAGGAAGCCGTGCCAGAGGGTCGAGCCATCGGGCTCACGCTCTGGAAAGGCATGGGCGAATATCCACTTCTCCGGGCTCCCCGGGAGAACGACGCGATACTCGCACTGCCACGCCGTGAGCGTCTCTCGCGAGCGGTCGAGGGAGGCCACGATGCGGGCCATGTCGTCGGGATGGATAAGCCGCGCCAGCACCGAGGCGTCCTCTTTGACCTCGTCCGGGTGGACCCCGAACAGATCGGTGAGTCCCTTGCTTGCATAGGGCATGGAGGACTTTCCGTTCGGACGCCGGCGATGCTGGTACAGGCAGCCCGAGATCGCTTCGGCGATCTTGTCGTACCGGCGTTGCAGCTCAAGCCGGCGTACCGTTTCTGTGACCTCCCGCACCGTGCCGTCGTAGTAAAGCGGCGCCCCGGTCTTGGGATCGCGAACGAGCCGCGTATTTTCCTCGATCCAGATCCGCTCGCGGGTGCGATAGCGATAAACCTCCGAGACGACGCCGGTCGCTCTCCCCTTTTCGAGCAGTATGGCGTTGATCTCCGCCCGCCGGTTGGGATCGACATACCACTGCCCCGCGATGTCGTTGACCTCGCGGAGCATCTGCGCTTCGCTTTCGAAACCGTTGAGCCGGACGAGATAGGGATTGGCGCTTATCATGCGGCCGTCGAGGGTTGAGCGGAAGATGCCCTCGTTGACGTTCTCGTAGAGATCGCGGAAGGCCCGCTCCGACTCGCGCAGCCGTCGGACGGTGAGCGCGCGGTTGACCGCTACGATTCCCAGGACTGCGAGGCCCAATGCCAGCAGCACCAGTAGTTCGAACGACCGAACTCCCGTGACCGGACCGATCACGGGCGAGAGCGAAGGGTCCATAGGATCCCATCCATCGCAGGAAAACACGCCAAAGCCGGACCAGTCGCCGCGAAAGGACCCGGGCGCCCTGCACCGACACCGTGCGAGGTCTCGGAAAACAGGCGGTTAACCCGGAGCAGGGTTCCCGGATATGTTTCGGTTTGATTAACGCCGGACCAACGCCGTTTGTTCGTCAGACCATCGTCGCGTCGAGCATGGCACGATAGTCCGAAGCGGAGGCGGGCCGCGGGTTTGTGGCGTGGCTGTGGTCGAGAAGCGCCCGTTCGACCACCCACGGCAGCACATGTTCCGGCACCCCGAGCGACCGCAACCCCGGAGAAATGCCGATGCGAGAATTGAGGGCGGCGATTGCGTCGGAAAGGTCATCCCCCGCCCCGAGCCCCATCGCCAACTTAAGCCGGTCGAGCTTGTCGCCGACGGAGGGAGCGTTGAAGCGGATCACGGGCGGCAGGAGAATCGCGTTGAGCGTGCCGTGATGCAGGCTCGGCGACTTGAGGCCGCCCAGGGCATGCGACAGCGCATGCACAGCGCCCAGCCCCTTCTGGAACGTGAGGCCGCCTTCCAGCGCGCCCATCATCATCTCTGTCCGTGCCGCCAGGTCGTCGCCGTGCATCACGGCGCGCTCGATGTTGCGCCAGATGCGTCCGGCGCCGTCGAGGGCGATCGCCTCGGCCGGCGGGTTGAAACGCGGAGACAGGAACGTCTCGATGCAATGGGAGAGCGCATCGAGACCTGTCGCGGCGGTGAGTGACGGCGGCAGGCCGAGCGTCAGCTCCGGGTCGCAGATCGCGCGCTTGGGAATGATGTGCGGGCTGATGAAGCCAAGCTTCCTCCCATCCTCGAGGGTGATCAGCGCGGCCCGGCCGACCTCCGATCCGGTCCCGGCCGTGGTGGGAATCGCAACAACCGGCGCGACTGCGGCCGTGACCTTGGGCATGCCGCCGAGAATGGCTGCGTAAGCCTCGAGCGGACCCGGATGGGTGGCAAGAAGCGCCACCGCCTTGCCGAGATCGATCGGTGACCCTCCCCCCACTGCCACAATGCCGTCGCATCCCTCGCCGCGATAGACCGCAAGCGCCGCCAGCGAAGCGGCCTCCGTCGGATTGGCGGGCACATCGAGGAAGGAAGGCGCGCCGGCGGGACAGAGGGTTGCGATCCGCTCGACCAAGCCCGTCTTCTCCAGTCCGCGGTCGCTGACGATGAGCGGCCGCCGGACGCCAACCGCGGCAAGCTGGTCGGAAAGCGTCGACACGGCACCCGCGCCGAACTCGATCGTGGTGAGGTAGGTGATCGTCGCCATGGAATCCCCGCTGAAGAGCCGGGCCTGCATGGCCCGCCAGGGTCTTCCCTAGCCGCTTTCGGTGGCGGCGATCCAGCCGATGATCGCCTCGGAGAAGCCGTCGACCCGTCGCCAAGGTCCCCTGCTCACGCCATGCTTGTAGGATGCGACGTTGACCATGTAGCCAAGCCCGCGCGGAGCCGGCACGGCATCGTGGGACTGTTCGTCGGTGAAGACGATCAGCCGCGGTGCGGACCGGTCGACCTTTCTCAACGCTTCGCCGAGCATCGTCCCGGCATGCGGTTGGCTTGCGACGATGGCGTCCCGGAGCGCGAAGCCACGTCGCGAGCCGAGCTTCTTCACCGTGTTCGAAAAGGTGAATACCTCGACCGACTCGCACACTTCGCGGGCGAGTATGGCGAGGCCGCAGGCCGCTTCGAGCCGCGTCATCTCGGACTGGCGCGAAAGCAGGCCCTCCATCGAGCCGGAGACGTCGATGAGGAGTCGCGTCCGGCCGGGAAGCGGGGGATGGTCCCTGACCGAGCGCAGCATCGCCTCCTCGAGCTCGGGCTCGAAGTCCGGTGCGTAGCGCGCCGCCGCGATGAATCGGTAAGGAAGTATGCGGTCGGTCCGCATTGCCGCGATCGCCTCGGCAATCGTCCGGCGCGGTACGCCGGCATTGGTCATCAGCCGGAGATTCCTCAGAAGCGCGAGTCCGCCGAGCTTCTTCTCCGTGATCAGCCGCTCGAACGTCTCGCGCTTGTCCTTGCCCGCCGAGAGAGACACCTCCCATGTATCGGGCGAGTGGAGTGTGCCGTCGACCAGCGCCTTCCACACCTTCTCCTGTTCGGCGTCCTTGGGTTTGGCGTGGACGAGGAAGAGGACGTCGCGGAGCCGGACCGGCCCGTCGCGGTCGTACTTGGCGAGCTGGTAGGCGTCGAACTTCGTGAGCGCTCGCGCCAGCCCCTTCTTGGCCTGGGCCGAAACAGGATGGCGCTTGCGCTGCTGTTGCGGTCCGATGGCGTCGGCCCAATAGATGGCGAGGAACTCGGTCAGTTCGTCCGGCCGCTGCACCACCCGCGCAAGCGTTTCGGCGACGAGCGCGCGGTGCCGCGGGTAGCGCGCCATCTCGCGCACGACCAGGAGCGGCGCGTGACGGAGCCTCATCTCCTCGCGCGCTGAAATCGCGAGTTCCGCGGCTTCATCCGGCTCGACCTTCGCCACCAGACCCGCGATCCGCTCGGCGATCGACACCCCGTCCTCGTAGAACTGGTCCTCCCAGAGGAGGCAGTTCATCAGTGTCCGGCGGAGTTCCTCATAGGGCGTGAAACGCACCGCCCTCGCCCCCTCGTGGGTGCGCGGGCGCGCGCGGAAGCGCCTGTTGATGCTGATCATGGTCGTCTCCTTCGCCGATATGATCTTGAGGCGTTGCGCAGTCCGTGCCAACTACCCGGCCATGTCCGGCGTTCGCCTCGACCCTCGCCTCAATGCCTTCTCGCCCGAACTTGCCGATTCTCGGCTCCGCGGGCTGGTCGATGCGGCGCGCTTCGTCGAGGGCAGGCCGATGCGCGTCGCCGCCGCCTCGGCACCGCTTCGCCGCCATCCCTCGCCGGACGCCCCCTGGGACAGCGAACTCCTGCACGGCGAGGCGGTGCGCGTGTTCGACGATACCGTCGATGGCTGGTCATGGGTGCAGAACGAGGCCGACGGCTATGTCGGCTTCGTCCGCTCCGATTCGCTTGCCGGGCCCGGACCGGAGCCGACGCACCGCATCGTCGCTCTCCGCACCTTCGTCTATCCCGGTCCCGACATGAAGCTCCCGGCGGTGATGGCCCTCACCTTCGGGACTAGGCTCGTCCTCGGCGAGGAGACGGAGACCCGCGGCACGCGCTACCGCCTGCTCGCCGGAAGCCACCACGCGGTCGTGGCGTCCCACGTTGCGTCCCTCGCCTTGCCGCCGGAGGCCGACTATGTCGCGGTCGCCGAACGCTTCCTCAACGTTCCCTACCTGTGGGGCGGGCGTACCAGCCTCGGTCTCGACTGCTCGGCGCTGGTGCAGCTGGCGCTGATGGCCGCCGGCGTGCCTTCGCCACGCGACACCGACATGCAGCGCGACCGGCTCGGTTCGCTGGTCGAAGGTGGTATCGGCGCCGTGCTTCGCCGCGGCGACCTCGTCTTCTGGCCGGGCCATGTAGCGATCCTCGCCGCGCCGGACAGGATCGTCCATGCCAGCGGCCACCACATGACGGTGGTGAGCGAGCCGCTGGCGGCGGCAGTGGCGCGGATCGGAGCCGTGGCGGGGCCACCGACGGCGGTGAAGCGGCTCGAGAAACCGCAAGGTGCCGCCGCGGGCGCCGCGTAGGTCGTTTCCTCGGCGAGCCCGGCCACGTCGAATTAAGAAGCCGCAGGTCAGGGAACAGGCGACCGCTGAGTCCGGCTTCCGGGTTCCCCCGGGGGCGCCGGTGGCGCTCTACCGCTGAGCTACGGGTCCAGAGTTGATGGACCCGGCGGGATTCGAACCCGCGACCTCCCGCTTAACAGGCGAAGTATCAGTCGGTCTTCACCACTGCCTGCGGCTATCGAGAAAGAATCCCTCGGCCGAGCGCCGTCGGACGGCACGGCGTCGGCCCACGGGAGAAAACCGTACCATTGGTGCGGTTTCCTGTCCTCCGATCGGATGAGGACTTGCGGCAAGTTTTCGGGTTGATGACGCGCTGCGGGTCGACCCGACCCAACAGGAGACATCGTCATGGCTTCCAATCGACATCCGTATCGGAAGGACTCCCGGCCCCCGCTCTTGCTCGGCGGTCGATCCACCAGGTCGCGATTCCCGGCTCTCGCTGCCGCGCTTGTCGCGGGAGGATGGGCCGCTGGTTCCGCCGCCGCGGAACTGCCCGCGGAAATCGTCGCGCCCGGCGAGGCGGTCGTCCTCACCGTCCATGCCGAGGGCGCCCAGGTCTACGAATGCAAAGTAGGCGACGACGGCAGGCTCGCCTGGGCCTTCCGCGAACCCACCGCGACACTGATCCTCGGCGGAAACACCGTCGGACGGCACTATGCCGGGCCCAATTGGGAACACATCGACGGGAGCGCCGTCATGGGCAAGGTCGCCGCCAAGGCGGCCGGTGCGACCGCCGCGGACATCCCGTGGCTCAAGCTCGAGGCAGCCGGCCATCGCGGGGACGGCATGCTTGCGGCGGTCACCACGATCCAGCGCATCAACACGAAGGGCGGCATGATGAGCGGCCCTTGCGAGACGGCTGGCGCGCTTCGGAGCGCCGCCTATGCCGCCGACTACGTCTTCCTCGCCAAGGGGATGACGCAGTAACGGCGGAAGAAGGTGCTCGTCGCGGCCCTGTGATCGCATGCACAGGGCTGGCGGCAGGTGTATAGGTAGAAGTCACGAGGGCCTCGCGATACGGCCGACGATCACGCACCCCGGAACCGGGCGACCCCCGGGAGCTCGATCGGCCCGTTCGGTCCTCGTGCGGCAACCACCAACCATCGGAGAGGAACATGTCCGTAACAGGAACGGCGGCTGGTGCCGCCAACAATGGCGTCAATGTCGAGGCCCTGATCGGCGCGCGTCAGGCGCTTACCGATGCGCCGGAAGCCGCGAGGTTCACCTGGCGCGCCACCTGCAAATGGCAGAACGGCACCCACAGCCGCTCGCTGGTCAAGGGCTTCTACGGCCTTGGCCAGGAACAGAGCCACAAGACCGAGTTCAGGTTCGAAGCCGACCACCCCGAGATCTTCGCCGCCGAGGACAACGGAGCGGCGCCGGTCGAGTTCGTCCTGGTCGGTCTCGCCTCGTGCCTCACCGGCGGCATCGCCGCCATCGCGCAGTACCGTGGCATCCAGCTCCGCTCGGTCGAAGCGACCGTTGAGGGCGGCATGGACATCCAGGGCATCCTCGGCATCGACAGCGACGTCCGGAACGGCTTCGAGGGCATCAAGATCAAGTTCAAGATCGACGCTGATGCCTCCCCGGACGAGATCAGGGCGCTGGTCGCGCAGTCGCAGAAGCGCTCGGCCGTCTTCGATGCCATCACCAACCCGACCAACGTCACGGTCGAGGTGAACTGACCCGACCGGCCTCGAGGCTTCCCGTGCGCAGAACCACGGCCGTCGTCATTGGCGCCGGCCATGCCGGCCTCGCCATGAGCGCCTGCCTGGCCGAACGCGGCGTCGATCATGTGGTGCTGGAACGCGGCGAGGTGGCCAACACCTGGCGGAGCGAACGCTGGGATTCGCTCCGCCTGCTAACGCCCAACTGGCAGAGCCGGCTCCCCGGCTATGGCTACGACGGCGGCGACCCCGACGGCTACCGCACGGTGCCCGAGGTCGTCGCCTTCATCGA
Organism: Bauldia sp.; assembly: GCA_035699585.1. GTDB lineage: Bacteria > Pseudomonadota > Alphaproteobacteria > Rhizobiales > Kaistiaceae > Bauldia. The sequence goes on from DASSPO010000391.1 coordinate 9,733, forward strand.
ATCCTATGCCAGGGCGATCGCCGCACCGGTCGAGACCGGCTCCTCGGTCACGTCGCTGCGTGCCGACGAGGACGGCTACCTGGTGGAGACCGGGCGTGGCCGCTGGCGCTGCCGGTCGGTGGTGATCGCCACCGGCGCCTGCAATATCCCTCGCGTGCCGAGAATCGCGGACGCCGTCCCGCCGGGGATCGCGATGCTAACGCCGCGGGACTACCGTAACCCCGCCCAGCTTGCCGAAGCCGGCGTGCTGGTGGTAGGCGCCGCGGCGACCGGCATCCAGCTCGCCGAGGAAATCCATCGCTCAGGCCGGCAGGTGACGCTTGCAGCCGGCGAGCACGTGCGGGCACCGCGTCTTTACCGTGGCCGCGACATCCAGTGGTGGATGGATCGGGCCGGCATCCTCGACCAGCGCTACGATACGGTCGATGACATCGCGCGGGCCCGAAAAGTCCCGTCGTTCCAGCTCGTCGGCACGCCGGAACGAAAGACTCTCGACCTCAACGCCCTCCGCGCCCTCGGCGTCAGGATCCGCGGCAAGCTCGCAGGCATCGCCGGCGGCAGGGCGCTGTTCTCGGGTTCCCTGCGCAACGCCTGCGCGCTTGCCGATCTCAAGATGAACCGGCTCCTAGACACCATCGACGTTTTCGCAGCCGAGAGCGGCCTCGCGGCCGAGGTCGACCCGCCGGAGCGCTTCGCACCGACAGAGGTCGACGACTCCCCGCCCCTCGTCCTCGACCTCGTGCGCGGCGAGATCGGAACGATCCTCTGGGCGACGGGCTACCGGCCCGACTATTCCTGGCTCGACCTGCCGGTGCTTGACCACAAGCGCCAGATCGTCCACGACGGGGGTGTCATCCCTAAAGCTCCCGGAGCTTACGTGCTCGGACTACAATTCCTGCGCCGCCGGAAATCGGCGCTCATCGATGGTGCGGGCGACGACGCACGCGACCTCGCCGATCATCTTGTCTCTTATCTTGCCGGCCGTGCCGCTCCCGCGATTCCGCTTCCAGCCTGAATGAACCACGACCGCTACGACGACGGCTATATCCGCGCGATCCTCGCCGACGTGAAGAGCGTGGCGGTGGTCGGCGCGAGTGTAAACCCGGCGCGGGCGAGCAACATCGTCGTCAAGTATCTCCTCGGCAAGAAGTACCGGGTCTACCCCGTCAATCCGGTCTACGCCGGGCAGAAGATCCTCGGCCAGTTGTGCTACGCGAGCCTGGCCGACCTACCCGAGCCGGTAGACGCGGTGGATATCTTCCGCCGCCCCGACGCGGTTCCGGCGCTGGTCGAGGAGGCTCTGGCGCTGAAGCCCAGGCCAAAGGTGATCTGGATGCAGCTCGCCATCCGCGATGACGCCGTCGCCGCTCGCGCCGAGGCCGAAGGCGTGAAAGTCGTCATGAATCGCTGCATGAAGATCGAATACGGCCGCCTCTCCGGCGAGATTTCCTGGTTCGGCGTCAATACGCAGGTTGTCAGCAGCCGCCGGCCGGTCCTCGCCGACCTGCCTCAGAACCTCGACCTCGGCGAAGGGAACTGACCGGCCTCGCTCGCTTCACGCGCCTTCGGACGGACTTTTGCGGCGAGTCTGGAAGGGTGGAGGGGTCAATCCGGCGACAGCGGTGGCGAGGGGTCGGGATTCGTCAGCACCGCCGCCTCGACCTGTTGCCAGCGCGCGCATATCGCGGGGACCTCGCTCGCCGGAACGGCCTTGCTGAAGTAGTAGCCCTGACCGAACTGGCAGCCGCGCCCGACCATCGACGACACCAGTTCGCTGGTCTCGATTCCCTCCGCCGTCGTCGGTAGGCCGAGGCTCCGGGTGAGCGCGAGGATGGCGTTGACGATTCTCGTACTCTCGGGTTCCGTCGCCATGGAGCTGATGAAGGAACGGTCGATCTTGATCTTGTCGAAGGTCAGCTGACGCAGGTGGTAAAGGCCGGCATAGCCGGTTCCGAAGTCGTCGAGCGCGATGCGCACCCCAAGGCTCCGGAGCGCCGCGATCACGGACCTGGCCGCTTCAAGGTCCTCGACGATCGCGTTCTCGGTGACCTCCACCTCGAGGAGCGCGGGCGGGAAGCCGAACGCGGCAAGAATTTCGCCGATCATCGAGGGCATGTTCTGATCGCGGAGCTGAACCGGTGAAATGTTCAGCGAAAGCCCATAGCCCTCCGGCCATTGCTGCGCGTCCAAGCAGGCTGTTCGCAACAGCGCGTAGGTGAGCTCCCCGATCATGCCGGACTGTTCGGCAACGGG
>DASSPO010000392.1:0-3294 GCA_035699585.1 Bauldia sp.
CAGGCGATGGTACCACGGGCGTCAGCTCGTGGTGGGCGGGGGCCGCCTTGGTGCGCACCGAGCCCCGCACCATGATCTCGATCTGGATAGTGCCCGGTCTTTCCTCGGACCAAAGCGCGAGGAGTTTCTCGCTGTAGTGGGACGCGATCCACGACTTCAAGAACCTGGTCGGCACCGAAATGTAGACCCGGCTCTTGTCGGCATGCTCGAACTCCGCGCGTCCGAACCAGCTGTTGAACACGTCCTCGCCGAGCTCCGCGCGAAGCCTTTGCTTCACACGCTGCCACATGTCGGGATCCGCCCGATCCGCCATTGAGCCGCCCTCCTGTCTCTGACCGGCAATACCGGTATCGATCAACCCGCCGGGTCCTCGCGCCACGCCGGCTGCCTCGAAAGCCTGAGCCAGACGAAATGCGCCTCCCTCGGTCTCCACTGCACGTCCTGTCAGGATTGAACCCATGGCAGCCCCTCCGCCTTCCAACTACCGGCCGTTCCGCGATGCCTGTCCGGCCCGAGCCGTCCCTCGAAGCCGAACTCGATGTTGAAGCATTTGCTGTAGCCCGCCGCAGTGGCCGCGATGGCGGCATTGCGGCTGCGATTACCCGAGCGGCAAATGAAGTACAGGGGCGCATCCTGACTCACGCCGCGCTTCTCCAGTTCCGCGCTCAGACGACCGATGAAATCGGGAACCAGTTGTCCGGTTGAAAAGTCGTCCCATTCGACGAGGACGGTCTGCTTGCCGATCTCGCCAAGCGCGGGCACACCGACATAAGTCCATTCAGCACGGGTACGGACATCGACCAGGGTTGCGCCCGGCTCGCTGGCAAGCGCCGCGAAGGCTTCCCGCGCCCCCACGTCGCCTGCATAGTTACCACCCCCGCTTCCAGACATGACAACTCCAAGTCGCGCCAGCCCTTCGGCTAACGCAATCCTTCGCGGCCATAGTTTATTGTGGTTTCTCTGATTATGTCCCAGAGAAACAGGGACAATACGACTCGAAACGCCTACCTGACCCGCAATAAAAAGTCTAAATCACGCCAAGATACGTGACCAGACAAGCATATACACGCTCACCGCCATTTCCGATCTACTGTTTAGGATTTGAACGCCTGACTAGACTGTCATGGCAGTCTTGAGTTCAAGAATACACATGAGGGCGAGGACTTCAATGCCGAATTCGTGGGGGAAGCCTCATGAGGTCGCCAACCGCCTGCCCGACATGTCATCGGCCGCCTGTACGTCCCGCGATAAGCCGTTGCGACTCTTATGGCTTCGAAAACCGGGGAGGCGGGTGGTGCATGGGGTGCATAGCCGACAAAAAAAATCGCGGCGATGGACTTGACTCGCCGCCATCATGCTCAATCCGACTCCCCCCCCGGTCGTACGTGGCAGCACGACCTTGAAACACAACGGAATTGGCTGCGAGATGGGCAATTCGCCCTCGGACCGATTCTCGCGTCGTCGGGAACCGATCGCGGCTTAGCCGCGACAGCAAAAAATTGGACGCGGCGCGAGAACCCGAGGATTAGGGGTCAGGCGCCGATTGCCTTCACCCGGGCGGTCAGGCGCGACACCTTGCGCGAGGCGGCGTTCTTGTGAACCACGCCTTTGGTCACCGCGCGCATGATCTCGGGTTCGGCCGCCTTGAGGGCGGCGACCGCCTTCTCCTTGTCGCCGGCGGCAAGCGCCTCCTCGACCTTGCGGATGTATGTGCGGACGCGCGCGACGCGGCTGTTGTTTACGGTGGAGCGCGCCGCGATCTTGCGCGCTGCCTTCTTGGCGGACGATGTATTGGCCATGGGACCCTTCTTGGAGATAGCAGAAAACGGGCGGCAAAGACGCCTTCGCCGCCACGATTGCCGCTGCTTATAGTAAGCGCATCCTCCGCGGTCAACGTGACCGTCCCGGGCGGCTATCGGTTCCGGAACTGCGGTGAACGCTTCTCGATGAAGGCCGCCATGCCCTCTTTCTGGTCCTCGGTCGCAAACATTGCGTGGAAGAGCCGCCGCTCGAAACGAATCCCTTCCGACAGCGGCATTTCGAACGACCGGTTCACGCTTTCCTTCGCCATCATGACGATGGGAAGCGAGTAGCCGGCGATCTTCTCGGCGACCCGCATCGCTTCCTCAAGCAGATCGTTCGCCGCGACGACCCGCGAGACGAGGCCCGATCGTTCCGCTTCCGCCGCATCCATCATCCGCCCGGTGAGGATCAGGTCCATGGCCTTGGCTTTCCCGACGGCGCGGGGGAGCCGCTGCGTGCCGCCGAGTCCGGGCATGATCCCGAGCGTGATCTCGGGTTGGCCGAAACGGGCGGTGTCGGCAGCGATCACTATGTCACAGATCATGGCGAGCTCGCAGCCGCCACCGAGGCAATACCCCGCGACTGCGGCGACGATCGGCTTTCGGGCGCGGGCGACGCGGGAGAGTGCTTCGCCATAGTCGCGGCGGAAAGCCTCGGCGAAGGACAGGCCTTGCATCTCCTTGATGTCGGCGCCGGCGGCAAACGCCTTGTCGGACCCCGAGAGGATCATGCAGCCGATGCGCTGGTCGGCGTCATAGGCGGACACCGCATCGCCGAGCTCTCCTATCAGCGTCGCATTGAGTGCGTTGAGCACGTTCGGCCGGTTGAGGGTGATGAGGGCCACCCGGCCGCGGGTCTCGGTAACGATGGTTTCGAACGCCATGAACTCCCCCGCCTGTCTGGACTCCGAGGCCCCGCTATCGCTGACAGACGGGACAATAGAACGTCGAGCGTCCGCTTTGAACAAGGCGGCGGATCACACCCGAACATTCCGGGCGCGGGCAAGGTTGCCCCTCCCGGTCATAGACGGCGAAATTGTGCTGGAACTCTCCGAGCTCTCCAGTGGCCCTGCGATGGTCGCGGAGCGACGATCCCCCCGCCCTGATGGCGTCGCCGAGCACGCTGCGGATCGCCTCCGCGAGAGCTTCGGCCTTGGCGCGGACCGACCGCGTCCCGACGGCTAGCCGGCCGGCCGGCATGGTTGGCGACAGCTTTGCCCGCCACATTGCCTCGCACGCATATATATTGCCGAGTCCGGCGATCCGCCGCTGGTCCATGAGCATCGCCTTTAGCGGCGCCTTCCTTCCCTTGAACAGCGCAGCGATCGCCACACCGCTCATCTCGTTGCCAAGCGGCTCGATGCCGAGCCCTTCGAAGTGGCGGGATTCTTCCAGCCCCCTCCGCGGCACGATATCCATCATGCCGAAACGTCGCGGATCGTTGAAGATCACGCGCGCGCCGGAAGAAAGGTGGAAGACCACATGGTCGTGC
>DASSPO010000393.1:0-5156 GCA_035699585.1 Bauldia sp.
GGCGGAGGCGGCGGAGGCGGCGGTTCCATCGCGGGTGGCGGCGGAGGCGGAGGCAGCACCGGCGCCGGAGCCGGCGCGACATCCGGAGTCTTTTCGAACCGGTGCCGGAGCGTCAGGCCGATCGTGCGCGGAGTGCCGATATTGTAGCCGAGCCGCGCCCGGCCGCCACGCTCGCGGTCGAGGGAGAGCTTGGGGTTCGCGTCGAAGATGTTCTTGACGTACGCCACCAGCTCGAGCCCGCTGTCCCACTTCACCCCGAACGACGCGTTGACCAGGTTGTAGGACTTCAGCCTCAGCGAGCCGACGTCCACATCCGGATTAGCCGTTCCGAAAACCAGCGGGTTGAGCGGATCGAAGAAGATGAAGTCGAAGATTTCGTTCGCGATCTCCTGGTCGCCCGGCTGCGTGTAGCGGTTGCCAACGTGCTGGGCGCTGGCGGTGACGTACCATTCCTTGTTGCCGCCCCAGCGCTGTCCGTAGGCCGCGCTGGCCGCGGCTTGGAATTTGGGTACCGTCGGAAGCCGGTTGCCCTTGCGGATGCCGGTTCTCGTCGCCAGGATCGGATTGTCGATCGTGGAATCGAATTCGGCGTTCACGTAGCTGCCCGCCACCGACAGATCGAGGCCCGGAAGCGGGTTCGCCGCGAACTCCGCCTCGACGCCGGTCGTATGTGCCTTCGGCACGTTGAACACGAGGCGTGACGAGCAGCTGCCGGCATCGACCGTGACTTGCAGGTCTTTGATCTCAGTGTGGAAGGCGGCCGCGTTGAACGTAATTCCGCGCCGCTGGTATTTCACCCCGGCTTCGTAGTTCCACAGAGTCTCGTCGTCGTAGGTCGCCGAGGTGAAGGGGCCGTAGATCGCCCGGTCCGCCGCGGTGCAGATCGGAAGGTTGAGCGGATCGTTGATGCCCCCCAGGCGGAAGCCCTTCGAGGCCTGGAGGTTGACGCTGAGATTGCGGTTGGGCTCCCAGGTCCCGATCACGCGCGGCGAGAAGCCGTTCGACTTCGTCTTGTCGCCGAGACGAGTGTCGCCGTTGGCGAAGAGTCCGCCGGAGATGAAGTCGCGCTTCTCCTTGAACGAATAATAGCGGCCGCCGGCGGTCAGCTTGAACTGGCCGAACCGGTAGCTGCCTTCGCCGAATATCGCGCCTTGGCTGATGTCGTACGGCAGGTCGGCGTGATACGGGTTGTCGATCAGCCCGAATCCGTTGTCGAGGTCCGCCGAAGTAAGCGGGACCCGGTTCAGGGGATTGGGGTCGCTGGTGTTCGCCGCGCAGGCCCTGTCCGGCGGATCGAGGTCCCGGCACAAAGCGACGAGGAAGGGATCGCCGACGACCGAATCATAGCCTGGCGTCGGCAGGCGCTGCGCATAGTCGCGGGTGATGTCGGTATAAAATCCGCCGACGACCCACTGGAACGGCCCGGACCCCGTCGAGGCGAGGCGCAGTTCCTGGGTCCATTGGCTGAGCTGAGTCGTATCGCGGAGGTTGGAAACAAGATCCGCGCCTGGCGCGACGTCGGGCTCAACGGCCGCAAGCGGCGAGATCGTCACCGATCCTGTAAGCGCCGAAGCGTCGCGGCTGACCAGGATGTCGCGGTGGATGTAGCTCGAGACCGAGGTCGCCTCGACCGGGCCGAAGTCATAGCTGACGACGAGGTCCACGAGCTTGGTATTGTCGCGGAACTTCTCGCGCATCTTCAGATATTGCTTGCGCTTGCCGATCAGCTCGCCGCCGGTCTCCGTGAACTGGTTGTCGTAAAAGTTGTAATGCTCCTCGCGGTTGAAGCCGCCGGCGTCCGCGCGCTGGATCACTACGCGCGGCGTGATCTTCAGCTCGGGGGTCGCCTCCCACAGCAGCGACGCCCGGATTCCGGCGCGGTTGCCGTCATTGACGTTGCTCTTGTGGAATGGGCCGCGCGAATCGATGAACCCGCCGAAATGCGTATAGTAGGGCACGATCCGGAAGGCGACCGTGTCGGCCACCGGGATATTGAGCATCGCCTTGGCGCCATAGCCGAGGCTTCCGCCCTTCACGGTGTTGATGTCGAGCTCGGCCGAACCTTCGGCGACGCCGAGCCTCGGCTGGTTGGTGATGTAGCGGATCGTGCCACCAACGGAGCCCGCTCCGAACAAGGTTCCCTGCGGGCCGCGCAGAGTCTCGACGCGGTTCAGGTCGTAAAGGTCGAAGTCCGGAGTGAACAGCGACAGCGAAACCACGCTTTCGTCGAGGTAGACGCCGACCTGCTCCTTCACGCCCGGCTGGTCGCGGACGATCTGGCCCGCCGACACGCCCCGGATCGACACCTGGCTCTGTCCGGGCCCGAGGTTCTGGACCGTAAGGCCGGCGACGTTGCGGCTGATGTCCTCGAGCGTCTGCGCGTTGGCTCGCTGGATGTCCTCCTGCGTCTGCGCATTGACCGAGAAGGGGACGTCCTGGACCGTCGTGGCGCGCTTGGTCGCCGTGACGATGATCGCCTCTTCCGGCTGTGGCGCGGCGGCCGGAGTGGGCTGGTTGGCCTGCTGGGCAGCCTCCTCCTGCTGAGTCTGGGCGTGCGCCGGAATGGCGATCGCGAAAAAAGATGTTCCGAGCAGCAATCCTGCCGAAATGCGCATGATGAACCCCCTGTTGGTCGTCGCGTGCTGAGAGCTATGACAGAAGCGGTGGCTGTTGCGGAGCCGCCGCGGCGCTAGGCGGCGGTTTCTTCGCTCGGCTGTTGCAAGATTGTTACAACCGTAACGATCATGCGAAGGGGAGCAGGGAGCGTGGCGGCACGATCTCGACCGCTGCTCCGCGGGCGGCGAGGAACAGGTGCCGAACGATTTCCGCCTGCTGCTCGAGCCCGTAGCGGTCGAACGGCCGGCCTTCCTTCAGCCGGTAATCATAGCGGCAGAAGGGATGGCGCATCAGCGGCAGATAAAAGCGTCCCTTGGTCTGCGACTGCCAGACGTGGGTCATCTCGTGGATGAAGAAGCCTTGGCGCCTCAAAGGCTCTTTCGAAAAGTCATCGGACCAGACTTCGCCGTCAGGATGGAAGTAGATGTTGCCCATCGGCGCCATGGCGGCGTTTCTCGGATGCAACGGCCACCATTTGCCTTTCACCATCCGCACCCGTTCATAGTCGATCGCGTCGCCGAAGACGGAGCGCGCCAGTTCGACTTCGCCGGTCGTAAGGGGGCGGCCTTGCATCGCCGGCCACCTAGCGCGGCTCGGCTCCGCCCGCCACTTGCGGCGTTAACAGCGCATCGCTAGGGCAGCGCAAAAGCCAACGGAGGAAGCCCAACATGAGCGAGACTGCCGATCGGGTGAAGAAGATCGTCGTCGAACATCTCGGCGTCGAAGCCGACAAGGTCACGGAAGACGCGAGCTTCATCGACGATCTGGGCGCGGACAGCCTCGACATCGTCGAGCTGGTCATGGCCTTCGAGGAGGAGTTCGGGGTGGAGATCCCGGACGACGCGGCCGAGAAGATCACGACGGTCCGCGACGCGATCGACTATATCGACCAGAACAAGGGCTGATCGGCGCGGTTCCGACCGCCCTGAGCTTGTCTAAGGGCTGCCTTTTGCTTCTCAGGGGCGTTGTAAGACAATAAGAGCTTCGACAGCCACGGATCCGAAGGTCCGGGGCCGAACTCGTTTGGGCCTGTTGCATTTGGAGTGACTGACATGCGCCGTGTCGTCGTGACGGGTCTGGGTCTGGTGACGCCGCTGGGCGGCGACGTCGAGACCAGCTGGAAGAACATCCTTGCATCGAAGAGCGGTGCCGGGCCGATCACCAAGTTCGACGCGAGCGACCAGAAGTGCCGAATCGCCTGCGAGGTGAAGCCGGCCGACCACGAATATGGGTTCGATCCCAACCGGCGCGTCGACCACAAGGTCCAGCGCCAGGTCGACGATTTCATCATTTACGGGCTCGACGCGGCCGGCCAGGCCGTCGAGGACGCGGGCCTCACCGACATGCCCGAGGAAATGCGCCTCCGCGCGGGTTGTTCGATCGGCTCCGGCATCGGCGGGCTTCCCGGGATCGAGAAGGAAAGCCTGGTCCTTCACGAAAAGGGGCCGGGACGGGTCAGCCCGCACTTCGTCCACGGACGCCTCATCAACCTCATTTCCGGCCAGGTCTCGATCAAATACGGCTTGATGGGCCCCAATCACGCGGTCGTCACCGCCTGCTCGACCGGCGCGCATTCGATCGGCGACGCTGCGCGGATGATCAAGGACGGCGACGCGGACATCATGCTCGCCGGCGGGGCGGAGGCGACCGTGTGCCCCATCGGAATCGCGGGATTCGCCCAGGCGCGGGCGCTCAGCACCAATTTCAACGACCAGCCGGAAAAGGCCAGCCGGCCCTACGACCGGGATCGCGACGGCTTCGTGATGGGTGAGGGCGCGGGCGTCGTCGTGCTCGAGGAATATGAGCACGCCAAGGCGCGCGGCGCGAAGATCTACGGCGAGGTGATCGGCTACGGCCTCTCGGGCGACGCCTATCATGTCACCGCGCCACACCCCGAAGGCTCGGGCGCCTACCGGTCGATGGAAATGGCGTTGAAGAAGTCGGGGCTGCAGCCGTCGGACATCGATTACATCAACGCCCACGGCACCTCGACGCCGCTGGGCGACGAGCTCGAGCTCGGGGCCGTCCGCAAGCTTTTCGGCAATGCCATCGGCTCGCTGTCGATGAGCTCGACAAAGTCTGCGATCGGCCACCTGCTCGGCGGCGCCGGTGCGGTCGAGAGCATCTTCTGCATCCTCGCGATGCGCGACCAGGTGGTTCCGCCGACGCTCAACCTCGACAATCCCAGCGAGGGGACCGCCGGCGTCGACCTCGTGCCGCACAAGGCGAAGGAGCGTCCGGTTCGCGCCGTGCTCAACAACAGCTTCGGCTTCGGCGGGACGAACGCCTCGCTGATCATGAAGGTGGCGGACTGATGGTCCGACACCCCCGCGAAAGCGGGGGCCCAGAAAAAAGGCTGGGCTCCTGCCTTCGCAGGAGCACATCTTGAGGCGCGCGCTCCTGGTCGGCGCGGCCGGGCTGGTCCTTGCCGTGCTGGCGGCGATCTGGATCTTCTGGTGGGCGGCGGGCCCCAAGCCCGGGCCTCACACCATCGTGGTCAAGGAGGGCGCGACCGTGGGGTCGGTCGCGCGGCAGCTCGA
>DASSPO010000394.1:0-2264 GCA_035699585.1 Bauldia sp.
ACGCCGAATCGCGGCCGCGTCGTACCCACGATCCCCGCTAGCGGCGTTTGAAGACCTGTTTGGTGGGCGGTTGTGGCTTTCCGCCAAGGACCTCGGTTTCCATCACCAGTTGTCCATCAGCGTCTATCGCCCAAGTCACCCCTCTGATGTCTTGCTTTATTTCAGGGAAATGGACCGTCACCACCAGCGTATTGCCTTCCCAGACAGCCCTCGCGAGTAGGGGCTTGCCGTCAGGAGCGCTCATCGTGGTTTCGGAGCCGTCGAGTTTGAACGTGTGCTTGGCGACGTCTGGCTGGCCTTCCCACGACAGCGTCGAGTCATCCTGTTTGATGGTTAGTTCCCGGATGTTCTGCTGAGGCCCAACACCGATCCACGTGCCCGACAGGTTTGGCCTCCCTTGTGCGGGCAATCCGACAGCGCCGAAGGCCGCAACAACAAGGACGAGACACTGAGTCACGAACTTCATTCGGCTTCCTCCTATGGTCCACGGTTCACAACGTTTCGAGGATGCGCCTAGCATGAGGTCACGCGCCGCGCGGTCAGTGGTCCTTCGGCAGGAACTCGACCGCTACCACGATGGGCTTTTTCGTGCCCGCGTCGGACCGCGATGTCAAGTACACGCGTAGTGGCTCCTTGAGCGAACCGCAAGTGACATTCCCGGTGGAATCCTCGCGGTAGGACCATCGCCGACGGTATGCAACAGGGCGGCGGATTGGGGGACCTTAGCACCGAAGAACTGGTCGAGCGAGCCCAGCGGGTTATAGCCGCCTTGCAGCAGCCCCCGGAGGGGGCTGCCCTGGAGCCGGCGGAAGCTGCCCGAATGCCCCTACCCGAAGATACGTGGGACGCCGACTATGGCGCGATGTTGGAGCGGGCTTACGGTAAAGGCGTATCGTCCCCAACGCGATTAGCGAAGACGGTCCGCGTGGGCGGGCTGTTCCGGCGGCCCGGGTAATCTGCGCGGCGAGTTCGGCACGGGACCGGAGCGTCGACCGAAGAGCGGCGAGCACGGCGACGACAAGCGCGATCATCGGGCTCGGCAGGGTACCGAACGCCATGCCGAAGTGCAATGAAAGCAAGGCGCTTTGAGTTCTCAGTAGGGACAAGGGTCCGGAGTCACCGGTGCTACAATCCGCTGCGCAGCCATTTCTCTCCTTTCGCCCCGGACGCCGGCGATGAAGCACCGACTCTGGCAGCGGGCCGAAGACATCTTCCACGCCGCGCTCGAGCGGGCCCCGGAGGCGCGCCGGGCGTTTCTCGATCAGGCGTGCGCGCAGGACACCGAGTTGCGGAACCTGGTCGACACGCTCCTCTCGAATGACGAGGAGCCGGGGAGCTTCCTCGAGAGACCCGCCATCGAGAGCGTTGCGATTACGCTCGGCGACCTCGAGCCGCCGGCCGGCCGGCAGTACGGCGCATATCGGATCCTCTCCCTCATCGGCGCCGGGGGCATGGGCGAGGTGTACCGGGCGCACGATACTCGGCTGGGCCGCGATGTCGCCATCAAGACGCTGCCCTCCGAGTTCGCGCGAGACCCGGCTCGCCTGGGGCGCCTCCGGCGCGAGGCACGGATGCTCGCCGCGCTGAACCATCCCAACATCGCCGCGATCTACGGGCTGGAAACCTCCGCCGATGCCGACTACCTCGTGCTGGAACTCGTCGAGGGCGAACACGTTCACGGCCCGGTGCCTCTCCCGGTCGCGCTCGATATCGCCGGCCAGGTGGCCGAAGCCCTCCAGGCGGCGCACGAGCACGGGATCGTCCACCGTGACCTGAAGCCGGCCAACGTGAAGGTCACGCCGCGGGGCCTGGTCAAGGTCCTCGATTTCGGGCTGGGCAAAGCGATCTGGAGCGGCGAGCAGAAGGTCGACCGGGCGCAGCCGGCGCCCGCCGCCGGCGATGAGACCGTGACGGGGAACGTCCTCGGCACCCCCGGCTACATGAGCCCAGAGCAGGCGCGGGGCGGCGAGGTCGATCAGCGGACCGACATCTGGTCGTTTGGATGCCTCTTGTTCGAGTGGCTCGCCGGGCGGCGGGCCTTCGAGAGGCCTTCGCTGTCGCACGTGGCCGCGGCGGCGCCGGAACTCGAGCCGGATTGGCGCGCCCTGCCCCTACGGACCCCGCCCAGGCTCCGCGCCTTGCTGCGGCAATGCCTTCAGACGGAGGCCAACTACCGGCCGAACGACATGGCGACCGTCCGGGCGAGTCTCCAGGAAACGCGGCGCGCCGGGCGGCGCCGCTCGTCCGTCCGCATTCGTGCGCTG
>DASSPO010000395.1:0-12134 GCA_035699585.1 Bauldia sp.
AATCTGGCGCGCGTGGTAGACCTCGGCCTCGTCCACGCTCATCAGCCGGTCGGGATTGTAGCCGTCGCCGCGCGGACCGATGTTGCCGCTCACCGGCATCGGCGAGCTCGGGGTCTCGTACTGTTTGCCGATCTGCCGCATCATCGCGACGGCGTCGCGGTTGAACTCGTCGAGTGCGGCTTCGCCGTAGCCGAGCTTCGCCCCCCAGTCGCTGTTGGCACGCCAGGTGGGCGTCTCGAGCACGAAGCCAAGGCGACCGTCGGCGGCAATCTCGGCATAGGGGCGATAATAGTCGCGCAGCGCGTCGCGGCCGGCGGCATCTCGCATGAGATGGAAGGCGGCGAACAAGGGGAGGTCGAACCCGCGGTGATAGATGAGCGTGGTCTCGAGCCCGCCGTCGGTCAGAAAGATTCGGTCGCCGTCAAGCTGCGGCAAATGCCTGCGGTAGGTCGCGGTCATGGCCTGTCCCTCCGGTCCTTGCGGCGATGGAAATAGTGCTTCCGGACGGCCTCGCACAGAAAGCATCCGGTCCACCAAATGCCGCGGGCATCGCGACCTGTCGAATCAAAGGGCTATCGCCTGTCAACCCCGCCGCTGTGAAGGGCGTCACAGCTTGGTTTCCGAACCCGTAGTACGGTTTTCTGCATGTCGGACATGCCGATGAAAAAGGGTCGTGCGACCCGCGACCGCCTGCTCGACTTCGCCGAGGCCGCGGTGCTTGCGAAGGGATTCGCGGCAACCTCGATCGACGAGCTAATTGCCGCGGCCGGCATCACCAAGAGCGGCTTCTTCTATCACTTCAAGGACAAGGCCGACCTCGCAAAGGCCCTGATCCTCCGCTACCTCGAGCGCGACAGCGAGCTCCTCGACAATCTTTTCCGCCGCGGCGACGAACTGCATGACGACCCGCTCCACGGCTTCCTGGTCGGGCTCAAGCTCTTCGCCGAGATGATGGCCAACCTGCCCGAGGCGCATCCGGGCTGTCTCGCGGCATCCTTCGCCTACCAGGACCAGATCTTCAATCGCGAGATCCGCGAGCTCAACGCCAGGGGCCTGCTCGCCTGGCGGCGGCGTTTCCGCGAGCGTTTCGAACTCATTGCCGAACGTTACCCGCCCCGGCCTGAGGTCGACCTCGAGGCACTGGCGGACATGGCTACGGCGATAATCGAGGGCGGACTCATCGTCGGGCGCGCGCTCCGCGATCCGACAATCCTGCCGCGCCAGGTGCTTCTCTACCGCGACTACGTGCGGACGGTGTTCGCGACCCCCGCGATCGCCGCGGCCGATCTCCGCTTCGCGGCCTAGGTTCCGTCCGCCTCGCCGTTGCCCCCGACCGCGCGGATCCGCTCTGCCGCTTCGCGAAGAATGCGGGCGGTCTCGCGCTGCGCCGCCTCGGACGCATCCAGCTTCTCGGCGATGGCGCCCTTCAGCGCGCGACGCGCCTCGTTGATCTCCGGAAGCACCCCGGGGATGTCCCAGGTCCCGCCCTCCTCGTGGCGATAGAACCAGGCGCGAGCCTTGGCCATCTTCGCCCCATACTCTTCCATGGAAGAGAGGATCATGTCGGCGACGTCGCGATTGTCGGCGAGATGGGCGCGGCCGGCCTCCGTGATGGCGAAGACCTTCTTGTTGCCCTCCGCCGTGGCCGCGGCGTAGCCGGCTTCCTCGAGATAGGTGAGGGTCGGATAGACCACGCCCGGGCTCGGGCTGTAGGCGCCGTGCGAGCGTTCCTCGAGAGCCTTGATGATGTCGTAGCCGTGCCGGGGTTGTTCAGCCAGAAGGGCGAGCACGATGAGGCGAAGATCACCGTCACCAAGCATGCGTCCGGCGCGAAACGGGCCGCCTGGTCCGCCGCGAAATCCACGGCCGAAGGGACCGAATGGCGCCGAACCGCGAAACCCGCGGCGACCGGCGGCGTGGGACTCGTGGCCCCAGCAATGATGATGGTGATGATGCATGACGAGCTCCTTACGTTATATCTTACGTCCCATCTAATAAACAAAAGTAGAGAGGTCAAGATATATCTTACGATAGATTATCAGCGGCCATTGCGGGCTTGCTTGCCTTGTGGAGGAGCCGGCCTTAACCCGATGGAGCGGGCGGACGTGGCGGAATTGGTAGACGCAAGGGACTTAAAATCCCTCGGAGGCAACTCCATGTGGGTTCGATCCCCACCGTCCGCACCAAGGCGTCCTGGCATAGGGAGGTGTGGCCCGATCGGGGATTCCAGGTTCCTTGCCGGTCAGCAATCGCATCGGGACGGACGCCGGTCGGCAGGGCGCCTTCCTTACGGCGTCGGACCGGACGCGCCGGCAGCCGTAACCGCCGAACCGGCTCACTACGCAACAGGGGCGGACCGCCTGTCGCGACCTTCCTGTTTGCGTAGTCGGAACAATCGGCCTATATGAGCGGCGGGCACAAGCCCACAGCAGGCGGCGTTGCACGATCCGGTACCCGGTTTCGGCCTGCACATCCCAAAAAGACAGACAGCCCAGGCCGCGCGGGGTGTCCCGAGCGGCCGCATGGCGTCTCCGGAGAAGCTCTCCGGCGGCCCGCGCCGGCCCATATCCCAGAAAGCAGAAGCATACCCATGAAATTCACAGACCTCGGCCTCGCCGAGACTATTCTTCGTGCGCTCGTCGAAGAGCGCTACGCCGACCCCACACCCATACAGACAGCGGCAATTCCCGCGGTTCTAGCCGGCCGCGACCTGATCGGCATCGCGCAGACAGGGACCGGTAAGACGGCGGCCTTCGCGCTTCCCATCCTTGACCGCCTCGCGGCGTCGGGCGGGAGGCCCGCTCCGAAGAGCTGCCGTGTCCTCGTGCTCAGTCCAACGCGGGAACTATCCGCCCAGATTCTGGAAAGCTTCCGCACCTACGGCCGCCATCTCCGCCGGAGTGCGACGCTCGCCATCGGCGGGGTGCCGATCGGCAACCAGGTTCGCGCGCTTGCCGGCGGCGTCGACATCCTCGTGGCCACGCCCGGCCGATTGATGGATCTTCTCAAGAACCGCGCCGTGATGCTCGACCGAGTCGAAGTCCTTGTCCTCGATGAGGCCGACCGCATGCTCGACATGGGCTTCATCCACGACATCCGGAAGATCGTCGCGCGGCTGCCCCATGATCGCCAGACGCTTTTCTTCTCGGCCACCATGCCGCGGGAGATCGCCGACCTTGCCGGCGAGATGCTCCGCGACCCCGCGCGCGTGAGCGTCACACCGCCGGCGTCCACCGTCGAGCGGGTGGAGCAGCGTGCCATCCACGTCGGCCGCGCCGGCAAACCCGGCCTGCTCGCCGATGTTCTGAGCGATTCCGGGGTCGCCCGGGCAATCGTCTTCACGCGCACCAAGCATGGTGCCGACCGAGTCGTCCGCGGACTGGTGGGCGCGGGCATTGCCGCGGAAGCGATCCACGGCAACAAGTCTCAGGGGCAGCGCGAGCGGGCGCTCGCCAGGTTCCGAAGCGGCAAGGTCCGCACGCTGGTCGCGACCGATATCGCGGCGCGCGGCATCGATGTCGATGGCATCAGTCACGTCATCAACTACGACCTGCCCAATGTCCCGGAGAGCTACGTGCATCGAATTGGCCGGACGGCGCGTGCCGGAAACGCCGGTGTCGCCATTTCTTTCTGTTCGCCTGACGAGGTCCCATTTCTCGGGGCCATCGAGCGGGCGATCCGCAAGCAGATCCCGGCGACCGCGAGCGTCGGGGCCGCGGTCGTCACGAGCGCCCCGATTCCTACCGATGCCGAACCTGCGAAGCGGCGGAGCGGCGGGCGTCGGCGGCCAAACGGCGAAGGACGGAATGCCCGGCGGGGCCCGGAACGGCCCGCACGGAAACAGGAAACCCGGCAGGGACAAGGTCCGTCACGGCATCATCGCGGCGACGATATCGGGGCGATCGGTTTTCTGGGCAAGCCGCGCCGCTCGCAAGCAACCGCCGTCTAACGCGGCCGAAAGGAGTCCCCATGGCCAAGGAAGAGATGCTGGAATTCGAGGGGACAGTCACGGAAGTTCTCCCGGACGGAAACTTCCGTGTGAAGCTTGACAACGACCATGTCATCCTTGCCTACGCGGCGGGGAAGATGCGGAAGTATCGCATCCGGACGCTTGCGGGTGACCGGGTGCGCGTCGAGATGACGCCCTACGACCTCGACAAAGGGCGGATCAATTTCCGCCACAAGGGCGAGGGGACCATGCCGGCCGCGCCCACCCGGAGGCAGCAGCAATTCCGGCGCCGGTAAGGCGCGGCGGCGGGCGTTTGCCCGATCGTCCGGGCGGCGCCGGCGGCTGCGAGACGGTGCTGAGCCTTCCACGGCATTCAGCTATCATCCGGCTATCGAAGCGGCCGGGAGGGCTGCAGGATGGCGATCGCCTGTCTGCCCTGGTACTCGCTGCCGGAGGTCGAACCGGCCCAGGACGCGGTGTGGAGCGCAATCGCCCGGCACTTGCGCCACGCCGGGGTCGCCGCGCCTGAACGGCTCATCCGGAACGTTCCGATCCCGGGCGTTTTCTGCGATCCGGACCTCATGCTCGCGCAATGCTGCGGCTACGACGTGGTCTACGGCTTCGCCGGCAGCCTGATGGTCCTCGCCACGCCGGTCTATGCGGCGCCAGGTTGCGAGGGCCCAACATACAGAAGCTTCGTTCTGGTCCGCGACGATTCGCCATTCCAGGAGATCGGCGACCTGCGAGGCGGCGTCTGCGCCGTGAACAGCTTCAACTCGCATTCGGGCGCAAATGCGTTAAGGGCGCTGGTCGCTCCACTCGCCAGGGATGGGCGCTTCTTCCGCGCCGTCAAGGTGACGGGAGCGCATGTCCGCAGCCTCGAACTGCTGATGTCGGGGCGCGCCGACGTGATGGCGATGGACTGTGTGCTCCACGCGTTACTCGCCCGACACCGGCCCGCGGCCCTCCACGGCACGCGCGTCATCGCGGCGACCGAGGCCGCCCCGGCACCCCCGCTCGTGACATCCGCAGTGGCCGGCCGCGACCGTGCGGCCCGGGTCCGGGAGGCGGTGCTTGCGGCGATGGACGACCCCGAGGCGGTGTCGGCGAAGGCGGAGCTGCTCATCGACCGGCTCGAGGTGCTGCCGATCGCCCGCTACGCGCGGATCGTCGAGATCGAGGGGGAGGCGGTTCGCCGCGGCTTTTTCGAACTGCACGCCACCTCGCCGGCAATCGTCGAGGGGTGACGCGGCGCCAATAATCCGGCAGATTCCGTCATGGGCGATTGCATATGAGGGTGGACGGAGGCCATTGGTGAGGTTGTTGCTCCCCGTCGGCGCTGCGGCGCTGGCACTCTCGCTCGCGCCGGCGGACGCGGCCTACCGGCTCGCCCCGTTCAAGGACGAGCTGTTCAAGTATCCGGGCGTGATCGACACCGCCTACGGCGGCGACTACGTCAAGGTCGACTATGTCGAGAGCCGCGACCTCTATGAGCGTGACATCATCCCGGAGAAGAAGACCAAGCCGGAATATGTCTCGCTCGAGGTGACCTCGAGCGAACGCGACATGGTCGCCAAGGAAGGCCGGGTGAGCGTGAAGTACATCGCCACCGGCAAAGTCGACGGCGGGGCCAAGGCGGTGGTGCTTTACGTCCACGGGCGCGGCGGCAACCGCGGCCAGGGCGCAAACGACTGGATGTTCGGGGGAAACTTCAACCGCATCAAGAATCTGATGGCGCGGAACGGCGGCGTTTATCTCTCCGGCGAATTTCCAAGCCTCAACGCGCGCGGCGTGGCGCAGGCGAAGGTGCTCGTCCTCGAGTACGCGAAGAATTCTCCCGGCGCGCCGATCTTCGTCGCCTGCGGCTCGCTCGGCGGCCGCATCTGCTGGGGTCTCGCCGAAGACGACGAGGTGGCGCAACACATCAGCGGCCTGATCCTGATGGGATCGACCAACGACGACGATTTCTTCAACACCGCCGCCTTCAAGCGGAAGGTACCGGTCTATCTCGGTCACGGCACCGGGGACATCGTCATCAACTGGAAGTCCCAGGAGGCCTTCTTCAAGAAGTTCAAGCAGCTCGATCCGAACTATCCCGTCAAGTTCGCCCTGTTCAACACCGGTTCCCACGGAACGCCGATCCGCATGACCGACTGGCGCCTCGTGCTCAACTGGATGCTCGAAGTGAACGGGAGCTAGGCGCGGCTGGCAATCCGGACCAGGTGCACCGTCAACATGCTCCGCCCCGATCCGCCGTCGTCGCTCGGCAATCCGCCTCCGCCGTTCAGCGAAACAGTGCCGCTGCCGGATCGCCCGCCCGTCCGGGAAGGGAGGGTGGTGCCCGTCGGACCGCGAAGCGCCGGGGTGGACCTGCCCGCAGCCCGAAAGATACTCGTCGTCAAGCTCGACTTCATCGGCGACTGGGTGCTCACCACGCCATTTCTTGCCGGTCTCCGCCGCGCCGCGCCGAATGCGGCGATAACCGCGGTCGTGCTCGAGCGGGTCTACGACCTCGCGGCGCCCTGCCAACTCATCGACCGCATAATCGCCGTGCCGGCGGCGGCCGAGGGGGCGGTGCAGTTCGGCGCGGCCTCGCGCGAAGACCTCGACCTCTTCCTCGCGGATATCCGGTCGAGCGCTTTCGACCTGGCGCTCGTCCCGCGCTGGGACACCGACTTCAACGGCGCGACGCGGATCGCCGGGCTTGCCGGCGCTGCGCATGTCGTTGGCTTCTCGGAACGCTGCACCGAACGGAAGCAGGTCGAAAATCGCGGCTTCGACCGCTATCTCAGCGTCGCGCTCCTCGATCTCCGCGACTGCCACGAGGTGGAGCACACCGGTGGATTCCTCGATGCGCTCGGGGCCCCGCGCGAAGCCCGCCTTCGCCTCGATCTCGCGTCCGCCGACCACGCCGCCGCCGCGGCATTCCGCGCCGCGAATTTTCGGGAGCCGTCCCGGCCGCTGCTCGCGGTGGGGCCGTTTGCGGCCGGACGCCGGCAGTGGCCGCTGGACCGCAGCGCAACGCTCGCCTCGCGGCTCGCCCGGGCGATGAATCTGGATGTCGTCGTGATCGGCGGCCCCAACGATGCAGCCGAGGCCCGCGCCCTTGCCGGCCGGATCAAGGTTGACGGCGTGCAGGCAGCGTCGGCGGCGGGCGTGCTCAATCTGCGTGAGAGCGCGGCACTGATCGGGATGGCCGCGCTGTTCATCGGCATGGACAGCGGTCCGGGGCATATCGCGGCTGCGCTCGGCGTGCCGGTGGTTGTCGTTTCGGCTCACCCGCCCGGCGCCTCGCCCAAACATCCCGGCGCGCCGGAGCGGTTCGGGCCATGGGCCGATCCCTCCCGCGTCCTGATCCTGCGTACCCCAGCGCATCGCCCGCCCTGCTCCGACGGATGCGAAGCCGACACGCCGCATTGCATCCTCGGCATCGACGTGGAGGACGCGGTCGCCCGCGTCGGAGGTTTCGCGGCGGCCGTGCTCGCAAATCGTGCCTGACGGACGCTTCACGGCGTGGCCACAGGGGCCCACAACCTCACCCGGCCCGAATGGGACGCGGGAGGGTTGGCATCGCTAGAACGCTTGTCGGCCAAAATCGCGGCCGGCGTCACCCCGCCAACCGATCCTGCCAGCCGTAGATCCAGTCGTTCCTTCGCAAGACCAGCTGCGGCCCCGCGGTGCGGAGGATGAAGTCGCGGGCGGCGGCGATGAGTCCGGTCTGGTGGTAATGGTCGCCGGTCCGCCGCGCCGCCTTCCAGACCTTCGTCACCCGCGGCTTCCGATCCGCCTCGTAGGCGGCGAAGGCGGCGGGCACGTCGTCGGCCGTCGCGGCGAGCGTCCGGCCAAGGATGGCCGCATCCTCGATCGCCATCGCCGCGCCCTGCGCCAGGAACGGGACCATGGCGTGGGCGGCATCGCCGAGGAGGGCGATTCTTCCTTCCGTCCATCGCCCCCCCGGATCGACGACGTTGATGGCGAACTTCTGCCAGGGGCTGGGCGCGCTCACCAGCGCACGGACCTCGCCGCACCAGTCGCGGAAGCGCTCCGCCATCCAGCGGTAGTTGGCATGCGCCGCCCAGCCGGGCTTGTCGAACGATTCCTCGATGATGGCGACGACATTTATCGCCGCACCCCGGGCGACCGGATAATGGACGAGATGCGCCTTGGGCCCCAGCCAGAGACCGACGCGGTCGATGGCGAGCGACGGCGGGGCGTTGTCGACCGGGATTACGGTGCGCCAGGCGGTGCGACCGGTGGCAACAGACGGCCGCGCGCCAGCAACGCGACTCCGCGTCTCCGACCAGACGCCGTCGGCCCCGACGATGCCGGCCGCAGTCAGCACCTCACTGCCTTCGTTCCCCCGCGTCCGAACGAAGAGCGAATCGCCGCGTGCCAGCACGTCTTCGATCCGCGTGCCCAGGATCAGGCGGATGTCGGATCGCCGGCGAACCGCGCCGGAAAGGACCGCCTGGAGCTCGGCGCGATGAATGACCCGGTAGGGAAAACCGTAGCGGGTTTCGAATTCGGCCGCCGGGATCGACAGGATCGTCGCGCCCGACAAGCCGTTCCGTACGGCGATCGCCTGCGGTTCAAGGGCGGATGCGGCGATAGCTACGTCGAGCCCGAGACCGGCGAGGACGCGCCCGGCATTGGGCGAGAGCTGGATGCCCGCGCCGATCTCAAGAAGCTCGGAGGACCGCTCGATCACGATGACGCGGAACCCGGCGTCGGCGATCGCCAACGCCGCGGTCAGTCCGCCGATCCCGGCTCCGGCAACAATGATGATCGGCCTCTCGCCCATGGCATGGGGAGCGGCCCGGCCTCAGGCCGCGGCGGGCTCGCGGTAGAGATGGCCAGGCGGGTCGCTCTCGGCAGCGCCGACGGCGGGATCATACCGGTAGAGCGTCGAGCAGTAAGGGCAGACCTTCTCGCCGTCGTCGCCCATGTCGAGGAAGACGTGCGGGTGGTCGAAAGGCGGCGTCGCGCCGACGCACATGAACTCCCTTACCCCGATCACGATGATCGGAACGCCCGCATCGTTCTGAAAATGCGGAATGACGTGGTCTGCCATGTCTGGTCCTGTGGTGCTTCTTCTGCCGCCCGGAGAATAGCGGCGGAAGGCCACCCACGACAGCCCCTCGCGGGGTTCCTTCTCGCCGCAGGCGCCGCTAGGGTGCGCGCGCATGCCGGTCGAACATTTCTCCTCGGACGGAGTCGATATCGCATTCCTCGACAGCGGGGAAGGCGAGCCGATCCTGCTCATTCACGGGTTTGCATCGAATCACGTCGTCAACTGGGGCGCGACGGGGTGGATCGACACACTGAAGCGCGCCGCCCGGCGGGTGATCGCGATGGATGTCCGTGGCCACGGCAAGAGCGAGAAACTGCACGACCCCGAATCCTATCCGCTCGCGTTGATGGCGGACGATGGGGCGCGCCTCCTCGATCATCTCGGCATCGCCAGGGCCGATGTGATGGGTTACTCGATGGGAGCCCGCATCACCGTGGCGATGGCGCTTCGCCATCCGGACCGGGTCCGCTCGATGATCCTCGGCGGAATGGGCTACGCCATGGTCGAGGGAATGCAGGGCGAGGACGCCATTGTCGCCGCGCTCGAGGCGCCGAGTCTCGATCACGTTGTCGGAGAGCCGGGCCGGGCCTACCGAAAGTTCGCCGAGCAGACCGGCAGCGATGTCCTGGCGCTTGCGGCCTGCATGCGGAAAGCCCGCCAGACCTTCACGCCGGAAGAGCTTGCCGCGATCCGGGTACCGACCTTGATCGCAATCGGCGACAAGGACCAGGTCGCTGGGTCCGCCGAGGGCCTCGCCCGACTGATCCCGGAAGCCGAAGTGTTCATCATCCCCAACCGTGACCATATGCTCGCGACGGGAGATCGCAACTACAAGGACGCGGTGCTGGGCTTTCTGAAGCGGCGGCCCTGAGGCGGATTCGCAAATCCGTCGAATCGCTTGCGTGAAACGCTTGCCAAGAAGATTCAAGCGCCTAAGTCATGATGGCGTAATCAGTTTCGGCTATTGGCGGCGGGAAGCTTGGGTCCGGCTCGCCGTGTATGGTAGCTTGCCGACCCGCCTGCGTGCGGCAGGGAGAAAAACGTCAGATGTCAATCAAGACTTCCCATGCGGATGCGCTCGCAAGCGTCGATCCGATCTGGTCCGAGGTGCAGGCCGATGCCCGCCGTATCGTCCAATCCGAGCCGATGATGGCAAGCTTCGTCTATGCGACCGTGCTCAACCATGACCGGCTCGAGGACGCGATCGTCCATCGCATCGCGCAGCGCCTCGACAATCACGTCGTCACCGCCGAGCTGATCCGCAGCACCTTCGAGGACGCGCTTACCGACGACCCGTCGCTGTGCGAGGCGATGCGGGTCGATCTCGCCGCCGTCTACGACCGTGATCCGGCGTGCCACCGCCACATCGAGCCCGTGCTCTACTTCAAGGGCTTCCACGCGATACAGACACACCGGTTGGCACACTGGCTTTGGGGCCAGGGCCGCCGCGACCTCGCGTACTATCTCCAGAGCAAGTCGTCGGAAGTCTTCCAGACCGACATCAATCCAGCCGTCCCCTTGGGCAAGGGCATCTTTCTCGACCACGCCACGGGTCTTGTCGTCGGCGAGACGGCGGTGATCGAGGACGACGTCTCGATCCTTCAGGACGTGACGCTAGGCGGCACGGGCAAGGAGGACGGCGACCGTCATCCCAAGATCCGCCAGGGGGTCCTCATCGGAGCCGGCGCCAAGATCCTCGGCAACATCGAGATCGGCCGCTGCTCCAAGGTCGCCGCCGGGTCCGTGGTCCTCAAGCCGGTGCCGGCACACTCGACCGTGGCCGGGGTGCCGGCGCGGGTGATTGGCGAGGCCGGCTGCAAGGAACCGGCGCGCAGCATGGACCAGATGGTGGCGGACTTCGAAAGCTCCGGCTGAGTTCTCGCAACTTCGGCCGGCCATGCGGGTCGGCTCCCGCTTCCCCCGATGCCGCCTCGAGAATGCGAGGCAGCTCGCAAACAACAAAAGAAGGGGTTTCCGTGAACCGCCAGGAAATCGAGAAACTGCAGCTGTTCTTCCGCAAGCGCTTCAACCTACCATCGATCAGCGTCAAGCCGCGCATGCAAAAGGCCGACTCGGCGGAGGTCTATATCGGCGACGAGTTCATCGGTGTGATCTTCCGCGACGACGAGGAGGGCGACCTTTCCTATAACTTCACGATGGCGATCCTCGACATCGACCTCGAATGAGGCCGATCAGGCTCTGGGGAAGAACTGGGTCACGAGGCGGCGGACACGGTCGTCCATCATCCGCCAGTCGGCGAGCCATGCCCGGTTGAACCGGTAGAGCATGGTCAGGCCGCGGCCGATGTTGATCTCGCGGATGCAAGTCGCCGGGATCAACTCGGTTTCGCTCGCCAAGCAACGCACGACATAGGGTTCTTCGCTCCCCGGCTCGAAGTACACGATCTCTCCGCGCCAGGGGGAGTCTGCCGCCATTGCGTGGCCGACGAGATGCCCCGGCCCGGGAAGCGCGGGGCCGGTAAAGTACCGGCTGTAGAGATCGTTAAGCCGCGTCGTCGAGTCGAGCGGCGTTTCTGCCTCGGAAATGGTCACGAAGATGAGCGGCGCCTGAGACGCGCCGTCGCGGAAGGCTTCGGCGCGCTCCTCGCTGAAGCCGTCGAGGCTCGGCCAAAGCAAGAGCAGATCGACCGCGGTCACAAGGCCGCCCCGCCGGTCCTTCGGAAAACGGATGAGATTGGCGGGAACGACCATCGGTTCGGTGCCGACGGTCAGGGCGACCGGCGAAGGCTTGCCGTCAAGGCCCTTCAAGGCGACGCGATCATGGTAGCGGTCAATGGCATTGTTGATCGCCCAGGCCACTCCGGCAAGCACAAGGATGAGCGCGAGGGCAAGCAGGACAAGGCCAAGACTCGGCCGTCGGGCGGTCCTCAAAGGCACGGGTGACTCGGTGGCAGTTACCATGCGACAAGAATGGGGCTTGCTTCGTAAGAAAATGGTAACCAAGTTGAGGGGTAGCCGAAGAGGTGTGAAGTCCGTGCGATTTCACCGCTTTTGGGCTTGATCGGCGGATCGCGGCGGTACGCTGGTTGCTCGCAATCGTTGATGGCGGCCTCGGTCGTCCAAAAATGAAACACGGGTGGGAAGCGCATGCCAG
>DASSPO010000396.1:0-3299 GCA_035699585.1 Bauldia sp.
AACATCGGGAATGTCGACGTCGTCGCGATCAACTTTCCCACCACGCCCTACGACCACGCCAATCCCGACAAGTACCGCCTGCCACTCGACACCGACCTCATTCCCCATTCGTTCGGAGACGCGCGCGGCTGGTAAGCGGCCGGGCGCTGCGATCTCGGAAGGGGCCGACTCCAGGGATGCGAGCGCGGCGCAGGCGCCGCCCCGGTCTGCGCGAGAGACGTGCTCGCTCGCGGCCTTGCGGATGGTTACATGCGGGCGCATGCAACAACCATGGGCCAGATCAACATCCGCGAATTGCAGAAGCGATCGGGCGATGAGATCAGTGCTCTGCCCGGCCCGACCGCAGTGAAGTCGGGGAACAGGCGGTGGGACTGCTGATTCCGGTTAAACCCACGGATCGCGATCGGCTTGCGAAGGTGTTGGCCGAGGCGGAGGCTCTTGCCAAGGAGCGCGATCCGAAAGACGACGAAGCGTTGCTGGCAGAGATTGGCGAGGTCGATCCCACGGATTGGACCATGAAGGCCGCCCGGGCCTTCTTCGTGTCGCCCGCGAACTCGCCCGGCCTGGCGGCAACGCCGCGGGCGCGTGTTCTCGTCGCGGCGCCTGCGCAATAATCCGCGGCCGCGTCCTGTGACGCGGCCGCATGGAAGCCGAACCGGGAGTGGGACGGCGCCGCGCCGTGCCCTGTATGCGCGGGGAACACTGGCCTCCGCTCACATCGGCATGTCGATCTTGCCGAGGGAGAGGAACTGCGTCTCGCCCGAGTGATCGTCGACGCCGTCATTGTCGGTGATGACGAAAGCGTTGCCGTCGGCGTCGATGGCGAAGCTCTCGACCTTGTCGAGGACGAAGCCGCCGGGCGCGGCGAGGTCGGGGAGGAGGTCGCGGAGGCCGGTCTTGTCGAGCACCGGGATCTCCGAGCCGCCGAGGGCGGCGGGGGCGACATCATTCACGGAAACGTAGGTGAGCTGCTTGACCCTGGCATCGCGGCCGACCTGGTTGTCGCGCTCGACGATGACGAAGCCGTCGCCGACCGAGGTGATCTCGGAAAGGCCGATCCAGCCCTTGCCGGCGGGGTCGAGCGGGTAGTGGACGACGCCCCACTGCTTGTTCGCGGGGCGATACGTCAGGATCTTCACCTTGCCGGCGGGGTCGTCCTTCCACTCGCGCTGAACCGCGAGCCACACCGTCTCGCCGGCGCCGGAACCGGTTACCGCCACACCCTCGAAGCCGAAGCGCGAGGCGACCTGCCGGAGCGGTTCCGGGAGGGCGATCTCCTCGACGACCGTGCCCGAGGCATCGACCCTGAGGAGCATCGAGTGGGTCGGGTCCTCCTCGCGCTCGGGGTTGCCTTCCGAGGCGAGCCAGAAGCCGCCGCCACTCGCCACGGCGATGCCCTCGAGGTCGAGAAGCCGCGCCGGCGCCCCGTCCTTGGCCACGGTGATCGCCCCGGTGATCACGGCGGGCGACCTGGTGGCGTCGATGGTGAGGATGCGGGCCTCGGCGAAGGCGGAATCGGTGACGACGTAGAGCTTGCCCGGCACGGTCGGGTCGGCCGCCGCGCCGGAGATCGCCGCCCATGGGATCGGCAGGCCCGAGGCGTCGTCGCCCGAGACCAGGGTGGGATAGGCGGCCGGGGCGTCGCTCCGCTCGTAGATCGTCACCACCGAGCCGATCAGGCCGTCGGCGCGAAGGTCGGTCTCGCTCGCGGTGACGAACAGGTTCCGCGCAGGAATCGCGAGCAACCCCTCCGGGCCGATGCCGCCGGGGAGAGCCTGAAGGAAGGTGGGCGCCCTGCCGGCGCCCTCGTCCTTGTAGACGCCGACCAGCGAGCCGCGCTCGGAGCCGACAAAGATCAGGCGGTCCGCGCCGAAGGTGCCGACCTCCACACCCTCAGGCTCGTTGCCCTTCTTGTTGCGGCCCTCCGGATAATGGCCGAGCCGGACGACGATGTGCTCGAAGGAAGCGCCGCTCTCGTAGTCGACGGTGCCGTCGGCCTTGAAGATGGTGAAGCCGCGGCTGCCGCCCTCGTAGTCGCCCTCGTTGGCGCTGACGAAGCGGTCGTCGTCGAGCCACTGCACGGCATCCGGCTCGCGGAGCACGCCGGTGGCCGAACCGGTGAGGGCGATCACGCCATCCTTCCCGGTGTCGATGCCGGCGAGGTCGACCGCGCCGGCGGAGAAGTTCGCCGTGATCTTGCCGGTGGCGAGATCGACGATGGCGATGTGGTTGTTCTCCTGGAGGCTCACCACGGCCTGGTTCGCGGCGTTGATGTCGACCAGCTCGGGCTCCGGGTCTTCCGGCGCGACCGCGGCGAGGCCGGAGAGATCGACCACGACCTTGGCGGCGCAATCCGGCACGCCGTCGAGGAGCGGCAGGACGGTGAGGTTGCCGCCGGGAAGCTGCGGGATGACGCCGTCATTCACCTCCTCGTCGCGCTCGTTCTCGATGACCACCGCGAGGTACTTGCCGTCGGCGCTCCTGGCGACCGAGTCGGGCTGGCCGCCGAGGTCGCATCTGGCGGTGACCGCCTTGGTGGCGACGTTGACGACCGCGACGTGGCCGGACGGCTTGTCCTTCGATTCCGACGTGACGACCCCGACCAGGGCGTTGCCCCCGGCGACGGCCACCGAGGTCGGCTCGCCGTCGAGCGCCGCGGTCCCTGCCGCCCTCGGCGTCCTCGGGTCGGCGATGTCGACGAAGCCGATCCGTTTGCCGGGGCTGTCGGTATAGATGAGGGTCATGCCGTCCGACGTGGCGGCGACGATCTCGGCCACCGTGCTTTCCTCGGGGTCGGCATCGGCGGGGAGGTTGTCGACGACGTGGAACGTGGCGATGCGGTTGAACGTCTCGGCATGCGCCGGGACGCCGGCGGCGGCGATGAGCAGTGCTGCGCCTGCTGCGCCGGTACGGAGCACGGTCATGGAAAACCCCCTCGGATCCAGAGCTGATGCACCGCGCGTATCCGCCGGTCATGACCGGGCGATTACGAATGGGTGACCGATCCGTGACGGTTGTGGACTGGGGAGATGTCCGTGGGGCCGGGTGACGGCGCGGGCGGAAGCGATCCCGGGCCGCCGGTCAGGCCGGCGGCGGGGGCCGTCTGCGGCGTCACCGGGTTCTTGATGCCGGCGGCCTCGAGCGCTTGCTTGCGCCACAGGTGCCCGTCTTCGCCCGATCCGGTCGGGTTAACGCACGGGTTGCGGCTCGCGTTCCCCCCGCGCGGGGGATCAGACGAGGAGGGCGGTCGCGTACATGCCGGCGAGGCCGGCGATGACCCCGCCGGCGCCAGCCGGCCG
>DASSPO010000397.1:0-2534 GCA_035699585.1 Bauldia sp.
GTTCGGCGCGGCCTTCACCGCCTCGGTCGGCATGATCGAGTCGGTGATCACCAGCTCCTCGATCCGGCTCGCGGTGATCCGCGCCACCGCGCCGCCGGACAGAACCCCGTGGGTGCAATAGGCGAGCACCGAGCTCGCGCCCTTCTCCATCAGCACTTCCGCGGCGTTGCAGAGCGTGCCGCCGGAATCGATGATGTCGTCGAACAGGATGCAGTTCCGCCCCTCGACATTGCCGATCACGTTCATCACCTCGGATTCGCCCGGCCGCTCGCGGCGCTTGTCGACGCTGGCGAGCGGCGCGTCGATGCGTTTCGCAAGCGCCCGGGCGCGGACCACGCCGCCCACGTCCGGCGAGACCACCGTGATGTTGGCGATGTCGTGGTGCTCCTTGATGTCACGGCTCATCACCGGCACCGAGAAGAGGTTGTCGGTTGGGATGTCGAAGAAGCCCTGGATCTGCCCGGCATGGAGGTCGAGGGTGAGTACGCGGTCGGCGCCGGCGCGGGTGATAAGGTTGGCGACGAGCTTGGCCGAGATCGGCGTGCGCGGCCCGGGTTTCCGGTCCTGCCGCGCATAGCCGAAATAGGGAATCACCGCCGTGATCCGGCGCGCCGAGGCGCGGCGGAGTGCGTCGATGATGATGAGCAGCTCCATCAGGTGGTCGTTCGCGGGGTAGCTGGTCGACTGGATGACGAAGACATCCTCGCCGCGGACGTTCTCCATGATCTCGACGAAGATTTCCTGGTCGGCGAAGCGCCGCACCATGCACTTGGCGAGGGGGAGTTCGAGATAGGCGCCGATCGCCTCGGCGAGGGCGCGATTGGAATTGCCGGCGACGAGTTTCATGCAGGTCCGGGGCCCGGAGTGGCACTGACGCAAGGCGACGGGACTCGCCGCCCGCGAGGGCGGCCGGTATGTAACAAGGCCTCCGCGCGAGTGCAAATCGCCACGGGCGGATCGCCTTACTTCACCCAGTTCGCCAGCGAATCCATGGTCTTGCGGGCGGAATTCGCGACGTTGGCGGCCCCGACACCGGTCCAGGGGTCGCCGTTTCTGAACACCCCGCCGATCTCCTGCCCGGTGACGCGATGAAGCCGGGTTCCCTGCCGGTCGACCACGTCCCAGACATAGACGAGCTTGGCGTTCTGTCCTTCCGCCACCGCCGAGATATAGCCGCGGACGATATAGACCGCCGCCGGATCGGCGTAGGGCACGACGTTGAGCCGCTTCGCCGCCGCCTCCTGATTCAGCGCGTTCGACATCGCCTGGAGAATCGCGACCGGAACCCCTTCGATCGGCGCAAACGCGAATTTCGCGGCAGCGCCCTTGACCGGGGCGGCGACGGAGGCCCCGGGCGTAGCCGGGGGGTCGAATCGCGCCGTCGTGCAGCCGGCGGCGAACAGGATCGCGATGAATAGAACCGCGACACCGGGCCGGATCCGCCGTACTCCGAGCATGACTCAACTTCCCGCGACGCGCATTTCGAGAGGCTTATCTACCGTCATTCGCCGCGTCGGTCCAGAAACAGAGGCGACGGCTTACAATGCGAGGGAGCGGCGAGATGCGAACGCGCGACAGATGGGGGCAGACCATGCGGAATGTCTATGACAACCTCCCCGCGCACGCGGCCGCGGAACTGGTGGATGCGCTTCTCGCCCGTCCTGGCATCCGCATCGAGCGGATCGTATCCACCGGGCAGGCCTCGCCGGAGGGATTCTGGTACGACCAGCCGCAGGGCGAATGGGTCATCGTGCTCCGCGGAGCGGCAGGTCTCCTCATCGAGGGCGAAGCCGAGCAGCGGCTCGGTCCCGGCGACTTCGTGTTCCTCCCGGCGCACAAGCGGCATCGCGTCACCTTCACCGCGGCTCACGAGCCGACGGTTTGGCTGGCGGTGCATTTCGGAGCGGACGTCCGGGGCGGGGGACCGGGCGAAGGCTTCGCCTAGAGCCGGCGCTCCTCGCTTGCCGCGTGGGCGATCACCTCGCGCTCCACGATGCCCGCCGCTTCCACCGCCCTCCGCCACGCCGCGACATGCGCGGAACGCGCATGCGCGTCCAGTGACTCCCAGTCGCGCCAGCGCTCGACCACCCGAATGAGGCCGGGGTCGAGGACATCTTCGCCGTAGGCGAAAAGGTAGCAGCCGTCCTCCTCGCGGTTGGCTTCGATGACCGCCTGCATCTGGGGGCGAAGCGCCTCCACCTTGTCTGGCGAAACGCGAAAATGGCCGGTGACGAGGATCAAAATGGGCTCCCCTCAAATGCTCGGGGCCGGTTCTGACGGCCCGGGATGATAGTGCGCCGGCGTGAAGTCGCCGAAGAGGTAGGCGAACAGCAGACCGGCGGCGAGGACGAGGAAGGAGAGGGCCGTCATTACGGGGATCGGCGGACTCGGCGCGTGGCCCGACGGCATCGTCATGCCCGGCATGCTCATCTCGTGCGACGGACTGGCGGAAGAGTCATCGGGATGCCGCACGGTCATCATGCCGTGCTTGAGGTGGTTGGCGACCAGCCACCAGTTCATCGGAAAGGCCACGA
>DASSPO010000398.1:0-5288 GCA_035699585.1 Bauldia sp.
CCCAGCGGCTTCGGGCCGAAGGCGGGGATATTCCTGGTCAGCCGCGAGCCGGAACTCGGCCTGCCCATAACTCTCGAGCGTCGCCTGCATTCGGACCCCTTCTCGCGAGACGAAATCACCAAGCTGAATCGGCTGATGGCGCAATTGAACGCTGCGGCGGCGCTGGCCCTGAAGGTCGGATTTGCGGCGGCGGTGCAGATGGCCAAAGGCCTGGGCGAAACCGGACGGGAGATCGCGCTCCTCAATGGAGCGGGACGCTTGATCCACATGCCGGCGGCCTTCGAGTGCCATCTCGGGGACGCGATCACGCTGCGCGATGGCTTCCCCCAATCCTGGCATCGCGAGACCGATCGGCGACTCGCGGCAGCGATTCACCGGGCAGTACGCCATGCGCCGGCGGGCGAACGCGCCGTCCGAGCTATTCCGCTTCCCCGCCGCGATGGCCGACGGCCGCTGATCGCGGAGGTCGTGCCGATCGCCGGCGCGGGACAGGACGTCTTCATGCTGGCGCGGGCGGCACTGATCCTGACCGACCCCGATGCCGGCCGTCTCTTGGACGCGGTCGGCGAGGCGCTTGCGGTAATGGGCCTCACCCCGGCGGAGGTGAGGCTGGCGAAGCGTATCGGGACCGGTGCCGACTTGCGCGACATCGCCGAGGCAGAAGGCATCGCGATGGAAACCGCCCGCGCCCGGCTCAAGGCCGTCTTCGCCAAGACCGGCACGCACCGCCAGGCCGAACTCGCGGTCCTCGTCGCCAATCTCTCCCGCGGACGCCAAATCCAGCGACGGCCGCACCCAACCCATTCGCCCTGCAGCTACGCGGGGTGGGCGCGGCGGAAGCGCAGCAATCCGAGGAAAGCCGGCGCCTTGCCCCTCGACGGAGCCTACGCCAACAGCCGCTTCGCCTCGGCCGCGGTGAGCGGGGCGGGGCGGTCGACCGTGGTGCGGAGCCTGACGTGGCGGCGTTCGGCGGCGGCGGTGAGGATCGATTCCATGACATCGACGACATGGGCGGCGAGGCGGCCTGAACAGCGCGGTTCGCGGTTCCGGTTGGCCGCATCGATCAGGTCGGCGACGCCGAGCATCCGGTAGTTGGCCCGGGTCGGGGCGCTCGCCGGCCAGTTCGGCGCCCCGAAGGCTTCGACCGCCGCGTCGGCCTGCGCATAGTCGCCGCCGGCGGCGGAATAGGAGACGATGCCGCCGAAGAAATTGGGATCGGGTACCAGCATCGAGCCCTTCTCGCCGTAGAGCTCGATCGGATTGGTGTGCCCGTGCTTCCAGACGTCCCAGCTTGTGCTGAGGGTCACCTGGGCGCCGGAGGCGAACTCCATCACGGCGTTTATGGTGGTCGGCGTCGTCACCTTGATCTTCTTCCCCTTCATGGGGCCATCGGCAGTGACCAGGCGTTCGGGGAAGCCCTTCTTCGCCAGCGCGATCACGCCCTTGACCGGCCCAAGCAGGCTGACGAGCGTCGTGATGTAATAGGGTCCGATGTCGAAAACCGGCCCCGCGCCGGGCTTGAAGAAGAAGCCGGGATTGGGATGCCAGTGCTCCATCCCGTGGCTGAGGACATGGGAGCTGCCTGCGACCACGCTGCCGATGATGCCCTTGTCGATCAGCCGCCGGGCGATCTGTGCGGCCGCGCCGAGGAAAGTGTCCGGGGCGCCGCCGAGCTTGAGGCCGCGCCGGTCGGCTTCGGCGACGAGCTTCCTTGCCTCGCTCGCGGTGAGGGCCAGCGGCTTCTCGGAGTAGGCGTGCTTTCCCGACGTGAGAATCGCGTGGGTCACGTCGTAGTGGGCGTTCGGCACGGTGAGGTTGATCACCGCGTCGATCTCGTCACTCTTGAGCAGGCCATCCACCGACAGCGCCGCCACACCGTATTTCTCGGCCTTGGCCCTGGCCAGCGGCGCCTTGATGTCGGCGCAGGCGACGATCTTCAATCCCTTGAAGAGCGGCGCGAGCGTGAAGTAGGTGTCCGAGATGTTGCCGCATCCGATGATGCCGATTCTTGCGCCCCGCGCCATCTGATCAACCCTTCTTGTTGCCGGTGAGACCGGAGAGGTAGTCGTGGGAGTGCTTGGCAAAGCCACGCCAGTCGGAAGGGTCGTCGTTCTCGAGAACGAGGAGATCGCATCCCGAACGGGCGATGGTCGGCCACAGACCCTTCCAGTCGATGATGCCGGCGCCGACGTCGGTCCAGCCGTCGTCCACGGTGACACCTTCGGGCGCGGTATCCTTGATGTGGAAGGCGACGATCTTGCCCGGGAACTTCTCGATCTCGGTCTTGATGTCGGCGCCGGCCCGGCTGATCCAGCCGATGTCGGGCTCGTAGTAGATGCCCTTGGCGCCGATCAGCGCATCGACCGGCCGCGAACCGTCGGCGAGCTTCTCGTACTCGAAGGCATGGGTATGCCAGGCGAGCTTCAGTCCGGCTTCGGCAAGAGCCGCCGCATGCTCGCTGAGCTTCGCCGCGAACGACGCCCACCCGGCCGCGTCCTTGGGTCGCTTATCCTCGGCGAGATAGGGGATGACGGCCGCTTCGAGACCCAAAGTCTGGGCAATGGCGATGAAGCCCTTGCGGTCGGCTTCGAGCAGGTCGACGGGAAGATGCGCGGTCGGGCAGGCGAGGCCGACGGCATCGAGCTTCTTGCGGAAGCCGGCAGGATCCTCGTTGAAGTTGCCGCGGTATGGCTCGACCGCGTCGAAGCCGATCGCGGCGAGGGCCTCGAGCTGAGCCTCGAGGGGAGGGAACTTGCGCGCGCTATAGAGCTGGAAGGAGGTGCGGTAAGTCGGCATTTCGCTTCTTCTTTCGTCAGGAGGGTAAGCGGGGGTAGGCGGACGATCCCTAGATGCGTTCGCCGCTCCTGGCGTCGAACAGGGATGCGTGTGCCGGCTGGAACGAGGCCCTGAGCTTCTCGCCGGCCTTGAAGACATCGTCCGGGCCGATGCGCACCGACACGATCTCCGAGGCGACCGTCCCCCAGAGCAGGCTGTCGGCGCCCATGGGGTCGATCAGCGTGACCTCGATCGGCAGCATCGACCCGCCCGACTGCGACTTGAGATCCAACTGCTCGGGGCGGACGCCGAGGACCGCCGGCCGGCCGTCTTCGGGGTGGGTGGCGAACTCGTAGCCGTCAAGGGTCACCGTCTCGCCGGTCGCGAGCTGCAGCACCGCCGATCCGTTGATCCGGGTGAGCTTGCCTTCGACGAAGTTCATCGCCGGAGAGCCGACGAAGCCGGCGACGAAACGATTGACCGGGCGGCGATAGATTTCCTTGGGCGTCGCGAGCTGCTGGATCACGCCGCCATGCATCACGGCGATGCGGTCCGCCAGAGTGAGCGCCTCGATCTGGTCGTGGGTGACGTAGATCATCGTCGAGCCAAGCTGATTGTGCAGCTTCTTCAGCTCGACCCGGAGCTCGGTGCGAAGCTTTGCGTCGAGATTGGAGAGCGGCTCGTCGAACAGGAAGACATCGACATCGCGGACCAGCGCGCGTCCGATCGCGACGCGCTGCCGCTGTCCGCCGGAGAGTTCGGCCGGCCGGCGCTGAAGGAGCGGCTTGATCTGCAGGAGGTCGGCCGCCTTTTCGACGCGGCGCGCGATCTCGTCCTTGGGGACGCGGGCGACGCGGAGGCCGAAGGTCAGGTTCTTCTCCGCCGTCATCCGGGGATAGAGCGCGTAGGACTGGAAGACCATGCCGATGCCGCGGTCCTTGGGCTCCATCCAGGTCACGTTCTTGCCGTCGATCCAGATCTGCCCGGCATTGATGTCGAGCAGGCCGGCAATGGCATTGAGCAGCGTCGACTTCCCGCAGCCCGACGGTCCGAGGAGAACGATGAACTCGCCGGCATTGACCTCGAGGTTGAGGTCCTTCAGCACCTGGAGGTGGCCGAAGGAAACGCCGAGATTTCTTACCGATACCTCAGCCACGACCCTACCCCTTGACTGCGCCGGCGGCGATGCCGCGGACGAACCATCGGCCGGAAACGAAGTAGACGATGAGCGGCACTGCGGCCGTCAGGATGGTTGCCGCCATGTTGATGTTGTACTCGCGCACGCCGGTGGTCGAATTGACGATGTTGTTGAGCTGTACGGTCATCGGCCAGTTGGGCCGCCCGGCGAAGACGACGCCGAACAGGAAGTCGTTCCAAATGCCGGTCACCTGCAGAATCACGGCCACGATGGTGATCGGCACCGACATCGGCACCATGATCATGAAGAAGATGCGCCAGAACCCGGCGCCGTCGACGCGCGCCGCCTTGAACAGCTCCACCGGGAGCGAGGCATAGAAGTTCCGGTAGAGGAGCGTGAGGAGAGGCATTCCGAAGATGGTGTGGATGATGACGATGCCGGGGAGCGAAGCGAAGAGACCCACCGAGCTCAGGCCGATGATGAGCGGGTAGATCACCACCTGATAGGGGACGAAGGCGCCGAACACGAGCAGGGCGAAGAGGAGGTTGGCGCCCTTGTACGGCCAATAGGTCAGGGCATAGCCGTTGATCGATGCGCAGACGATCGAGACCACGACGCTGGGCAGGGTGATCTTCACGGAATTGAGGAAGCCGGGGCTAAGGCCTTCGCAGTCAAGCCCCGTGCAGGCGTTGAAGAGCGCGTCGATCCACGGCTGGATGGTCGGGTCGGCGGGAAGGTTGAACAGGTTCCCCAGCCGGATCTCCGGCATCGTCTTCAGCGACGTGACGATCATGATGTAGAGGGGGATGAGGAAGAACAACGCCGATACGACGAGAAACGCATAGAGGCCGATCCGGCCGGCCGAGATGCGGCGCGGTTTCGGCCCGTGCGGCTCGACCGCGGCATCGATGCCGGCGATGGTTTCGGAGCCGGTGGCGGCTGGTGCAGCGGTGATGTCTCGCGCCGTCATGCCGTGGCCGCTCCGCTCCGGTTTCGCCGCCAAAGGAGGATTCCGCCGATCGCGATCACCACCAGGATCGGAAGCAGCATCATCGTCGCCGCAGCCATTCCCTGCCCGACGTTCTGGCGGACGGTGATGAGCTGGATCACGTAGACCGCGGGCATCGTCGTCGAATAGCCGGGACCGCCTCCCGTCATGGCGACGACGAGGTCATAGACACGCACGACGCCGACACACTGAAGCACGAAGGCCGTGGCGACCGCCCCGCGCATCATCGGCAGCGCGATGAACAGATAGGTGCGCCAGGTCGGGATGCCGTCGACCTTGGCCGCCTTCCAGATCTCGGCATCGATGCCGCGGAGCCCGGCGAGCATGATCGCCATGGTCACGCCGGCTCCCTGCCAGATGCCGGCG
>DASSPO010000399.1:0-3496 GCA_035699585.1 Bauldia sp.
AGACCGCGGCCTCCTCCTTGACCGCCTTGTCCATGCCGACGAAATAGGCGCAGCAGAGCGACAGGTTCACCACGCCGATCTTTATCTCCTCGGCCTTTGCCGGTGCCCCGAGCGCCAATGTGGTTGCGAGCGCCGCAGCCGCGACGACGGTTCTTCCGAGTCTCTTCATCTTGCTCCTCTCCTTCTTTCCCGGGAACGCCGCGACCGGATTGGCGGTGGCGGCGTCCCTTCCCAGTCACGCCTTCTTGCGTCGCGCCAGAACCGCCACCAGGATGATCCCGCCCTTGACCACCTGTTGGTAATACGACTCGACGTTGAAGAGATTGAGCACGTTGTCGACTAGGGCGAGCGCCACCACGCCGCCGAAGACGCCGAGCACCGTGCCGCCGCCGCCGCCTAGGATGCCGCCACCGATCACCACCGCGGCGATGGCGTCGAGTTCGTAGCCGATGCCGACGCTTGGCTGGGCGATGCCGAGCCTCGACGCGAGCAGCACCCCCGCCAGCGCGGCAAGAAAACCGCAGGCCATATAGGCGGCGAGGATATGCCGGCCGACATTGATGCCGGCGAGCCGTACCGCCTCGGCATTGACACCGATCGCGTAGACCGCGCGGCCCGAGGTCGTGCGGTTGAGGTAGAACCAGACGATCGGCAGCGAGACGAGAAACAGGAGCGTCGCGACCGGGATCGGTCCGATGAAGGCCGCGCCGAGCAGCGATCGGAAAAGCGGATCCTCCGAGTACTGCGGCGTTGAGGAATAGATGTAGAGCAGGCCGCGCACCGCGCCCATGCTGGCCAGCGTGACGATGAAGGGCTGGAGCTTGAAGCGGGCGATGAAGAAGCCGTTGAACCAGCCGACCGCCAGCCCCATGAGGAGGGCGACCAGGATCGCCACCGGAATCGGCACGTATTCCTGAAGGCCGATCGCGAGCAGGCCGGCAAAGGCAACGACCGACCCCACCGAGAGATCGATGCCCCCGGTCAGAATCACGAGTAGCATGCCGAGGCTGAGGAACCCGTTGCTGACCATCTGGCGCGAGACGTTCACCAGGTTGCGCTCGGTCAGGAACGAACTCGAGGCGATGCTTGCGACAATCACCAGAGCGACGACGGCCACGGCGAAGCCGATGTCCGCGCGGTCGAAGCGCGGGCCGGTGCCGGCCTTCGGGGTGAGCACCGTCTCTTCCATCGTCGCCATGCCCGCCCTCCTTACGCCGCCGCCGGCCGGGCGCCGGCGGCATGGGTGAAGAGCGTCTCCATCGCGAACTGATCGCGGGTGAGCTCGGCGCTGATCCGGCCCTGACGCATGACGAGGATGCGGTCGGCCATGCCGATCACTTCCGGCATTTCCGAAGAGATCAGGAGAATCGCCATCCCGTGGGCCGCGAGGCCTGCGATCATGCGGTAGATCTCGACCTTAGTGCCGATGTCAACGCCGCGCGTCGGCTCGTCGAGGATGAAGATGCGGACATGCTCGACCAGGAGCCACTTGGCGAGCACGATCTTCTGCTGGTTGCCGCCGGAGAGCTGGCGCACGGCTCGCCGCGTACCCTTGGGCCGCACCTGCAGCTCGGCGGTCTTTTCGGCGACGATCGACTCCTGGCGCTTGCGGTCGAGAAGGCCGTGCCGCGAGACCCGGCTCATCGAGGCGAGCCCGGCATTGTCGAGCACGGAGAGGTCAAGGGCGAGCCCGTCACGCTTCCTGTCCTCCGTCATCATCACGATGCCGGAGGCGATTGCCTGTTCCGGAGTGGAAATGGCCACAGCCCGGCCATCCACCTTGATCTCCCCCCGGTTGGCCGGCTCGGCCCCGAAGATCGCCTTGGCCACCTCGGTTCGGCCACTGCCGACCAGACCGAACATGCCGACGATCTCTCCGGCCCCGATGACGAAGCTCACCCCCTCGAACTTGCCGTCGCGGGAGAGCCCGCTCACCTCCAGCCTCGGTGGTCCTGGCGCGCGCGCCGAGGGTGGATAGATGGCGGCGAGCGGCCGGCCGACCATGGCGCGGATGAGCTCGTCCTCGTTGGCTTCGCGGGTCCGCGCGGAGTAGACGGCGACGCCGTCCTTGAGCACCACGATCCGATCGGAGATCTCGAAAACCTCCTCGAGCCGGTGCGAGATGTAGATGACCGTCGTGCCGGTCGCGGCGAGCTTCCGCACCCGGGCGAAAAGGATCGCGGTTTCCGCCGCGGAGAGGACCGCGGTCGGTTCGTCGAGGATCAGTATGCGCGGGGTTGCGACCAGCGCCTTGGCGATCTCGACTAGCTGCTGCTGGGCGACGCTGAGGCGTCCGGCCAGCGTGCGGACGTCGATGTCCGCTAACCCGATCTCCGCCAGCAGTTCCTCGGCCCGACGATGGGCCGCGGTCCAGTCGATGATCCATGACGGTCCGCGCGACGGCATCCGGCCAAGAAGGATGTTCTCGGCGACGCTGAGGTGCGGGAGCAGGCTCAGCTCCTGGTGCACGGTGGCGACGCCGAGGGCGATCGCCTGGTGCGGATCGGCGATCGTCACCGCGGTCCCATCGATGCGGATCGTCCCGGTGTCGGGCACGATCGCGCCGGACAGGATATTGATCAGCGTCGACTTGCCGGCGCCATTCTCCCCGCAGAGCGCGAGCACTTCGCCGGCATCGGCATTGAAGGATACGTCCTTCAGCGCCGCCGTCGCCTCGAAGCTCTTGCTGATCCTGTCGACGGCGACCCGTTCCATCGCGCTTATTCGGCCGCTGCGGGGAAGACGTTGTCGAGGAGAAGCGTGCGCTGCTCGGTCATGTCTAGAAGCGTGTCGTGGAGGCCCTCGCGGGCGTTGCCGCTGAGCTTGTTACCGCCGAAGGGCAGGTTCTCGACCCTGACTGCGGTCGAGTGATTGACCACGACCGTGCCAACGTCGAGCTCGTTGAAGGCGCGCATCACCCGGCCGAGGTCGCGCGTGAAGACCGCCGCCTGCAGACCGTAGGGACTGTCGTTTGCCAGCGCCACAGCCTCGTCGAAATCGTCGAAGGGAATCACCGGCATCACCGGGCCGAAAATCTCCTCGCGGAAGGCGGCCATGTCTGGGCGGACCCCGGCGAGGATCGTGGGGGCATAGAAGTTGCCGTTGCGGCTGCCGCCGGCGACCAGCGTTGCCCCGTCCCTGACCGCCTGCCTGACCTGGGCCTCGACGCGCATTGCAGCCTTCTCGGTGATGAGCGGTCCGACGTCGGTGTCGGGATCAAGGGGGTCGCCCACCTTGAGGCTCCTGGTCTTTGCGACGAGCGCCTCGGTGAGCTCGTCGGAGATCCGCCGGTCGACCAGCACGCGCTTCACCGCGCAGCAGATCTGGCCGTTGCCGCTGGTGAAGCGGCCGCTCACCAGCGCCGACGCCGTGTCGGCGACGTCGGCATCCTCGCAGACGATGGTAGCATCGTTGCCGCCCAGCTCGAGATGCACCTTCTTGAGCCCTGACGCCGCCTCCATCAGGATCGAGCGCCCGGCCTCGGTGCTGCCGGTCA
>DASSPO010000400.1:0-11331 GCA_035699585.1 Bauldia sp.
CGATCGCGACCTCGTCCGAGGGCCGGTTGAAGTAGCGTAGGAAATGCGCCTTGACGGTTTCGGAAGCGAACGAGAGAAGCTCGGTCGAGACGAACACGCGGCGGGCCCCCGATTTCTGGATTTCCGCTGCAAGCTTCGCTCGCAGGTTGTCGAAGGAGGATTTCGGCTCCGCGCCCGTCTGCTCCGCAGCCGTCCTTGCGGCATGAAAGAGCAAGTGGTGCGCCACCGAGTCGGGATCGGGAACGCCTTGGTTGGCCCGCGTGCCGGTCTTGGGATAGAGCACGCCGAAGGTACCGAGGAAGCGCTCGCGGTTCTTTTGCGCCACGGCCTGGATGGTACTCGTGGCCGTCTTGTAACAGCCTCCGTGGATGACAGCCGAGACCATTGTTGCGCCACTTGGTTTCAATTCGGCAGGAAGCGCCGGCAGACGCGAGTGCGTCCATGGTTAACCCCAGCACCGGAAGAAAGTCGAGGGTCTGAAGACTACGCCGGGACCATAAGTTGCGCGGTCGGGAAAGCGTTGGACAGGCGTGGTTGCCGACGCTACCAACGGCGCCATTCCGCGGGGAATTCGCGTAAATGACGATTGTTCTTCATATCGGCACTCACAAGACCGGCACGACCGCAATCCAGCGGTTTGCGGCATCCAAGAGGGCGAAGCTTCGTCGCCGCGGCGTCTGGTACCCGTCCTATGACGAGATCGGCCTCTTCATGCACTATGGCCATCATCATGTCGCCCATGCCATCGCCAACGAAGCAGGCAACCGTCTATCGAGCGACGATGCCCGCCGCTTCGTCGATCACATCCTGGCCAAGAAGCGGCCAGGCGAGACGCTTCTGATCAGTGCTGAGCCGTTTTACCGGCATATCCTGCCGGCCGAAGGTGGCTACTGGGCGGAACGGAGAGCCTATATTGAGCGCGTCCGGTCTTTCTTCCCCACCTCTGACGTCAAGATCCTCGCCATCATCCGAAGGCAGGATACTTTCGCGCGGTCGTTGTACCAGGAGCGGATCAAGGTCACGAAATTCAGGCAGACATTTCGTGAATTCATCCAAAGTGGCCGGAACGCCTTCGAATACTATAATCACCTGAGCTTGTTTCGTGACATATTTGGCCGCGTCGAGGTTCTCATTTACGAGGATCTCGCTGCCCGCGGCCTGATCGACGCCTTTTTTCACCACATTGGCATCGACGTGTCTGACATTCCCGAACGGCCGAACGCCAATCCATCGCTGCCGATCGAGCTCGTGGAATTCAAGCGAATCCTCAATTCGACGTCCCTCAAGCCCGAGCGGCTCAAGGAAATCGGCACGATCCTGCTCGACAATGCCGACCGGGTCACCGAAACCGCGCCCGGGAGTGTGGATTGGCTGCCGGTCGAGGAGATGGCGGCCTTCTACGAATCGTTTGCGGCAGAGAATGAGAGGCTTCGCTCGGAATTCCTGCCCGGTCGGCCGCCGCCACTCTTTCCGCCGTTCGTAGCACCCGCCGAACCGCCGGCGGTCTATGAGGGCATGTCGACGCGCCGTTTCGCCCACCTTGCCGCGGAGCTGTTGCTTTGAGCGCGCAAACGGACCTGGCTCCCGATCATCCGCCGGCCCCGGTTGCGGTCGCGCCGAGCGCCGATACGGAGGCCGCAGATCTGTCCGGTCGGTTCCGCCACGGCAAGAAGGTCGCGATCGTCATACGACTCCTCCACAATCGCAGCGGGGGCGCCGAGCGCATCTATTGCGAGCTCGCCAATATGCTCTCGGCGCGCGGATATGAGGTGACCTGCCTCCACTACGACGCCCAGCCCGGCAGGCCCTTCTTTGCCATCGACCGAAAGGTGGAGGTGATCAACCTTCACCCTGAGACGCCGTTGCTCAGGCATCGCATCGGCGGCTGGGCCTCACGGCGCTCGTTCGTGCCCGCTTCGCTTCGTGAGAAGTGGGGATGGGCGGCGCGAAATGAGACATTCGTTGCCCAGCTTCGCGACTATTTCACTTTGCGAAAGCCCGACGTGGTGCTGACCTTCATGCCGCCGGCAAACACTCCGGCCCTTCTTGCGGCAGCTGGGACGGGGGTCAAGGTCGTCCCCACGAATCACAATGTTCCGGCGGAGGACTATACATCGCCGGAACGATGGGACCCCAATCCCATCGACCGCAAGCTACGTCTGGAGGCGCTCGATCACGCCGCCCGCATTCATGTGATTTTCCCACGGTTCGGCGAATGGTTTCCCGACCATCTTCGTTCACGCATCGTGGCTATGCCGAACTACGTGTCGAAGGAAATCCTGCGCGCACGACCAGAAGTACGGCGCGAACCCTATATCCTTGCGGTTGGCCGCCTCGCCGCGGTGAAGAATTACGACACGTTGCTCACCGCATGGTCGCTGATCGCCAAGGATCATCCGGAATGGAAGGTTGTCGTCTACGGCACGGGGCCGGAACTCAAGGCACTCAAGGCCGAAGCAAGTCGTCTTGGCGTCGAGGACTCATTCCTTCTCCCGGGCCATCGCGGCAACCTTGGCGAGGAGTATGCCCGCATGTCGATCTTCTGCCACCCGGCACATTTCGAGGGCTTCGGTCTCGCCGCCGCCGAGGCTCTGGCGCTCAAGATGCCCGTGATTGCGTTCTCCGATTGCCCCGGCGTAAACGAGTTCGTGATCGACGGATACAATGGCCTGATGGTCGACCGCGCCGGTGGCGCTCCGGCGCTCGCTGCGGCGTTGAAGCGGCTTATTGAGGACGAGCCGTTGCGCCGCAAACTCGGCGAGAATGGTCCTGAGAGCGTTTCGCCTTTCACCGAAGAGCGCTATGTCCAGGGCTGGGTCGACCTGATTGAGGAATTGACGGAACCGGCGACGGCCGCGCATGGCGACGCTTGATATCCTGATTCCGCACTTCAATGATGTGCACGGCCTCGACGTGGCCCTGAAATCGATCGCGGCCCAGACGTGGCGCGGCGATCTTCGCGTCGTGATCGTGGACGACGGCTCGACGCGCGACGCGTTGCATGGGGCTCGGTTGCTTGCCGAGTCCTTCGCCCATCCGGTCACATTCATCGAAAACGGCCGGAACCGCGGCAGGCCCTACACACGCAACGTCCTTCTCGACTCAGTCGACAGCCCCTACCTCGCCTGGCTCGATGCCGGCGACGAGTGGTTTCCGGAAAAGCTCGCCGCACAGTTCGACGCGTTGGCGAAGGCCGAGTCGGAAGACGCCTTCCTTTGGATGACCTGCCACTACCATTGGCAGTGGCGGGAAACTGGAACGGTTCGGGTAAAGCTCCAGAAGACCGATCAGGATCAACTGAAGGCGCTTCTCATTGGCACCGACCTCCGCGCCTATCTCTGGACGATTCTTGCCCCAGCCCGGACATTCGCCGATGTCGGGTGGTTCGACGAGCGCCTGCCCCGTCTCCAGGACCTCGATTATTTCCTGCGCTTCGTGCTCAAAGGCGGCCGCATTCTCGAACCCGGCGGCGAGGACGCGCTTTGCGTCTATCACAAGACGGATCTTGGTCGGAGCGCAGACCAGATCCGGGAATGCAACGCCTACATCTTCGACAAGTACCGCGTGCTCTACAATCGCTATGGGACGCGGTTCCTCAAGACCCGCCTTTTCCACATGGAAATGCACTCGGCCCGGTTCGCCGCCAACAACGAAGATTATCCCAAGGCCAACCGGTACATGTGGCGGGCGGCGCGGGCGAAGCCACGCCTGTTTCTGCGCCACCTTCGACGGAAGGGCCTCCGGCCCTGAAGGTATCGAGCGGCCCTTGCGCTCGAGCGCATTAAGCTCGAATCGCGCGAATTCCGGGAGGACACGCAGGCGTCTTGGGTCGCCGGACGCGTCGCAAGCGTTGGTCCGCCAAGTATACTCCGATTGCCACTCACCAAGGGCTTGGATATCCTTCATTGCGGCGACCGCGCCGGCTCAGGCGCGCCCGCGGCAAAACCAAGACGTTCCAACAGGGAGGCACTCACGAGATGAAGAAGCACGTATTCGGTGCGCTCGCCGTCGCTGCGGTCGCATTGGCGTCCGCAAGCGCGACCGCGCAGGAGAAGATCAAGATCGGGTTTCTGCCCGGTGTAGTTGACCCGTTTTATCAGGTCATGGAACTCGGCGTTAACAAGGCGGCGGCCGACCTCGGCCTCGAGGTGGTGACGCAGATCCCACCGACCTGGGGCGTCGAGGTCCAGACGCCGATCCTCGATGCGCTCGTCGCGCGTGGCGATCTCGACTACATCATCACCGCGCCGACCGACAAGGATCAGATGGTCGGTCCGCTTCAGGCCGCTGTCGACGCCGGCATCAAGGTGATCACGGTCGACACCTTCCTCGGTGACGGCGACTATGCCAACGGCCCGGTCAAGTTTCCGCTCAGCTATATCGGCTCCGACAACGTCGAGGGCGGCCGCATCGCGGCCCGCGGCCTTGCCGAGGCGATCGGTGGTAAGGGCAAGGTCTACATCAACTCGACCAACCCGAACGTGAGTTCGGTCGAAGGCCGCGCCGTCGGGTTTCAGGAGGTGATGAAGAACGACTATCCCGAGATCGAGGTCGTCGGTCTCGACTTCAACCTCGACGATCCCAATACCGCCACCACGCAGACTGCCGCCGTGCTCCAGCGCGTGCCGGATCTTGCCGGCGTCTTCGGCACCAACGTGTTCAGCGCTCAGGGCGCCGGTACCGCCGTGATCAATGCCGGGCTGGGTGGCCAGGTGCAGGTGGTCGCCTATGACGCAACCCAGTTCGCCATCGAGCAGCTGAATGCTGGTGTTGTGACCCTGGTGCTCGCGCAAAAGCCGTTTGACATGGGCTACCTCGCCGTCGCCTTCGCCGCAGCCGACGCCGCCGGCGTGACCAGTCTGCCGAAGCGCGTCGAAACCGGGTTTGCCATCATCGACAAGAACAACGTCACGGACCCCAACGTGGCGCGGTTCATTTATAAGGTCCCGAACTAGTCGGGCCTTTCGGATCTCCTGTGCCGGGCGGAGCCGCTTGTCGGATGACTGCGCTCCGCCCGGGTCCGTTTGGTGGGCAGCGGGGTGGACCGCGTGGCTGATTCCGACACACGGCTTGCCGAGCGTCTCGGCGGCGATATCTCGGGCGCGAGGACGCCTGGCCAGCATTTCATCCTCACCCTGAGTCGCTTGTGGGCATGGGTATTCCTGGCCCTGCTGATC
This sequence comes from Bauldia sp., assembly GCA_035699585.1. Taxonomy (GTDB): domain Bacteria; phylum Pseudomonadota; class Alphaproteobacteria; order Rhizobiales; family Kaistiaceae; genus Bauldia. Next base: position 5,178 of record DASSPO010000400.1, read on the forward strand.
GTCGTTTTCGTCATATCGATTTCCATGACGAGCGGTGGCAGCGTCTCATTTTTGACGCTCCGCAATTCTCAGAACATCCTGGTCGCGATCACGCCGGTCCTGCTCCTCGGCCTCGGCCAGACCTTCGTCATCATCGCGGCCGGCATCGATCTTTCGGTAGGCTGGGTAATGAGCCTGGCCTCGGTGTTGTCGGCGCTCGCGATTCGCGCTGCGTTCAATGCCGGGGCGCCGCTCTTTCTTTCCGCGATCCTTGGCTTCCTGGCCGCCGTCGGCGGGGCGGCGGTGGTGGGCTTATTCAATGGCGCCATCATCGCAAAGCTGAAGGTCCCGGCCTTCATCGTCACGCTCGGAAGCGGCTTCATCGTGCGCGGGATTTCCTTGCTCATGTCCGAGAACACGACGGTAATCGGGCTCCCGCCGGGAATCCGCGACTATGGCAATAACGCACTTCTCTACTACCTCCACGGCGAAGGCGGCGGCTTCTATTTCCTCGATCGGCCGGAACTCACAGGAGAGGCGCTTCGGCGCCTCGACCCGATCTTCCCCTGGCCGGTGGTGATCACGGCAATTGTCGTCGGTATCGCGATCTTCGTGCTCCGCAAGACCCAGTTTGGCCGTCATACCTATGCGCTCGGCGGCAACATGGAAGCGGCGCGGAGAACGGGTATTCCCGTCGATCGCCACATCATCATGCTCTACATCCTCTCCGCGTCGACCGCCGGCATCGCCGGGTTCCTGTCGACGCTTCGCTTCACCGCCGGCTCCGCCGTGATCGGCGATGCACTGCTTCTTCAGTCGATCGCCGCGGTAATCATCGGGGGGGTGAGTCTCTTCGGCGGCGCCGGGACCGTTATTGGCACCGTCATTGGAGCGCTGATTATCGCGGTGCTCACCACCGGCCTGGTGATGCTCAATGTCGAGGCCTTCTGGCAGTTCATCGTGGTCGGCGCCGTGGTCATCATTGCGGTTCTCATCGACCAGTCGCGGGACCTGATCATCGGGCGGGCGAGGAGCAGTTGAGCGCCATGGCCGACCCGATCCTTTCAGTTCGCAGTCTCTCCAAACGCTTCGGCGGTCTGGTCGCGGTCAACCAGGTAAGCTGGGACGTCTATCCCGGCGAAGTGGTTGCCCTGTTGGGTGACAACGGAGCCGGCAAGTCGACGCTGATCAAGTGCATCTCCGGCGTCTACCAGGCCGACGAAGGTGAGGTCTATTTCCGTGGCGAACGGACGTATTTCACGAGGCCGATCGACGCTCTCGCGAAAGGCATCGAGACCATCTACCAGGACCTGGCCCTTGCGCAGAACCTTGACGTTCCGGCCAACATATTCCTCGGCCGCGAAATGAAGCTCCGCTACTTCGGCGGCCTGATCCGGATGCTTGACGAGGGACGGATGCGGAAAGAAGCGAAGACCGCCCTCGATTCGCTTCAGATTCATTTCCCCAATCTTTCGCAGCCGATCGAAAGTCTTTCCGGCGGCCAGCGTCAGGCCGTAGCCATCGCCCGTGCCGTCTACTGGGACGCGCGACTGATGATTATGGACGAGCCGACGAACAATCTCGGTGTCCCCGAGCAGCATAAGGTTCTGGAGTTGATCCGCCGGCTTCGCGACCAGGGGGTGCCGGTGATTCTGATCACCCACACACTTCCAGACGTGTTCGCCGTCGCCGACCGGCTGATGGTGATGCACCGCGGGCGGAAGGTCACCGAGAAGAGGACCGCCGACACGACGACCGAGGAGCTGGTGCAGTACATGGTTGGCGCCCGCGACGACACGCGGATGCAATAGGGCAGGGCAGGCATGACGTTTGGCAAGGCTGCGACCGGTGCGAGATGGGCGACGCTCCCCTATCACCGGCGTTGGCTGATCGCACAGGCAACCGCCCTTCTCGATTTCTTCGAGGCCGAGAGCATCGATCCGCGCGGCGGGTTCTTCACCCTGAATGAGGATGGTCGCCCGATCAGCGAGGCGACGGTCCGCGAGATTCACGTCACCACGCGAACCGTTCATTGTTTCGCGATCGCCCGTCTGATGGGCCGGCCCGGCGCTGACCGTTTCATCGACCACGGCATGGAGTTCCTCTGGAAGGGCCACCGCGACAGCACGCATGGCGGCTATGTTTGGAGTGTGGGCGAGGCGGGTGACGATCGCAAACAAGCCTACGGCCACGCCTTCGTTCTTCTTGCCGCCTCCAGCGCGAAAGTCGTCGGTCACCCCGCCGCGGACCGACTGCTTGCCGATGTGACCGAAGTGTTGGAGCGGCGGTTTTGGGAGCCCGGGCAAGGCGCATCCGCAGAGGAGTTCGCCCGAGACTGGTCGCCTGTCAGTCGCTATCGCGGCCAGAACTCGAACATGCATCTGACCGAGGCGACGATGGCGGCCTACGAGGCGACCGGTGACCGCATGTATCTCGAGTGGGCCGAGTCGATCGCCACCCTCATAATCTCGAAAAACGCCGCTGCCGTCGGCTGGCAGGTTCCCGAACACTACGACGCCGATTGGAAGGTGGACCGGAATTATGCCGGCGGCGATGTTTTTCGCCCCTACGGCATCACGCCCGGCCATGCCCTAGAGTGGACGCGCCTCATTCTGCAGCTCTGGGAACTCGGCGGCCGCCGTCTGGCCTGGCTGCCCAACGCGGCGACGGAACTGTTTCGTCGCGCAACCCAGAGCGGCTGGGACAAGGACAATGGCGGCTTCCACTACACCCTCGACTGGGACGGCAGGCCGCACCTTCGAAACCGCCTGTGGTGGCCGGCAGCCGAGGGAATTGGTGCTGCCGCCTTCCTCAACCAGATCGACGGCGCGCCCGAATACGAGGAATGGTATCGCCGAATCTGGGATTTCATTGCCGGACAGATCATCGACCGCGAACACGGCGGCTGGCGCACAGAGGCGGTTGACCCTACCGGAAAGGTAGCGCCTCTCTTTTCAGGAAAGCCCGATCTGTACCACGCGCTGCAAGCGTGCCTGATTCCACTCCTGCCGACGAACGGGTCGATCACCCGCGGACTGGCACCAGGGGGGCTCGTCGCGATCTGATCGGCATGACCTGAATCAGCTTACCTGCCTTCGGATTGGCGGGCCGTGGGCCATCAACGAGCCGCTTGTCGTCCTCGTGTGGTGGACTGGCCCACCCGGAAACGTGCGGGCGATCTCGGGCGAGTCCGGGTCCCCCGGTCGATGATCGTCAAGGCCCAGATGTCAACTCAAGTGGCCGGCTTTCGCTTGTCGATGAAGGCTTGGACACCATCGAGCGCCGACTGGTCCATCATATTGCAGGCCATGGCCTCGCCGGCTATGGCATAGGCGTTGACGATACCGGCCTCGATCTGCCGGTAGAACTGCTCCTTGCCGATGGCAATCGCCACCCGCGGCTTGGCGACGATCTTCGCAACCAGCGATTCAACCTCGGCATCGAGCGATTCCGCTCCGACAACCCGGTTGACAAGGCCGCGGGCGCGAGCTTCCTGCGCGTCGATGAAATCCCCGGTCAATAGCATTTCCATCGCCTGCTTGCGGAGTATGTCGCGCGACAGGGCGACGCTCGGCGTCGAGCAGAAGAGTCCGTAGTTGACTCCGCTCACGGCGAAAAGCGCCTCGGTCGAGGCGACGGCAAGATCGCATTGCGCCACGAGCTGACAGCCTGCCGCCGTCGCGATGCCATGGACGCGCGCAATCACCGGCACCGGCAGCCTGAGGATCGTGAGCATTACCTCGGTACAGGCGGCAAAGAGACCGCGGTAATAGTCGAGGCTCGGCGAGGCGCGCATCTCCTTGAGGTCGTGGCCGGCGCAGAATGCCTTGCCCGCTCCGCCGATCACCACGACCCGTGCTGTCTCATCGCGCGCCACCCCATCGAGTGCAGTCTTCAACGCGGCAAGCATTGCTTCGGACAGCGCATTCAGCGCCGTCGGCCGATTGAGCGTCAGGGTGACGAGGCCGCGCCCGTCTCGGCTGACGAGGACAAGGGGTTCACTACGTTCGCCCATTCTACCGTGCCCTTTTCGCTCAGGCGATGGCGCTCGCCGACTTCGCGATCTCGCGGAGCAGGAACTTCTGGATCTTGCCGGTCGAGGTCTTCGGGATCGTCTCGAAGCGAACCTCGCGCGGCACCTTGTATGCGGCGAGATGGCCGCGGCAATGGGCGATCAGCTCGTCGGCGCTTGCTGCGGCGCCGGGCTTCAGTTCCACGAACGCCAGCGGGGTCTCGCCCCATTTCTCGTCCGGCTTGGCAACCACGGCCGCCATGGCGACGGCCGGATGCCGGCAGAGCGCGTCCTCGACCTCGATCGAGGAGATGTTCTCACCCCCGGAAATGATGATGTCCTTGCTGCGGTCCCTGATCTTTGCGTAGCGGTCCGGTTCCATCACCGCGAGGTCGCCGGTGTGGAACCAGCCGCCCGCGAACGCCTTCTCGGTCGCCGGCCGGTTCTTTAGGTAACCTTTCATGGTGATGTTGCCGCGGAACATGATCTCGCCCATCGTCGTCCCGTCGGCCGGCGTCTCCTTGAGCGTCTCCGGGTCGAGGACTGTCATCCTCTCTTGAAGGACATAGCGCACGCCCTGGCGACCGTTGAGGCGCACCTGCTCGGCCAGCGGCATGTTCTCCCACGACGGCCGCTTCACGCAGACCGAGGCCGGACCGTAGACCTCGGTCAGCCCGTAGACATGGGTGATGTCGATGCCGATCTTCGCCATGCCCTCGATCATTGCCGCCGACGGCGCCGCGGCGGCAACCATGGCCCGAACGCGGTGGCCGATCCCCTCGCGTAGCTCGGGCGGCGCATTGATCAGCATGTTGTGGACCACCGGAGCGCCGCAATAGTGGTCGGCCTTGTGCTCGCGGATTGCATCGAGGATCGCCGCCGTCTCAACCCGGCGCAGACACACGTGGGTCCCGCCGAGCATTGCGATGGTCCAGGGGAAGCACCAGCCGTTGCAGTGGAACATCGGCAGCGTCCACAGATAGACAGGAAAGTTCGGCATGGTCCACGTTACCGCATTGCAGACGGCGTTGAGGTAAGCGCCGCGGTGGTGGGTGACGACGCCCTTGGGATCGCCGGTGGTGCCGGAAGTGTAGCTCACGGCGATCGCGTCCCACTCGTCGGGCGGACCTACGAGCCGGCCGAGCGGCTCATGCGCGGCGATCAGCGCCTCGTATTCGTGCTCGCCCACGCGATCGCCGGAGCCGGCATACGCGCTGTCGCAGACGTCGATCACCACCGGCACTCGTCCATATTCCTCGCGGAGAATGCGAAGCGCCTCGGCGATGACAGGGGAGAACTCCCGGTCGGTGATCAGGACCGACGCCTCGCAATGGTTCATCTGCCAGGCGATGAGTCGGCTGTCGAGCCGCGTATTGAGCGCATTGAGCACGGCGCCGAGCGCTGGCACGGCGTAGTGTGCCTCGAGCATCTCGGGCGTGTTCGACAGCATTACACTGACCGTGCTGCCACGGACGATGCCGAGGTCACGAAGGGCTGCGGCCAGGCGCGCCGAACGGTCGCGGGTTGCGGCCCAACTGTAGCGCCGGGACCCGTGAATGACGGAAGTGAGGTCGCCGAAGATTTCCGCGCTCCGCTCGACGAAGCCCACGGGACTGAGCGGCGCGTAGTTGGCCTCGTTTCGCTCCAGTCCCTCGTCGAAAATACCGGTCATCTGACCCCCTCCCTTGGGAACGCCCGGTTCCGGCCCCTTGCCGTTACGCGCAGAGGCGTGCCGCTTGGCGGCGCTTTCTCGCGTTTGGGTATCGCGGCAATTCGCAAGGCTGGCAAGGGCTTGCGACGCTGACGGTCGGACATCATCGGTGTCGCCTATCGCATCAGGTGTATGTTCGGCGACGGTCGTCAGCCTCTTCGGTGCTCGCGCCATCGGCCTGCGCCCTGTTTGAGTCGATCCGCAGCTTCTACTATAGCGAAACGGCAATGATCCTTATTGTGATCGCCCTCACCCTGACCGGTGTCGACCTCGACCCTGTGCCGGTTGGCGCTATTCGGCGCGAGGGCGCTCGCCTCGTGTGAGCGGGACGGCGGACATGGCGGGGAGACGCCGCGGGACGCTGATCCTCGTGGTCGGACCGAGCGGCGCGGGCAAGGATTCCCTCATCGCATGGTGCAAGGCTCGCTTGGCGGGCAATTCGCGTGTCGTCT
>DASSPO010000401.1:0-5982 GCA_035699585.1 Bauldia sp.
CGACGCCCCTCAGAGCTAAGGAAATTCAAGGGCATTTTCTTGAATTTTCACGCTGAGCCTGACATCCCCCTCGCCACGTGATCCAGCCGGTGTATCGCGCTCGTGGCCTCGCGCTGCGCCCTTTCGCTTGTCAAAGGCCACAAGAAGGCCGAAAACGGAGGCCTTCCATCCACTTGACGTATGGTACCCGGTGGGGCTACCGTTTTTCGGAAAACGGTTTCCGTATCCGCTTGCCCCAACCATGCCTATTGGCGTCTGAAAACACCCGGCTTGCCGCCCCTGGACGTCGGGGCGGCGGTGTCGGATGCACGGACCGCCCGCCGCACTCCCTCGGCGCGGCGGTCCGGCGTCCGATGCACTTGACGCCTCGCCCCGCCACATCCCGTGAAGATGGGGCGGGACGCATGCTGGCCATCGCGGGCAAGAACTCGAGTGGCGGGAGTCGTCCGTCTCAGTATCTGCCAGGGGCGAAGACCATGCCCGTCGGCGTCCCCGCGCCGATTACGCGGTTTGAGATGTGTCGTGCGCGATGATGGCGATCGCCGCCGTCCATCTCCTGCCGGTCTTCGCGATGACCGTTATCGTCCGGCGCGGGTTGATGCGCGGCGACAATGAGCGGAGCGACCGCGGGGTCGCCTCTAGACTGCGGCCTGGAAGGCGCGTTCCAGCATTTGCAGGCAGTCGGCGGCCTGGCGCTTCGATGCCTCTTCCTCCCACCGCGCCGAAATCTCGCGGAGGTCCCGGATCGCGGCGTCGACCGCGGTTAGAAGGTCGATGTCGTCGTCCTCCGTTTCGGCCTCTTCCCGACGACGAAAAGGAATAATGTCCGCCATACGCCCCCCGTTTGACGCGAAATCAGAATCACAGCCCGGCCGAAGCGATATAGGGCCATCGAAGGGTTAACCGGCCGTGACTTTCGTGCGAGATGGAACCCCGGTGTTGCGGTGGTCGTTCCCGAGGCTCGACGACGGAAAGGGTGAACGTAATGGACTTGAAGCTTCGGCAGGGCACGTGGGTGATTGTCTGCGACGGGCGGAAGTCAATCGTCCTCGAGAATATCGGCGACGAGGTGTATCCGGACCTCCGCACACGGCAGGCCCTCGTCGCGGAGGCGGCGCCCACCAGTGAGCTCGGTACCGACCGGCCGGGCCGGGTCCACCAAAGCGTCGGCACGGCACGAAGCGCCGTCGAGCAGACCGACTGGCACGATCGCGACGAGGAGGAGTTCCTGCGGGCTCTGATCGGACGCCTCGACAAGGCGATCCAGGCGAAGGAGGTGAGCCATGTCGTCATCGTCGCTCCGCCGCGCGCCCTCGGCATGCTCCGCAAGCACTACACCCAGCATGTCAGGGATGCCCTGGTCGCCGAAGTCGACAAGGATCTCGCGAGCCACCCGGTGACCGATATCGAGAAGCACCTCCTCGGCGACCGGAAGCGATGACCGCTCGGAGTGCTAGAATCGGAGACCGGCGCGTCGGCGCTTGACAAGGACGCGCACCGCGATGACGGCGGCGATGATCGCGCCGGCAAACGCGATACCGAGGGAGCCGAAGATGGTGGTGAGCAGCGATGACAGAAAGCCGGCGCCGACCGCAAGCACGGTCTCCGGGCCGCCGGCGCCGTCGGCGTAACGCCCAGCGATGACATAAGGCCCAGCCGCGCCGGCGGTAAAATCGAATACGGCGAAGCCGGCATGTCCGCCGAAACTGTAGCGCCCTGAGCTTGCGCCGAGGGGCACCGGCTCGCCGTCGGGGCCCGTCACGCTCACGGTCAGGCCGCCAAGGCCCGAACTCGCATAGATCTTGCCGTCGATGACGCTCTGGGTCTCGTGAAAGATCGTGTAACCACCCGGCTCAAGCACCAGCGTTTGTTCGCCCGGCACCACGAACCGGGTCAGCCCGGCGCCCATGTCCATGAGCCGCGTCAGCAGGAACGCGGCCATCCCCGCCATCCCGGCGACAAAGACCACGATCGCGACGAGATACCAGATGCGGCCGGGCGGGGCGGCGGGCGACGGGACCGCGGTCATCCGGCGAGTTCCACCTTCTCAGCGACACTGGTGTCGGCGTTGAGTCGATAGAGAATCGGGAGGCCGGTAGCAAGCTCGAGCTTCACCACCTGGTCGGCGTTGAGCCCATCGAGCGCCATGATGAGGGCGCGGAGGGAGTTGCCGTGGGCGGCGATGAGCACGCCCTCGCCGCGCATGACATGGGGCTGGATGCGGTGGATATAGTAGGGCCATACGCGGGCACCGGTGTCGCGAAGCGACTCGCCGCCGGGAGGCGCCGTGGCATAGGAACGGCGCCAGATGTGGACCTGCTCCTCGCCCCATTTCGCCCGCGCGTCGTCCTTGTTGAGACCGGAAAGGTCCCCGTAGTCGCGCTCGTTGAGGGCCTGATCGCGCGTGACGGGGACGCCGGTTTCGCCGGTTGCCTCGAGGATCAGGTCGAGGGTGCGCTGGGCACGCGAAAGCGCTGAGGTGAAGGCGACGCCGAACTTGAGTCCCTTCGCCTTGATTCGGCGGCCGGCCTCGCTCGCCTCGGCGATGCCCTGCTCGGTCAGACCGACATCGCGCCAGCCGGTGAAGAGGTTCTTGAGGTTCCACTCGCTCTGTCCGTGGCGGACGAGCACCATCATGCGGTCCATGCGCAGTTCCTGATTTCGGGTCTTCCACTAGTCTCGCCGCAGCCGAAGCATCACGTCAGTCCCAGCACGTCGGCCATCGAATAAAGTCCCGGCTTCTTCTCGCGGCCCCAAAGGGCCGCCTTGACCGCACCGCGGGCGAAGAGCACGCGGTCGGTCGCCCTGTGAGTGAACTCGATGAGTTCACCCTCGCCGGCGAAGATCACCGTGTGCTCACCCACCACCGAGCCGCCGCGCAGCGTGGCGAAGCCGATGTCGCCGCGCTGACGCGGACCTGTGTGGCCGTCGCGGACGCGGACGGAATGATCCGCAAGGTCGATGCCGCGGCCCTCGGCTGCGGCACGCCCGAGGAGGAGGGCGGTGCCCGAGGGCGCATCGACCTTGTGGCGGTGGTGCATTTCGACGATCTCGATGTCGAAGTCCGGATCGAGCGCCTTTGCGGCCTCGCGGACGAGCACGGCGAGAAGATTGACCCCGAGGCTCATGTTGCCCGACTTGACGATCGCCGCGTGTCGGGCAGCCGCGGCGATCTTCTTCTCGTCGTCCGGCGAGAGGCCCGTGGTGCCGATCACATGGACGATGCGCGCCTGCGCGGTCAGTTCGGCAAAGGCCACGGTCGCGGCGGGAACGGTGAAGTCCAGGACGCCGTCGGCTTTGGCGAAGGCGGCGACCGGTTCGTCGGTGACGGGCACGCCGTTCGGGGACAGGCCGGCGAGAAGGCCGGCATCTTTCCCAAGCTCGGGCGCCCCGGCACGCTCGATGGCGCCGACGAGGCTGACGCCGGGTGTGGCCTCAACGACGCGGATCAGCGTCCTCCCCATCTTGCCGGCGGCACCAACCACCACCAGCCCCATGTCCGTCATCGGTCACCCCGCCTTGCGTCTCCCGCGCATATAGCCGGGCGGGGCGGGTGGAGCAAATGGACTGAGGAACCGCGGCGCGATGCAGGTCTGATCGGGGTTCGATCGCCATGCCCCTTCGCGCCCGTCGCCGTGCCGCCGTCGGCGGCGAGCGCACACTACCGCGGCGCGCGCTTGGCGAGGATGCGCTGGAGGGTGCGGCGGTGCATGTTGAGCCGGCGTGCGGTTTCCGAGACGTTTCGGTCGCAGAGCTCGTAGACTCGCTGGATGTGCTCCCACCGGACACGGTCGGCGGACATCGGGTTCTCGGGCGGGGTCGCCTTGGTTTCGGGATCGCGGGTAAGCGCGAAGTGGACGTCGTCGGCGTCGGCGGGCTTGGCGAGGTAGTCGATCGCCCCCAGCTTCACCGCGGTCACTGCGGTTGCGATGTTGCCGTATCCGGTGAGCACGATCATGCGGGAATCCGGGCGCCTGCGCCGGATCAGGTCGATCACTTCGAGGCCGTTCCCGTCTTCCAGGCGCATGTCGACCACGGCGTAGGCCGGCGGGGAGGCTTCCACCTTGCGGATGCCTTCCGCGACGCTGTCGGCGGTGTCGACCACATAGCCACGAGTTTCCATGGCGCGCGCCAGGCGCTGCAGAAAGGGCTTGTCGTCGTCGACGATCAGGAGCGACATGTCTTGTGGTCTTTTGTCTTGGCTTTCGGACATTCAATGCGTCCCCGCTCCGGGGAGATAGTAGCTCTTCCGCCGAGTGTGAAGGGTTATAGGCACTTCCCGGAGGGTCGCAAGCCGTTCGTCAACCTTCGGATTCCCCTTCGCCCTCGCCCCGAGCCGGCAAGTCCATGAGCGGCCGTGGCCAAGCCACCCGGACGATGGCGCCGCGGCGCGGCGGATCGAGGTTGCGGAAGGCAAGCCGGGCGCCGGTGCGCTCGAGCAGCGTCTTGGCGATGAACAGACCAAGACCCAGGCCACCTGCCTCGTGGTGGGCGCGATCGTCTCCGGCGGGGCCACGGGTGGTGACGTAGGGCTCCCCGATCCTGGCAAGGATCGCCGGCGTGAAGCCGCGCCCGTCGTCGGAGACGGTTACCGACACCTCCCGGTCGTTCCAGGCCATGACGACCTCCACCCGGCTGTCGGCAAAGTCGACGGCGTTCTCGACGAGGTTGGCGAGCGCCTGGATGATCGCCGGGTTGCGCCGCCCTACCGGTTCCGGCCCCTCGCCGGCCGGCGGCAGGATGACGATATCGGTGCCGAAGGCGCGGTAGGGCTCGACCACTTCCTCGACGAGGTGGGAAAGGGGCTGCCGCGAGATCGCCTGGTCGAGTTCCCCGGACATCGAGGTGAGCTTGGCGAGAATATCGCGGCAGCGCTGCGCCTGGCTGTTGAGCAGCGCGATATCTTCGGCATGGCGGTCGTCGCCCGCCATCTCGCGCTCAAGCTCGCGGGCGACCAGGGCGATGGTGGCAAGCGGCGTGCCGAGCTCGTGCGCCGCCGCCGCGGCAAGCCCGTCGAGAGCCGAAAGGTGCTGCTCCCGGGTGAGCACCATCTCGGTTGCATTGAGCGCGCGGGCGAGCTGACGGGCCTCCTCGGCCACGCGGAAGGCGTAGATGCCGGTAAATGCACAGGCTGAAACAAGCGCCACCCACACCCCGACCGTGTAGATCCAGGGGAGGGACAGTGCCTGGCCGGGATGCCAGGGTATTGGCAAGTGGCTGAAGGCGAGCACCGTCGCCACCACAACCACGATCGCGCCGAGGAGGAGCGTTGGCAGCGGCGCAAGGGTCGTCGCCGATACGATTACCGGAACGAGGAGGAGAATCGAGAACGGGTTCTCCAGCCCACCGGTCACAAAGAGAAGCGCGCCGAGTTGCAGTGCGTCATAGGAGAGGAGCAGGAAGGCCGGCTCGGCGCGGAGGCGATGGCTCGCCGGGAAGCGCACGCGAAGCGCGAGGTTGAGCGCCGCCGAGAGTGCGATCAACCCGAAGCACCAGAAGATCGGCAGCGGGAAGCCAAGGCCGAAATAGACGACGGCAACGGCCACGGTTTGGCCGGCGACCGCAAGCCAGCGAAGGCGAATCAGGGTTTGAAGTCGGAGGCTTCGGCCGGCGAAGTCGCTCTCCGGCATCGGCCGCTCCGACAGTCGCGGAGTATACGCGGCGTGGGTCATGGGCAGGTCCGGGGATGGCAATGCAGGCGGAACCTCTGGTTTTCCAAGGACTTCCAAAGACTATAGCGCAAATGTCACGCTCGCCTTGCGGTCTGACCGAACGGTCAAACTCCTGCTTGCGCTTGGGCTGGCGAGGGCCATATCCTTTTTGCACTGCAAAAGACTGCGGGCGTGGTGCTGCAACATAAGGGGTTCGGGGCGTTGTATTATCATCTCTACGAACTCAACCATGCAGCCTTGAGTCCCTTTCGGGCGGCGGCCGACGCGGCCCGGCTCTATTTCAAGAACCCGCTCAATCCATTCGCGCATA
>DASSPO010000402.1:0-7904 GCA_035699585.1 Bauldia sp.
GTGGTCGGCGTCAACGGCACCGGCAAGACCACCACCATCGGCAAGCTCGCGGCGAAGTTCCGGAGCGAGGGACGGAACGTCTGGCTCGTCGCCGGCGATACCTTCCGCGCTGCCGCCATCGAGCAGCTCAAGATCTGGGGCGGGCGGACGGGCGCCCAGGTCGTGGCGCGCGAGCCGGGAGCCGATGCCGCCGGCCTTGCCTTCGACGGGCTCCGCGATGCCAAGGCGGCGGGCGCCGACGTGCTCCTCATCGATACCGCCGGCCGGCTCCAGAACAAGGACGAGTTGATGGCCGAGCTGGAGAAGATCGTCCGGGTGATCCGGAAGATCGACCCGACCGCCCCGCATACCGTGCTGCTGACCCTTGACGCGACCACGGGACAGAACGCGCTTTCCCAGGTGGAGGTCTTCGGCAGGCGCGCCGGGGTGAGCGGGCTGGTGATGACCAAGCTTGACGGCACCGCGCGCGGCGGCATCCTTGTCGCCATCGCCGCGAAGCACAAGTTGCCGGTGCATTTCATCGGCGTCGGCGAGGGAGTGGAGGATCTCGAGCCCTTCAGGGCCGAGGATTTCGCGAGGGCGCTGGCGGGGCTGCAATGACGGCCGACAAGCCGGAGACTGGCGGCACCGGAGCGGCGAAACCGCCGCCGGGGACCGCGGCGCGGCCGTTGGCACGCCCGCGGGTCATCGACGAGAAGCTTCAGGCGATCGACGAGCTGTGCCGGCTGATCAAGGAGCGGCTCGGCCTCGGGCTGATCCTGTCCCGCGACAACCCCGGCAAGACCCCGCCGACCTGGTCGGTGACGGGTCGCGGCAACCGGAAGGTGCTCACCTTCGGCCTCGTCGACCGCACCTTCTTCTGGACCTGGGACGACGGCGTCAGCAACCACTATTCAAAGGACGCCGAAACCATGGCGCGCATCATCACCGAGGAAATGCGCCGGTTCGGGTACATGGTGTAACGTCTCGGCAAGACGAGGGAGAGGCAGCGGTGCATATTGCCGCGAGGCTGGCGCGCCTCACCGGGCTCGACCCCATGAGGCTTCGCGTCCGAGGTCCCGCCGCTCTGCCCTCCACGGCAGAGGAGTCCGGCAGGATCGCCCCGCTGCCATCGATGCCGCCCTAATCGTCCGGCAATATCGCCGTTGCCGTCTCGATGACGCGGAGCGCCATGCGCTCATGGAGCCGCTCGACCATCTTTCCTTCGACCGAGATCACGGCACGGTTGGCGTTTTCCGGCCGGGCGAAGGCGGCGAGCACCTTCTCCGCCCAGATCACCTCGTCGGCGGTCGGCGCGAAGACTTCGTTGGCGATCGGCACCTGGCGCGGGTGAACGAGCGTCTTCCCGTCCATTCCGAGGTCACGGCCCTGCTGGCATTCGGCACGGAAGCCGTCCCAGTTGTTGAGGTCGTTGAACGTGCCGTCGAGCACCGCGATGCCGTACGCGCGGGCGGCAAGCACGCATTGGACGAGCGCCGGCACCAGCGGCGCGCGCCCCGGTAGCGAGCGCATGCCGGTCTCGCGGATCAGGTCGTTGGTGCCGATCACCAGCGCGTCGAGCGAGACGCCGGAATTTGATGCGGCGGCTGCCGCGATCGCCCCCGCATTGAGCACGGCAAGCGGCGTCTCGATCATCGCCCAGAGGCCAAGGCCGTCCGGAGCCTGCGCCGCGTTGAGCGCGGCGCGGGCGCGGCGGATGTCCTCGGGCTTGGAGATCTTCGGGATCAGCACTGCGTCGGGCATCGCAGCGACGATTGCGGCGATGTCGCGGGCGATCCACGGCGTCTCGAGGCCGTTCACCCGCACCACCACCTCGCGCTTGCCGTAGGCGTGGACGTTGACGGCAGCGGCGACGGCGGCCCGCGCCATGTCCTTGGCCTCAATCGAGACGGCATCCTCGAGGTCGAGAATCAGGACGTCGGCCGCGACGGAACGGCCCTTGTCGAGGGCGCGGGCATTCGACCCCGGTATGTAGAGTGCGCTACGGCGCGGTCGCGGCAGGGCCGCCATCGTCAAACAGTCTCCCCCGAGGTCCCCGGCGGAGAGACTATCCGGCCGCGCCGACTCCACAAGCCCTTCCTTCACCGCGGCTTGGCGCGTGTCGGCCCCTTCCGCTAAGGGATGGGGAGCCCAAACGCCACCGACTCATGCGCATCAAGCCGCCGGTCGTCGTCCTGAACAGCCTGGTCTCCCGCGGCAGCGTCGGCGGGCGGGCGAGCCTGTTCGTGCTCGAGCGGCTGGGCTTCCCGGTCTGGTTCGTGCCGACGGTGCTGTTGCCCTGGCATCCGGGGCACGGACCGGGGACGCGGGTCGTGCCGCCGGAGGGATTGAGCGCCGACATCGCCCGTGCCGTCGGTGACGCGCCTCCGGGCGGCATCCTCTCCGGCTATTTCGGACATTCTCCCCGGATCGCGGGTCTGATCGGCCTTGTCGAACGGGTCAAGGCACGCCGCCCGGCGGCACTCTACCTGTGCGATCCGGTCATCGGCGATTCCGGCCGCTTCTACGTGGACGACCAGACCTGCATCTCGATCCGCGACGACCTCGTTCCTCGCGCCGATATCGTCACGCCCAACCGTTTCGAGTTGGCCTTCCTCGCCGGCCGTGACTACCGCGCCATCACCGACAATGCGGCCCTCGTCGCGGCGGCTCGTTCGCTCGCGCGGCCGGAGGTGATCGTCACCTCGGCCTTTGCCGCGGCGGACGAAGCGGCCAACCTCTTGGTGACGGCTCGCGGGACCGAGCTGGTCGTGCATCGCGCCGTCGAGAAGGCACCGCACGGTACCGGCGATCTCCTGGCGGCCCTTTATTTCGGCCATCGGCTGGGTGGGGCTGAACCGCGCGACGCACTCATGCGGGCGACCGCCGCGACGCTCCGGTTGGTGGAACTGGCCGACGGCGGGGACGAACTGCCCCTTGCCCAAGGCCAGGAGGCATTCTTCGCCGCGCCGGCCGGTGTTCGTGTAGAGGCGGTCCAGGATGGCTGATCCCGCCTGGGTAGCCGGGGTGGACGGCTGCCCGGCGGGCTGGGCGGTCGTGTTTCTCGACCTTGGCCGTGCCGCGGCGCCTGTCTTCGCGGTCGCGCCGGACTTTGCGGCCGTCCTTGCCTCGGAGCGGCGGCCGGTGGTGATCGCGGTCGACATGCCGATCGGCCTGCCGGACCACGTGGGCGCCAATGGGCGCGGGCCCGAACGGGAAATCCGCAGGCTTCTCGGCGAGCGCCAGTCGTCGGTGTTCTCGGTCCCGTCGCGGGCCGCGGTCATGGAGGAGGACTACCGGCGCTCCTGCGCGGTGGCGCTCGTCACCTCCGAACCGGCGAGGAAGGTGTCGAAGCAATGCTTCCACCTGTTCCCGAAGATCCGCGAGATCGATCGGCTGATGACGCCGGCCCTCGAGGCGCGGGTCTATGAGGCGCATCCGGAGCTCGGCTTCTGGCGCCTGAACGGCGAGCGGCCGATGGCGCTGCCGAAGAAGGTGAAGAGCCGGCCGCATCAACCCGGGCTCGAGGAACGCGCCGCGCTGCTCGTCCGCCACGGCTATGCGCGCGGCTTCCTTGACCAGGCGCTGCCCCGCGGCGTTGGCCGCGACGACCTCATTGACGCCGCGGCGCTGGCGCTGACCGCCGAGCGGATAGCGAATGGCGAAGGCCGGAGCTTTCCCGCGGCGCCGGAGCGCGATGCCAGGGGTCTGCGGATGGCGATCTGGGCGTGAGATCCCTGCCGCCGGCCGGTCGTTTCAACCCGCCACGAACACGGCGAGGGTCACGCCGTCGCGGGTGAGCAACTCGAGCCGGTCTCCGGTGATGACGAAGCGCGCGACGTCGGAAAACGCCTTGAGCAGCTCCTGCTCGGTCCGGTAGGCGTCCGCGCAGTACATGCGCGTGGTGCGGATCGGACCGAAGGCGATGGTATCGCCGTCAACGGTGAAGCCACCGCCCATCCGGTTGCAGCCGGTGCTGCCGCGGAGCCCGCCATCGGGACCGAGGATCATGTGCGGCTCGCCGCCGCGACCGCCGATGGCGGACAGCCCGCGCACCGATTCCAGCGTCCACCGTGTGTCGAGAAGCGAGGCGTCGGCGGCCGAAGCGGTCATCGTGGCGGCAGCAAACCCGAGGGAAAAGAGCGCGGCAAGGCGGAGAAGGAATTTCGGCAGCACGGGAAGATCTCCAGGAGGCTGCCCCCGCGCGATGCTAGACACCACGATTGCGGCGCGATTTGGGGCGCCGCGGTCATGTGGCGTTCAGACTTCTAGGCCGCCTTGCGCTTCGGCTGAATCAGCCGGCGGTTGACCAGCACCTCGGCGATCTGCACGGCATTGAGCGCGGCGCCCTTCCTGAGGTTGTCGGAGACCACCCACATCATCAGGCCGTTCTCGACCGTCGGATCCTCGCGGATGCGGCTGATGTAGGTCGCATCCTCGCCGGTCGCCTCGTAGGGCGTGATGTAGCCGCCCGGCTCGTGCTTGTCGATGACGAGGCACCCCGGCGCCTCGCGGAGGATGTCGCGCGCCTCCTCGGCGCTGATCGGCTTCTCGAACTCGACCGCCACCGCCTCGGAATGGGAGACGAAGACGGGGACGCGGACGCAGGTCGCGACCAGCTTGATCGCGGGGTCGAGGATCTTCTTGGTCTCGGCCACCATCTTCCACTCCTCCCTGGTCGAGCCGTCCTCCATGAAGACGTCGACCTGCGGGATGAGGTTGAAGGCGATGCGCTTCGGGAACTTCTTGGGCTCGATCGGATCGGAGACGAACACCGCGCGGGTCTGGGTGAACAGCTCGTCCGTGGCCTCCTTGCCGGCGCCGGAAACCGACTGGTAGGTCGCCACCACCACGCGCCTGATCGTCGCGGCGTCATGAAGCGGCTTGAGCGCGACCACCAGCTGCGCGGTCGAACAATTAGGGTTGGCGATGATGTTCCTCTGGGTGAAGCCGACGATCGCATCGGCATTCACTTCGGGCACGATCAGCGGCACCGCAGCGTCGTATCGCCACGCCGAGGAGTTGTCGATCACGACGCAGCCCTGGGCACCGATCCGCGGGGCCCATTCCTTGGAAACCGAGCCGCCGGCCGACATGAGACAGATGTCGGTGTCGGAGAAATCGTAGGTGTCGAGCGCCTTCACCTTCAGCGTCCGGTCGCCAAAGGAAACCTCCGTGCCCTGGCTCCGCCGCGAGGCAAGCGCCACCACCTCGTCGGCGGGGAAGCCGCGCTCGTCGAGTACCGAGAGCATCTCGCGTCCGACATTGCCGGTCGCTCCGGCGACGGCGACCTTGTAGCCCATCACGTCAACTCCTCTCAAAAGGATCGGGTGAGGCACGATCGCCGCCCGTCACGGTCTGCCCCCGCGAGCGGGGACGCATCGCGGCCGGCCCCAGCAAAGCTCAGGATTTCGTAGATGTTTTCGTAGGCGTTTTCGGCATAGGATCACTCCCGCCGGCGATGGTCGACGGTGCGTAGAGCATGCCGAGAAACAGGAACGAGAGCATTGGCCCGATCCGAAAAACCGCGCTTCTTCTACGCAAATGCGGTGGCTTGTCAATGAAGTCGCCGGGGATCGCGGTCCTCGCCGCCCTCCTCGCCGCACCGTCGGCCGAGGCCGGCCAACGACTGTTCGGCTTCGAGCTGGAAAAGACCTTCTCCGGTCACACCTTCGACGGCATCTACGACGACGGCGCGTTCTTCAGCGAAACCTATTTCGAGGACGGCTCGATCCGTTATCACGACGTCGACGGGGCCGATTCAGGCCAGTGGTCGATCGAAGGCGACACCTTCTGCACTTTCTACGAAAGCGCCCAGGGGGCCTGCTTCTTCGTGGAGCGCGACGGCGAGAACTGCTTCACCTTTTTCGAAGCCGTCGAAGGCGCGGGGGGGACGCTTTCGCCCAAGGACACCTGGACGTCGCGGGCCTGGAATCGCGAGAGCGCGTCGACCTGCACCACCCCACCCGGGGCCGAGATCTAGGCCTCCGCCGCGCCCTCCGGCCGCTTGCCGGTGTTCTCCTCGAATTCCTCGACCACCGCCGGCGAGAGCTTCCGGAAGCCCTCGGGCATCTCGCCCGTGGTCAGCTCGACATAGAGCGGCTGCGGATAGCCCTCGGCGGTGAAGATGACGTAGTGGGTGCGCATGTTGCGCTTGCCGACCTTGACCCAGTGCCGCCAGTCGGTGAGCCGGTCGAACGTCGCCTCAATGACGATATTCTTGAACGGCCGCCACAGCGTGACGGCGGCACGCCCGGTGGCGAAATCGGCGTCGAGGGCAACGACCTGATCGCGTGCTTCGGTCCAGATCGTGTAGGCGCCGTAGATGCCGCCGCCCACGAAAAGGACGCCGAACATCGCCGCCATCGAGTCCTGGCTGTCGGTCAGGAAGGCGGTATAGAGCTCCCAGATGCCGTAGATCACGACCGCGACGAGCACGATCACCGAGATGTTGTTCCGCTTCGCAAAGCCGGGATTTTCATAGATGCGGGTCATGGGCGGAAACTAACCCATGACCCGCTCCAGTCAAATGCGAACGGCTATATTTCGGACCCGTCCGCTCAGCGCCGGACGCCGACGGTCAGGAGATACTGCCGCGGCATGGCGATGCCGAGCGGTGACTTGAATGCATCGTGTAAGGCGATGAAGTCCCGTTTCATGGCCTCGCGCCGGGCCGGTTCGAGGCTCTCGGCGAGCATCTTGGTCGGGCCATAGCCGTTGACGAAGACATCCCAGACGGCCTCGCCGTTCCGCTCGTAGCAGATCGTCTCGCCCTCCTCGAAGGCGAGGTCGAAGTTCCTGCCGAACAGCTCCGTCATCCGCTCCCGGCTGCCCCAGGCGAACGGCGAGGGAGGCGCCGGATTGGGCGGCGGCGGCATATAGGGGCGCATCACCTGGAACATCTCCGACACGGTGCTGTCCGGCTTCCAGGTGGTGAGGGCGATCCGCCCGCCCTTCCGGCAGACCCGCGCGATCTCGCCGGCTGCGTCCTCGGGCCGGCTTGCGAACATGACGCCGAAGGTCGAGGTGACCGCATCGAAGCTCGCGTCGGCGAAACGAAGGGCCTCGGCGTCGCCGACCTGGTAGTCGAGGGCGAGGTCCGGCGGCGCCTTCATCCGCGCCGCGGCGAGCAGTTCGGCGGCAATATCGACGCCGGTGACCATCGCGCCACGTTCGGCAAGGAGGCGCGAAGTCCAGCCGGTTCCGGTCGCAAGGTCGAGAATGCGTTCCCCCGCCTTCGGATTGGCGCGGCGGACGCAGTGCGCGAGGGCGCTCGCGATCTGGCGGCTGATCTCCTCATAGGCGGCCCCGCCGGATCCCCAGACGGTTGCCGGTCTCTGATTGTGGGGCTGAATGGCTGCAGTCATGGCTTTGGACTCCCTTTGTTCGCGGACTTGGCCGCGGAATGGCGTCCACCTGCCTGATATGACCCGGAAAAGCCTCATCCGATCGGAGGATGGGGATCCGTACCTGTGGTGCGGTTCTGGTTACGGCCGTTCCGTCGTCCCCGCAGCGCGACGGACACGGAAACCTCGCCGACGCCGCTAGGCCGCGAGTCTCTCGAGCTCCGCAATCACCGCCGCCGCCATCTCGGTCGTGCCCACCTTCGACGTCCCCTCGCTCCAGATGTCGGCGGTGCGGATGCCCCGGTCGAGCGCTGCGGCGATCGCCTTATCCACCATGCCCGCCTCCGCGACCATGTCGAAGGAGTAGCGGAGCGCCATGCCGAAGCTCGCGATCATCGCGATCGGATTGGCGATTCCCCTGCCGGCGATGTCCGGTGCCGAGCCGTGCACCGGCTCATAGAGGGCGCGTCGGCGCCCGGTCTTCGGGTCTGCGGCGCCGAGGGAGGCCGAAGGCAGCATGCCGAGGGAGCCGGTCAGCATTGCCGCGACATCGGAGAGCATGTCGCCGAAAAGATTGTC
>DASSPO010000403.1:0-2158 GCA_035699585.1 Bauldia sp.
GAGGAGATTGCCGCCGGCGTCTTCGTTGTTCGCGACCGGCGCGTACCTCTGGTGCCCAATATCGGGATTGTGCTCGGCGAGGAGGCCGCCCTGGTAGTGGATACCGGCATGGGTCCGGCCAACGGCAGGCGCGTGCTGGAAGCGGCGCGGAAGCTCGCCGACGGCAGGCGGCTGATCCTCACGCTCACCCATTACCACCCCGAACACGGCTTCGGCGCGAGCGCCTTCAAGGGGACAGCGCGGATCACCTACAACAAGGCGCAGCGGGACGAGCTCAAAGCCAAGGGCGAGGCCTATCTCGGCATGTTCCGGACCTTTGGCCCGGCCGTGGCGGCAGCCCTGGAGGGATCCCGCCTCGTCGATCCCGACGACGTCTATGAGGGTGCAAGCGCCACGCTCGATCTCGGCAACCGCACCGTCGAGCTTCGCACCTGGGGCCTCGCCCATACCCGCGGCGACCAGGTGATATGGCTTCCCGCCGAACGCATTCTTTTCACCGGCGATCTCGCCGAGGAACGCATCTTCCCGATCTTCCCCTGGTTCCCGCCGAACGACGCCGATATCGATGGGGCGCGTTGGACGTCGATCCTCACCGAGCTGATCGGCTGGGACCCTGCGATTGTCGTGCCGGGCCACGGCGACGTCGGCGGCGTCGGGATATTGCGCGCCGTCCGCGACTATATGATCGACCTCAGCACGCGGGTTGCGGCGGCGCGGAAGGCCGGAAAGGATGCCGACGCGATCGTCGCCGAGCTTGCTCCGACAATCCGCGCGGAGCACCCCGATTGGTCGTCGCCCGAGTGGATCGACTTTGCGATCCGCTACTACGCTACGCTGACCTGAGGGCGGGTCGGAACAGAGAAGGCGCCGGCCCGGACCCCTCCGAACCGACGCCCCCCTCTGTTCACGCGACGGGCCTGCCGCCGGCCACCGCACAAAAAACAGCAGTGCCGACCGGCATGGCTACGCCTTGTGGCCGGCGCCAGAACCAAGCCACCGGAGCGGCTAGCACGTCCCCGGGATTGCCAAGGCGAGGCAGCCAGCGGGATCGATGCTAGCCAAGGCTCAGGCCCGGCGCAACAGGCCGGAATCGTCGGGGACGGAGCCGTCGTCTCGCCCCGGGTTAGGGGGTTAGACGAACAACGCCATGAGGCGACCGCGGAGCTGCCGGCATCGTTCGGCCGCGTCCCAATGTCCGGGACGAGGCCGACGGCGTTCGTGCCATACTCATTCGCCCCGTCGGATCATACTTCCCCATGTCGCCCTCGTCTGAAGCGTTCGAACCGGTCGGACTGAGCGAAGCGGAGGCGCGCCGGCGCCTTGCGACCCATGGTCCGAACATCATCCGGCGCCCCTCAACGCGTGGCTTTGTCGAGGTCGTGCTCGGAGCGCTGCGCGAACCGATGTTCGTATTCCTGGTCGCGGCCGCGGTCCTCTACCTCTTCCTCGGCGACTTGGCCGAAGGCCTGTTCATGACCGCCGGCGCAGCAGTGACGATCGGGCTCGTCGTCATTCAGGAGACCCGCAGCGAGCGGTCGCTGGCCGCGCTCCAGAAGATCGGCGAGCCCTTCGCTACCGTGATCCGCGACCGTAAGGAGCGCCGGATTCCGGTGCAGCACGTGGTTCCGGGCGATCTCATCGTGATCGCGGAGGGCGAACGCTTACCGGCCGACGCGGCACTCGTCGCCGGCGATCTCCTCACGGTCGATGAGTCAGCGCTCACCGGCGAATCGGTGCCGGTAACCAAGGAACCTGCATCACCGCCGCCCGCGGCGATGGATGCCGGTGCCGCCGGCGGCGACGGCACGCCATTTCTGTATGCGGGCACGCTTCTGGTGCGAGGTCAGGGCACCGCGATCGTCCTCGCCACCGGACCTTCGACGGCCCTTGGCCGAATCGGCGCTGCCCTCGCGACGATCGCGAGCGAGCCGACCCCTCTCCAGCGCACCTCGAAGCGACTTATCGCCCGCCTCGGACTGTTCGCCGTTGTCTTCTGCCTCGGAATCGTCGTCAGCTACGGACTCATCCGCGGCGACTGGGTCGCCGGCGCGCTTGCCGGCATCACGCTCGCCATCGCGCTCCTTCCCGAAGAATTCCCGATGGTGCTGGCCGTATTCATGGCGCTCGGCTCGTGGCGGCTGGCGCGCCACCGTGTTCT
>DASSPO010000404.1:0-2588 GCA_035699585.1 Bauldia sp.
GAGCCGGTTCAGTCATGCAACTTTAGAGAGTAGTAGTGTCACCTGCAATCGTAAATTGCCGGTGAGCGTTAACGCGCCTTTTCTCCCGATTCCGGAATGCCCGGGCGGGCAATGGCCGTGGGTGCTTCGACTCGGTGATCGAAGGCTGCGGCCAACAGTTTCCTCAGACCAGGGCAGGTGCTGGTTTTTGCGGCGCTGCCTTCTTCCGCAGGGCGGGATCGTCGAGGGGGATGTCGTTGCTCAGCGGGCCGAGAGCGTGAGCTTCCGCTCCTCGAATTCCCGCTTGTCGATCTCGCCGCGGGCATAGCGTTCCCGGAGCACCTCGAGCGCCGTCTGGCGTGCCGCCGCCATGGATTCGCGCGACGAAGGAAGGGCCCCGACGCTCCGCAGCAGAAGAATGATCAGCAGGGTGATACCGACCCAGACGAGGATCATGGTCGCGCTGCCAAAGACCATATGCCGCCAGCCCCAATCGGCAAACGTCCGGCCCGGCCAGACGCGGTCCACCTGAGCCGCGGCCGGTATAACCAAGATCGCGAGCGCGACGATGATGGCAAGAATTGTCGTGATGATTGATCGCATGGCGTGTGCTCTCGGGCGTGCCAGTCGCCCTCAAATTATGGAGCTGACCGGTGTCGGCCATGATCCAGATCATTTCCCTCGCCTTCGCCGCTCCGCTTGGAGGGTCGGCGCTTCCTGACCTAGAGTGCGTCCGCCGGGCATTGGGTCCGGCGGAGAAGGTTAATGCGTCACGAGGCGGTGACCCTCGGCGACAAATACGACCTCGCGAAGAGCCGCATCCTCGCGACGGGCACGCAGGCGGTCGTTCGCCTCGTGCTCATGCAACGCGCCCGCGACCGGCGCATGGGGAAGCGAACGGCGGGGTACGTGACCGGGTATCGCGGCTCGCCGCTCGGCGGGCTCGACCAGCAGTTCGAGCGGGCGGCATCGCTGCTCCGGCCGGCCGACATCCTGTTCCAGCCTGCGGTCAACGAGGACCTCGCGGCAACCGCGCTGTGGGGTTCGCAGCAGGCCGAGATGCGCGGCGAAGGCCGGTACGACGGGGTATTCGGCGTCTGGTACGGCAAGGGACCGGGCGTCGACCGCTCCGGCGACGCGCTCAAGCATGCCAACCTCGCCGGAACCTCCCCGTGGGGCGGGGTGCTCGCGCTGATGGGCGACGACCACACCTGCGAATCCTCGACCACCGCGCACCAGTCCGAGTACGCCTTCGTCGACGCCATGATCCCGGTCCTCTCGCCGGCCGGCGTTCAGGAAATCATAGACTACGGTCTGCTGGGCTTCGCCTTGTCGCGCTTCGCCGGCCTGTGGGTAGGTCTCAAGTGCGTCAAGGACACGGTCGAGTCGACCGCGACCATCGACGGCGCGCTCGACCGCGTGGCGAGCGTCATTCCCGGCGCCTTTCGCATGCCGCCGGGCGGCCTCAACATCCGCCCCAGCGACCACCCGGTCCTCCAGGAGGAGCGGCTGCACGAGCACAAGATACCGGCGGCGCTCGCCTTCCTCCGCGTCAACGTCCCGGACCGGCTGGTGCTTGCCGGCGGCCGCGAGCCGCGCATCGGCATCATCACCGCGGGGAAGAGCTACCTCGACGTGCTCCAGGCGCTCGACCAGCTCGGCATCGACGAGCGGATCGCCGCCGATTTCGGCATCAAGCTGCTCAAGCTCGCCTGCACCTGGCCGGTCGAGCCGAGCACGGTCCGGCATTTCGCCGAACGGCTCGAAAAGATCATCGTCGTCGAGGAGAAGCGGGGCCTGATCGAAGGCCAGATCAAGGAGATCCTCTACGGCACGCGGAACCAGCCGGCAATCGTCGGCAAGCGCGACGAAAGCGGGAACTGGCTGCTCCCTTCCAAGGGTGCGCTCGACACGAACCGCATCGCCATCGCCATCGGCGAACGCGTGCTCGCGCGCCTGCCGCACCGGGGTCTCGAGGCGCGGGTCGCGGCGCTGAAGCAGGCCGAGGCGGTGCTCGCCGAGGGCAGCGACATCGCCAGCCGCGGCTACTACTTCTGCGCCGGCTGCCCCTACAACAGCGGCACCGTGGTGCCCGAGGGATCGCGGGCCTATGCCGGCATCGGCTGCCACTACATGGTGCAGCGCATGGACCGGCAGACCGAGGGCTACACCCAGATGGGCGCCGAAGGCGCCAACTGGGTGGGCGAGGCGCCGTTCTCGACCCGCGGCCACGTCTTCCAGAACATCGGCGACGGCACCTACAACCATTCGGGCAGCCTCGCCATCCGGGCCGCCGCGATCGCCGGGGTCAACATCACCTACCGCATCTACGTCAACGATGCCGTGGCGCTCACCGGCGGCCAGAAGGTCGACGGCGGCATGACCGTCGACCAGATCGCGCGGCAGGTGGCGGCGGAGGGGGCGAAGCGCGTGGCGGTCGTCGCCGAGGAGCCGGACCGCTATCCATCCAACGCGATCTGGCCCTACGGCACCACGATCCACCCGCGCGCGGAGCTCGACGAGGTGCAGCGGGAGCTGCGCGACATCCCCGGCGTCACGGTGATGGTCTACGACCAGACGTGTGCGGCCGAGAAGCGCCGGCGCCGAAA
>DASSPO010000405.1:0-9237 GCA_035699585.1 Bauldia sp.
GAGCGATCCGCGCCCGTGGGACGACAGCCCGAGGCGGCGGCGGAGGAGGCCCCGCTCGCCGCCGATCGTCTTGAGCCGTACGCTGTCACCATATTTCTCCCTGAGCACCGAGTGCAGGTCGCCGACCCGGTCGGCGAGGCCAAGCGCCACGGCGCGCTCGCCCGACCAGAACGCACCGGTGAAGATCTCGGGATCGTCGGCAAGCCGTGCCCGGCGCGACTTCACCAGATCGATGAAGAAGGCGTGGACCTCGCGCTGCAGGCTCTTCAATCGCACTACATCCTCTTCCTTCTCGGGCTGGAACGGGTCGAGGATCACCTTGGCCTCGCCGGCGGTATGCACGCGGCGCTCGATGCCGAGCTTCTCGATCAGCTTCTGGAACCCGAAGCCGGCGAAGACCACGCCGATGGATCCCACGATCGAGGAGCCGTCAACCACGATCTCGTCACCGGCTAGCGCGATCATGTATCCGCCGGAGGCGGCCACATCCTCGACGGCGACGATCACCAACTTCTTCTTCTCCTCGGCAAGCGCCCGGATGCGCTTGTAGATGAGATGCGACTGCACCGCCGAGCCGCCGGGAGAATTGATCAGGATTGCCACCGCGGGAGCCTTCATGGCGAAGGCCCGGGAGAGTTGCGCCTCGATCGAAGTCGACGAAACTGCCGAGCGGAGCGGCATGCTGATACCGATGCCGCCGGTGAGCGGCACCACCGGGATGACCGGCCCCTTGCGTGAGAAAAGGCTGAAACGCATTACCTGCCCTCGTTGCGCCGTCCGCCCTCCGCCCCTTCAAGATGGGCGCGCGCGCCCGCCATGCCAAGCGCGGTTGACGGTCGCAAGCGCCTTGCCCTCCCGGAGCATGGCTTCCACGCCCGGGGTGAAGGCGTTGCCGTCCTCGCCGTGAAGCACGAGCGGCGGCAGAATCTTAAGGGCGGCGCGGCTGCCCTTGACTGCGCGAACGAGGAGGCGATGTGCCGGCCGCTCGGGTCGCGGCATGACCGGCATGATTTCCGCCGCCCCGAACCGGCGGGCTGCGGCGGACAGGAGTTCGGCCAGTCCGTCGGCGCGAAACACCACGGTCACGTCGCCGCCGAATTTCAGTACCGACGCCGCCGCGCGAAACCACGGGTCAAGCCCGCTGCCTGCCAGGACGTGGGCCGACGCGCGCGCCCTGGCCGGCGATCGCGTCCCGCCGGCACGATCGTAGAAGGGTGGGTTGAGAAGGACGTGGTCGGCGAGATCGCGGCCGGCGCCTGCCTGCTCCCGCTCCACCTGCGGGCCCGCGATGTCGGCGGCGACGATCCGCACCCGCTCGGCGAAGGCGGCATTGGCCGGCCGCGCCAGCGCGAGCCGGGCGCATTCGATGAGTTCGGCATCCCGTTCGACCAGCACGACCTTTGCCCGCTTGCAGCGGGCTGCCGCGCAGAAACCGGCCACGCCGGCCCCGGCGCCGAGATCGACCACGGTGCCGGTGATCCGCGAATCGAGCGAGGCCGCGAGCAGCACCGCCTCGAGCCCCGAGCGATGGTGGCCGGCCGCGGGCTGCACGGCCTCCACCCTTCCGCCAAGGAAGGCATCGACGGTCACGCCAGATGGTGGGGCCTGGGTTGGCGGTGCGTCGATCTCGGCCGCGCCGCTCATTTCTTGCCCTTCGGCTTTTCCAGTTCCGCGCCGACCCCCGCGTCGCGAAGGAGCCGGCGCGCCTCCTCGACATCGCCGCTCGGCACCAGCACCCGCCGCGGCAGAATGCCAAGGGAGCCTTCGATCACGCTCATGTTCTGGTCGACCACGAGCGGCATGATCCCGGCATCGCGAAGGATCGTCTCGACGAACGAGATGAGCACGATGTCGTTGGTCCGCAGAATCTCGTCCATGCCGGTTTCCGCCGAAAATGACCCTCGATCACGACGTTACGGGGTTCGCGAAGGGTTAACAATGCGGTGTCGGGAGGGCCGGACGCCGCCCGCAGGGCATCCGCGGCGACGGGCCGGGACGGACCGCCTCGCCGGTCGAGCCGCAACCGCGCCCTTGTCGCGCGGCCTAGGGCTTCATATGGTCCCCTGAATCTGTCACAGGGAGCAGACCTGCGTGGGCGTCGTCGTTTCACTGGAGGAAAGCAAAAGGAAAGGCGCCGCCAGCATAGCGCCGCTCGTCGAGGTGACGCGCGACGCCATGGAGCGCGTCAACGAGCTGATCCTCGATCGCGCCGGCTCCGACGTCGGCATGATCCCCGAGGTCGCCCGGCACCTGATCGATTCCGGCGGCAAACGCCTTCGTCCCATGCTTACCATCGCCGCGGCGGCGATGTGCGGCTACCGCGGCAACGCGCATGTCAAGCTTGCCGCGAGCGTCGAATTCATGCACACGGCGACGCTCCTCCATGACGACGTAGTCGACGAAAGCGAACTCCGCCGCGGCAAGCTTGCCGCGCGGATGGTGTGGGGCAACCAGGCGAGCGTGTTGGTTGGCGATTTCCTGCTCGGCCAAGCGTTCAAGATGATGGTGGAGGTGGGCTCTCTCGAGGCCCTCGACATCCTCTCCAATGCAGCCGCGATCATCGCCGAGGGCGAGGTGATGCAGCTTGCGGCAGCGAAGAACACGGCGACAACCGAAGACGAATACCTTGCCGTCATCACCGCCAAGACCGCGGCTCTCTTTTCCGCCGCCGCGGAAGTCGGGCCCACGATCGCGGGCCGCGGCCGGGACGATCGGGCAGCGTTCCGCTCCTACGGCACGAACCTCGGCCTCGCCTTCCAGCTCATCGATGACGCACTCGACTACGGCGGCTCCTCCGCCGACCTTGGCAAACACGTCGGCGACGATTTCCGCGAGGGGAAGATCACCCTCCCGGTCGTGCTGTCCTACCGTCGCGGCTCCGACGAGGATCGCTCCTTCTGGGCGCGAGTCCTGGTCGAGGGCAAGATCGCCGACGGCGATCTCGAACACGCCATCGGGCTTATGCGCCGGTACGGGGCGATCGACGACACGATCGACCGGGCGCGCCATTTCGGCGTCGTCGCACGGGACGCGCTGGCGCCCTTCCCCGAGTCGCCTTGGCGCTCGGCCCTCCTTGAGGCGGTCGACTTCTGCATCAGCCGCGCCTATTAGCGCTCTCGGGTCGAAGGGCGAAGCGTCCCTCAACCGGCCGGTTAATCCTGGTCGCTTGCGCGACTGCTGCAAAACCGCCATCTTGTCGGGTCAACAAACCCGCCCCAAAATCGGCCGCGATCGGGTCTCATGACTGTTCCCCGCTTCCTCCGCTCCATCCTCGCCGCAAGCCTTCTCGCATACGCTGCCGGAGCGCATGCCGAGACCGAACCGCAGGGCTTGGCGGTCCTCAAGGTACCTTACGCATCTTCGCTCGCCGGAAGCTACCTCGCGGGAAGGAGTGCGGACGTCGCGCGCGACCTCAAGGCGGCCGCGACCTATTTCTCCGCCGCGCTTGCCCGCGACCCCGACAATCCCATCCTGCTCGAGCGCGTGCTGGTGCTTCGCATCGCCAATGGCGAAATCGAGGCGGCGCGAGAGCTCGCCGATCGCCTGGTCACAATCGATCGCCTCAACCCGCTCGCCAGACTCCTGCGCAGCGTTCAGGCCTTCAAGAACGGCGAATATGAGCTCGCCCGGGAGGAAATCGAGGAGACCGCCCCGGCGCCCCTCGCCATTTTGACGAGCGGCCTGATGTCGGCCTGGTCGGAGCAGGCTACCGGCAAGGTCGACGAGGCGCTCAAGACCATTCGGGAGCTTAGCGGCCCGAGCTGGTACGGGATCTTTCAGGACTATCACCAGGCCCTGATCGCCGACCTCGCGGGCCGCAAGGACGAGGCTGAGGAGCGGATCACGGCCGCCTTCGACGCCGACGGCTCGGCCCTGCGCGTGGTCGAGGCGTACGGCGTCATCCTTGCCCGGGTCGGCAAGCGCGAGGAGGCGATCGTCGGGCTTCGTGCCTTCGTTGCCGAACAGCCCAACCATCCGGTCATTGGCTCGCTGCTCTCCGCGCTCGAGGCGGGGGTGACACCCGGGCCGATCGCATCCACCCCGGTCGAAGGGGCGGCCGAGGTGCTCTACGGCCTTGGCGCCGCAATCGGGGCGGATCAGGGTACCGAGCTGCCGGCCGCCTATCTGCACCTTTCGCACTACCTCAAGCCCGACTCCGACCTCACGCTGATGGCGCTCGGCGACCTTCTCTTCGGCGCCGACCGCTGTGAGGATGCGCTGGAGATTTACGATCTTGTGCCTGTGGGTTCCTCCCTGAGGCGGAACGCGGAGATCCAGTCCGGCCTGTGCCTCGATGTACTGGAGCGGACCGATGAGGCGGCCAAGCGCCTTGAGGCGCTGATTGCCGCAAATCCGGAAGACCTCGACGCGATTGCCGCCCTGGGCAACATCTATCGCGGCCGGGAACGCTTCGCCGAGGCGGCCGAGGTCTACACAAAGGGCATCGACACCATCGACCAGCCGAATGCAACGCATTGGCGGCTTTTCTACTTTAGGGGCGTCGCCAATGAGCGCAGCAAGAACTGGGAGCAGGCCGAGGCCGACCTGAAGAAGGCGTTGGAGCTCAGCCCGGATCAGCCTCAGGTGCTCAACTATCTCGGCTATTCCTGGGTCGACATGGGCATAAACCTCGAGGAGGGCCTCGATATGATCAGGAAGGCCGTCGAGCAGCGCCCGAACGACGGCTACATCGTCGACAGCCTTGGATGGGCCTACTATCGGCTGGGACGCTACGACGAGGCCGTCGAGCAGCTGGAGCGCGCCGCCGAGCTTCGCCCGGAGGACCCGGTGATCAACGACCATCTTGGTGACGCCTACTGGCAGGTCGGCCGCAAGCTTGAAGCGACCTTCCAGTGGAGCCACGCGCGCGACCTCGATCCCGAACCGGCGGACCTGGAGAAGATCGTCAAGAAGCTCGAGAGTGGCCTGGCGGCCAATGACAGCGGAAGAGACGGCTGATTTCCTCGCGACGCACATCGCCGAAGCCGCAGCAAAGATCGAATCCGCAAGGGCCAAGATCAACCTCGCCCTTCACGTCCTGAATCGCCGGCCGGATGGCTACCACGCCCTCGACAGCCTGGTCGTCTTTGCCGAACTGGCCGATACCCTCACCGCCTATCGACGCGAGGAGAGCGTGGTCGAGCTCAGCATCGACGGCGACTTCGCGGAGGTCCTTACCGAGACGACCTTTCCCCAGGACAACCTGGTCTATTCGGTCGCCTCGGCGCTGAGCCGGGCGTTCCCTAATCGCGTTTCGGGAGGTGTCCGACTCCACCTCACCAAGGAACTCCCGGTCGCCGGTGGTCTCGGCGGAGGATCCGCCGACGCGGCGGCGACGCTTCGACTCCTCAACCGCATCTGGCGGCTCGGCCTGACCACGGCTGAGCTCGTCGACCTGGGGGCGAATCTCGGCGCGGACGTGCCCGTCTGCGTCTTGTCGCGCCCCGCCCGGATCGAGGGCATCGGCGAACTCGTCACGCCGGTTACCACCTTGCCGGCAATGCCGGTCGTGCTGGTCAATCCGGGCGTGGCAATGCAGACCGCATCGGTCTTTCGCCAGCTCGCACCGGCGGACCGTTCTCCCTTGCCGCCGATGCCAAGTCGCTTCGTATCGATCATGGAACTGGTGTTCTGGCTGAGAAAGACTCGGAACGACCTGTTCGAGCCCGCTTGCCGGGCGGCGCCGGTGATCGAGACAGCGGTGCGGATGCTCGCCTCCGATCCCGATTGCATGTTCGCGCGGATGTCGGGCTCCGGTGCGACGGTTTTCGGCATATTTCTCTCGATCGAGGCGGCAAGCCGTGCCGCGGAACGGATCCGCGACATGCGGGCCGGGTGGTGGGTCGCCGTCACCTGGACGGGCGGGTCGTGAGGGGTGGCGTGATGGCGAAGAGCAGAACCCCCCGCTTCGTCCCGGTCCGCTTCGCCGTGCTCACCGTGTCGGACACGCGGAGCCTCGCGGATGACCGGTCGGGGGCCGTCCTCGCCGAGCGGATCGGCAAGGCCGGCCACATTCTCGCCGACCGCGCCATCGTCACCGACGATATTTCGCGGATAAGAACCGTCGTCCGCCGTTTCGTCGACAACCCCGCCATCGATGCCGTCCTCACGACCGGCGGAACGGGCCTGACTGGCCGCGACGTGACGCCCGAGGCGGTCGAGCCTCTCTTTGATAAGAAGATCGACGGATTCTCCGTGATCTTCCACCTCGTGAGCCATGGCAAGATCGGGACCTCCACCATACAGTCGCGGGCCACCGCGGGCCTGATCGGCACGACCTTCGTCTTCTGCCTGCCGGGATCGCCGGGCGCCTGTCGTGACGCGTGGGATCATATCCTCGCCGAGCAGTTCGATCTCCGCCACGCTCCCTGCAATTTCGTCGAGATCATGCCTCGTCTCGACGAGCGCTCGCGTCGGGGGAAGCTGAGGTCGCGGAACCGGCCGTAGCGGACGTTCATTGAAATCGCCCGGTGGGCGGACCTGCTCCGCGCCTGCGGTTCGGGATTCGCTGCCGACTTCTTGAGCTACGCCGCGAGCCACCCGATCAGCCGGGGTGGGAGGCGAAGCACGAACAGCATCAGGCAGGCAGCGTTTCGCGCCGCTCGTGCCACGCCGGGGCCGCCGCCGTCGGGTCGACGCACCAGTGCATGGGCGCGGAGGAGGGTTAACCGCCGGCGGCCGATCCGGCGGGCAAGGTCGACATCAGCCATCGCCGCGAGGTCGCGATGACCGCCAAGGGCGCGATAGAGGGCGCGCGAGACGAGAAGGCCTTGCTCGCCATAGGGAGCCGCGAAGACCCGCGTGCGGAAACGCGCGACCGCCTCGGCGATGCGCGCCCTCACTCCGGCCTCAGGCCGCCGGAGCCGGAATGTCGCGGCCTTGGTTCTCGCGTCGCCGGCCATGAAGGCGCGATCGACAAAGCCCAGCGCCTCGCTCTGCCAGCCTGGTTCGAGCACCGAGACCGGCGAGAGAAAGAGCAGCCAGTCCCCCCGCGCGATGTCGGCGGCGCGCATCAGTGCCTCCCTGCCTGAACCTTTGACGAGGGCGCAGCCCGCTTCGTCCGCCACTTCCAACGTCCCGTCGCGGGATCCAGCGTCGACGATGATGGCGTCGCGGACGATCCCCTCCATTGCCGCCGGAGCCAATGCCGCGAGCGCATGGGCCAGGTTTTCCTCGTCGTCGCGGGTCGCGATGATCGCGGTGATCATTTTCGCTTGATAGCGCGGCGAAGCGGGCTTTTCGACCCCACCTCTCCGCAGGAACCTGGAGCCGATGAGTTCGTTCTTGATTTGTTCCGTTCCATCGGCTAGGAATCAATTCATGTCCTCGCTACGCCACCGATTCGCCGCCAGCCGCGTCGCCCCCGCGCAGACGGTCGAGGACTATGTCGGCGTCAAGATCGACCCCGAGCGGCGACGGGGTCGTGGCGCCGAGACCAACCGATCCGGCCGCTACGAGCCACTCAGCCGCGACCTCGTGGACGACGGGTGGGGAACGGTCGGCGACCTTCCGGCGCTCAAAACCACCGTGCAGGAGGAGCGGCCTCGGAAGATCATCACCACCAACGACTCCCCGGACATCTCATTCGACCGCTCGATCAACCCCTATCGCGGCTGCGAACACGGCTGCGCCTATTGCTTCGCTCGCCCGACCCACGCCTATATGGGCCTCTCGCCCGGCCTCGATTTCGAGACCAGGCTGTTCGCCAAACCCAACGCCGCCAAGCTTCTCGAGAAGGAACTGGCGAAGCCCGGCTATGAGCCGCGCACCATGGCGATCGGCACCAACACCGATCCCTATCAGCCGATCGAGCGGCGCTACCGCATCATGCGCGAAGTCCTGGAGGTGCTGGATGCTGCGAACCATCCGGTCGGAATCGTCACTAAGTCGGCGCTTGTCCTCCGCGATATCGACATCCTCTCCCGCATGGCAGGACGGAATCTTTGCAAGGTCGCGCTGTCGGTGACCACTCTTGACCGCCGCCTCGCCCGCGCCATGGAACCGCGCGCCTCCACGCCGGAGCGCCGCCTCGGCGCGCTGCGGCTCCTGTCGGAAGCCGGCGTGCCGACGACGGTGATGATTGCGCCGATCATCCCCGCCCTTAACGAATCAGAGATCGAGCGCATCCTAGACGCGGCAGCGGCGACTGGCGTGAAAGAGGCCGGCTACGTCCTTCTGCGGCTTCCGCTCGAGGTCCGCGACATCTTCAAGGAGTTCCTCGAGCGCGAATATCCGGACCGAGCCAAGCATGTCATGTCGGTCATCCGCTCGATGCGCGGTGGCAAGGACTATGACTCGACTTGGGGCACGCGCATGAGGGGTGAAGGCCCTTACGCTTGGCAGATCGGCCGCCGCTTCGAAATCGCCTGCCGGCGGCTCGGCCTCAATGCGGAACGCCGCAGCCTGCGCACGGATCTGTTCAGACCGCCGCTCGATGACAGCCTGCAGCTCCGGCTCCTCTAAGCGTCAACCAATCCTTGCCGTCAGGCTCCCGAGCGCGCCGTATTCGACCCGAATCTCGTCGCCGGGGGCAATCGCGACCGGCACGATGCAGGTTCCCGTGGTAACGAACTGCCCGGCCTCAACGCCGCCACAGTAACGGGCCGCCTCGTTGACCAGCCACGTCAGCGCGATGCGCGGGTCGCCCAGCACGGCCTTGCCGCT
This sequence comes from Bauldia sp., assembly GCA_035699585.1. GTDB lineage: Bacteria > Pseudomonadota > Alphaproteobacteria > Rhizobiales > Kaistiaceae > Bauldia. The sequence goes on from DASSPO010000405.1 coordinate 8,665, forward strand.
CCCCGACGCTGCCTGGACGCCGTTCTTGTAGGCCGACACCATGTGCGTCGAAAGGTCGATGACCCGCCAGTCGGCCTCGACCTTGGGTCCGAGCATGAGCCATGAGGGACAAGCCAGGTCCGCAATCAGCGAGGGCGCGCCGACACTAGTGAAGTCCACGTAGCGCGAGTCGGGGACTTCGATCGAGAGGTGCAGTGCCGTCACCGCTTCCATCACTTCGTCCCGCGTATAAGGCGCCCCTCGTTCCGGCATTGCCTTCCCCAGCACGAAGGCGAACTCGGCCTCGGCCACGCGCATGATGTTGCCGTTGAGCGGAACCGCGCCGCCTGGCGGCACCAGCCGCCCTTTGAGGATCCGCCCGGCGAGGGGGCCGTCAACATTGATGTGCCTCTGCCCGGCTTCGCTGGTCGCCGCGATCTTCCAACCGGCGGTGACATCGTGAGACTGGCGAGCGAGCGCCGCGGCGATGGCATAGCCCTCTGCACGATCGCGCGGCCGGCAGTCTTCCGGCAAGGCTTCGACGCGGGGTGCGCCACGCCAGCTCTTGAGGAGGACGCCTGCGGCCCTTTCGAT
>DASSPO010000406.1:0-2250 GCA_035699585.1 Bauldia sp.
CGCCGGCAGCAGGAACGACTGCTCGCTGCGCTCGATGCGGCTCGCGTCCAGCTGCGCCGCGACGAAGCCGGATGGTGGATCATCACCGGCCGGCGCGGCACCATCCACACCTGGGGCGATGGCGAGACCTGGGGCGTCTACGTCCGCTGCCGCTCGCGGCAACACTGGACCTTCACCAAACGGCGGCTGGCCTTCATGACCGTCACTCAGGACGGTGACGAGGAAGGCTGCCTCCGGCTCTTCCGCCTGCCGATGCCAGAGGAGGCTGTCCTGATCCGCGACGTGACGGGGCTCAGGAAGCGGGTCGATTACGCGCCCGATACGCTCGAACGCAAGCGGGCCTCGATGGCGAAGGCAGGGTTGGCCCGAGAAACGGCTAGGGCGTCCATGCCGGATGTTGCCATGCCCGAGGAGGTCTTCGGGCATTTTCCGGCCGTAGGTGGCCTCACGGTCGAGGGCGCGGAAATCCTCGACGTGACCGCTGCCTCGGACCGCGATCCCCAGAACCGGAAGCGGGCGGCGAGCGACGCCTCCCATGCCCGCCCGATTGCCGCGGGCGTTAATGGGCGGTTTCGGGGGCAAGGATTGGCGACGGCACCGGGGTTGGCACCTGACACCACTCCGATCCCTTCGCCCGAAAAAACTGCCGCCATCGCCCCAATTAACGCCGTTGCGGTGACCGAGCCGAAGGAAGTGGCATGATCGACCAGTCTGAACCGAACGGGAAGGACCGCCGCCTCGCCATCGAATACCGGCCGGTCGCGTCGCTGATTCCCTACGCCAAGAATGCGCGGACCCACGACGAGGCGCATGTGGCGCAGATCGCGGCCTCGATCCGGGCCTTCGGCTGGACCAACCCGATCCTGGTCGATGGCGACAACGGGGTGATCGCCGGCCATGGCCGGCTGCTCGCCGCGCGGAAGCTCGGCATGGCGACGGTGCCGGTGATCGAGCTCGCCGGGCTGAGCGAGGCCGAGAAGCGGGCCTACATCATCGCCGACAACAAGCTCGCGCTCAACGCCGGCTGGGATACCGAGATGCTGGCGCTCGAGATCGGCGATCTCGGGTTATTGGGCTTCGATCTGTCGCTGACCGGGTTCGGCGACGAGGAGATCGCGGTGCTGCTCAACAGCGGCAACCCGGGTCTGACCGATCCGGACGCGATTCCCGAGACGCCGGCCGATCCGGTCACCCGAACAGGTGACGTGTGGCGGCTCGGCCGGCACCGGCTGGTCTGTGGCGACAGCACCAGACTCGAGGATGTCGCCAAGGCGCTCAATGGGGTCCGGCCGCACCTCATGGTCACCGATCCGCCCTACGGCGTGAACTATGACCCGTCATGGCGGGAAGGCGCTGGCTTGACCGACGGCTCGGTCCTCGCCAGGGGCAAGGTGCTCAACGACCACCGGGCCGACTGGCGCGAGGCCTGGGCGCTCTTCCCCGGCGACGTCGCCTATGTCTGGCACGGGGCGCTCCATGGCGCGACCGTGGCCAACAGCCTGGAGAGCTGCGGTTTCGTCATCCGGAGCCAGATCATCTGGGACAAAATGCGGCTGGTGATCGGGCGGGGCGACTACCACTTTGCCCACGAGCCGATGTTCTACGCCGTCCGCAAGGGCAGGTCCGGGCATTGGGCGGGAGGGCGCAATCAAACGACGGTGTGGCAGATCCCGCACCGCAGGAATGCCTCCGGCCACGGCACCGAGAAGCCGGTCGAATGCATGAAGCGGCCGATCGACAACAACTCCTCGCCCGGCCAGGCGGTCTATGAGCCCTTCTCCGGATCGGGGACCACGATCATCGCCGCCGAGATCACCGGCAGGGTCTGCCACGCGATCGAGCTCAACCCGGCCTATGTCGATGTTGCGATCCGCCGCTGGCAGGACTTCACCGGGGAGACGGCGATCCTCGACGGCTGGGGATCGTCATTTGCTGAAGTCGCCGGCGAACGGGGCGTGGACCCAACCGGAACCGACATCGGCAAAGCTGACGATGCGGGTGGGCGCAATGTAGAACACCGCCCCGGCGCCTCAGCTTCCCCGTTCGCGATGTCGCTTCCCGACGACGACCTCCGGCCGCTGGAGGATGTCCAATGACCGCCGCATCGCAGCACATACCCGAGGTATCGTGAGCATGGGCCGCCCCGCACATGAGCCGACCGCGATGAGCCGCCGTAACGTCGAGGCGCTCGCCGGCTACGGCGTGCCGGAGGCCGATATTGCCGGCGTCGTCGGCATCGACCCGAAGACC
>DASSPO010000407.1:0-4966 GCA_035699585.1 Bauldia sp.
CGCTTCGCGATCGTCCCGTGCGCGATCACGGCGGACTCGTTGGTGCACAGGATCGAGTTGTCGTAGGCCTTGGAGTCGGCGATCGCCTTTGCCGCCTTGGCGAGATCCGCCGACTCGTCGACATAGGCCGGGTTGTTGCCGGGCCCGACGCCGATCGCGGGGTTGCCCGAGGAGTAGGCGGCGCGGACCATTGGCGAGCCGCCGGTGGCGAGGATCAGGTCGATCCGATCCGAGTTCATCACCCGCTCGATCACCGGCAGCGTCGGGTTGTCGATCACTTGGACGATTCCGTCGGGCGCTCCTGCCCCCTCCGCCGCGCGGTTGACCAGACGCGCGGCATCGGCACAGCAGGCCTTTGCCGCCGGATGCGGGCTGATCACGATGGCGTTTCGGGTGAATAGCGCGAGGATCGCCTTGTAGAAGACCGAGCAGACCGGGTTGGTCGACGGCGTCAGCGCGAAGATCACGCCTGCGGGCTTGGGGATCGCGACCGTCTTCGCGACTTCGTCAACCACATAGTCGGTGAAGTTCTGATCGGCATAGTACTCGTAGAGGCCGATCGAGCAGAGCCGGTTCTTCTCCTCCTTGTGGTCGACGACGCCGAAGCCGGTTTCCTCCACAGCCCATTCCGCGTAGCGCCGCGCCTCGGCAGCCGCCGCCTTGGCCACAGCGGCGACGATCGGCATCACCGCCGCGCGCGGATAAGTGGCGTAGGAGGCCGCCGCCCAGCGCGCCTTCTCCACCATCTGCATCACCCGCGCCGGGTCGGGCTTCGGTGCGGGCTTGTCGATGACCTCTGCCATATCCGCCGACGATTGTGCCGCCGTGACGGGAACATCCGACGGCGGCCCACTCATTCCATGGGTTTGTCCTCGGGCGAACGTAGGCGCCGCGTCTCCGCTCCGCTTGACACTCGCCTCGGCTTTCTTGACAGGGCTTGGTGACCGACAGCGGCCTTTCCTTGATTGCTGGCACGGCCCGTGCAAGCATCGCGTCTCGGGCCGCTGAAACCGGCCCGGAAGGGCCGGGACAATGGATGTTACCTCGGCGGGAATTGGCGATGCGGCGGGTGGCGGCGGACACCCTCCCGGCGTCCTTGCCTCGGCCGCAACCGGCATCGGCAGCTATATCGAGGAGTGCGGCGGGGACGTCGACCGCATCTTCGGCGACGCCCACATCCTTCCCGATCTCGCCGGGTCGCCGACCTTAAAGCTCAAACTGAGCGCCTTCGTCCAACTTTTTGAGGAATCGGCGAGACAGACCGGCAACGACAACTTTGGTCTCTGGTTCGGAAACCGCTTCCAGCCACGGGATCTCGGGATGTGGGGTTATGCGGCGATCTCTGCACCGACGCTCGGCGCGGCCCTTGAATGCCTCGTCCGCCTCTTTCGCTACCACCAGGAGAGCTCGGTGATGCGGCTCGCCGATGATGATACCGGGCTGGTGCGCCTCGAATACCGGATCGTCGCGCCGCAGATCGTCGAGCGCCGCCAGGACGCCGAGCTGTCTCTCGGCATGTTCATGAATGTCATCCGCGAGTGTTGCGGCTCGCGTTGGCATCCCGAGGAGGTGCATTTCGAGCACCCCAAGCCGGCGATGGCCCGCGAGCACGAATCTGCCTTCGGCGCGCCGGTCTACTTTTCGCAGATGACCAATGCGCTTCTCTTCCCGCCCGACATTCTCGTGCGCCCAATGCCGGCGCGCGATCTCCGGCTGCTCGCGGTGATGCAGACCTGCCTGGAGCGGCTCGGCTCGCAAGCGGCGGAGGAGGACGTTCTCCTCGATCGTATGCGGACGGCCATCCGCATGAAGCTTCCGTCCGGGTACCCGTCGTTCGAGGACATCGCCGCGGAGCTTCGCGCGCCGGCGGGCGCGATGCATCAGGACCTCCAGGCTGCCGGACTCACCTACAAGGACATGGTTGAGGATGTGCGCCGCGACCTCGCGCTCTCTTACCTCAGGCAGCGGCACCTGCCCTTCTCGGAGATCGCGATGCTCCTCGGCTACTCCGAGCTCTCCGCCTTCTCCCGCGCCTTCCGCCGGTGGACCGGTGCCTCGCCGCGGGCATACCGGGCGCGGATGATGCGCGGGTAGACGGCGGTCGTCCCGGCCAAACGGGGTGAAGCAAGCACCGAGCCGGAACCCGCGCCAAGAGAACCGAATCTGGATCAGAGTTCGCTCCGCGAGGTATTCCTCGCCGGGAACGAGGTCCTGGACTACGCGTTCAGCGCCTCGAGCGATTCCGGCAGGATCTGCCCTCCGTCGACGATGATCGTCTGCCCGGTGATGTATCCCGCCTCCTTCGAGGCGAGGAACAGCGCCGCGTAGCCGATGTCCTCGACCGAGCCGAGGCGCTTGAGCGGAATCGAGGCGGCCATGGTCCTCAGGTAATCGGCCCCGAGCCCCTCCAACCCTTCCGTCACGATGTTCCCCGGCATGACGGCGTTGACCGTGATCCCGTATCTCGCCAGCTCAATGCAGGCAGTGTGGAGGAAGCCGAGCTGCCCCGCCTTCGACGCGCCGTAGTGGGTCCAGCCGGGAAAGCCGGTCACCGGCCCGGTGATCGACGAGGTGATGACAATCCGCCCGGCGCCGCTCTGTTTCAGCGCCGGGATGCAGGCTTTCACCGAGATGAAGGTGCCTTTGAGGTTGGTGTCGATCACGTCGTCCCACTGGTCCGGGGTCATTGCCTCGATCTTGGCCTGCGGAAAGATGCCGGCATTGGCGCAGAGGATATCGAGCCCGCCGTGGCGCTCCACCGCCGCAGCGGCGGCCGCCTCCATCGAGGCGAGATCGCGGATGTCGGCGGCGAAGGCCGAGGCCTTGCCACCGGCCGCGCCGATCTCGGCGGCGGTCGCCTCGGCGGTGTCGAGGTGGCGGGCGACGACCAGCACCTTAGCCCCGTGGCGCGCGAAGACGCGGGCGATGCCCTTGCCGATCCCCTTGCTCGCTCCGGTGACGATGGCCGACTTGCCGTCGAGCGACGTGAGCATTTCTACCCCTCCCTGTCCAATCTGAACCCTTCCGACCGATCGACGCTATTTGCAGGGCCGACGGCCTGTTACCATTCGCAATCCCGCCCGGGCTCCCGGAGAAACCGATGTCCCGCTGCCGCACTGCCTTCGACCTGCTCGCCAGCGTCCTTCTGGTCGTGTTTGTTGCGATGCCTGCGCACGACGCCCTGGCCGACCCGCTTGCCAAACCGACCGGCCCGGTCGTGCTCACAGTCACCGGCGCCATCTCGAAGACCAATGCCCCCGGCAAGGCGGAGTTCGACCAAGCGATGCTCGATGCGCTCGGCACCATCGAAGTGAAGACAAGAACGGAGTGGACCGACGGCACCCCGACTTGGCAGGGCGTCAGGTTCAGCACGGTGCTCGACGCCGTAGGCGCCAAAGGCACGACGGTTGTGGCGACCGCGCTCAACGATTATTCCGGCGAGATCGGCATGGATGTCATCAATGACTATCCCGTGCTGCTGGCGACGAGCGTGAACGGACAGCCCTTGGCTGCGGACAAGGCGCCGATCTGGATCATCTATCCCACCGACGACTACCCGGAGCTCCTGGAACGGGACGACCTGCTCTGGGCGTGGCAGCTCGCCACGGTCGACGTGCGTTAGGCAGGCGGCCACGGCGAGATCTCCTCTGCGAAGCATGGCCTAAACGGCTGAGCGCCGGCGGTTGAGCGCGAGCACCACCAGGTACCCGCCGATCAGGAGCACGACCGCGCCGATCGTCGAGATGGTGCCGAGCACCGGCACGCCCGGCGTATAGCCCGCGACCATCTTGGCGTAGAGGTACTCCGGCACGGTGGTGTCGGCGCCGGTGGTGAACAAGGACAGCGGGAAGTTTCCCCAGGAAAGCAGGAAGGCGAACAGGCTGCCCGAGAAGATGCCGGGAAGAAGCACCGGAATCGTCACCTCGCGCAGAACCTGCCAGCGCGACGCACCGAGGTCGAAGGCCGCTTCTTCCAGCGCCGGATCGAAGCTGTAAACCTGGATCGAGATGACCAGCGTCACCACCGGCACGATCCAGACGAGGTGGGCGAACACCGCCGTCTGCCACGACAGCTGTAGGCCGAGCGCGTTGAACCACAGGAGCAGCGCCAGGCCGAGCACGGACTGCGGGAAGAAGATCGGGAGAAGCACAAGCTTCTGATACCAGGACCGGCCCTTCCAGTCGTAGCGGGCGAAGGCCAGCGCCCCGAAAAAGGCAAGGATTACCGCAATCACCGTTACCGCCGCCGCGATCGTGATCGACGTCTTCAGGATCTGGTGGATCTCGATCGAGGCAAGCGTCTTCTGCCACCAGTCGAGCCCCCAGCGCGGAATCGGGAATGTGAAGTAGCGGCTCGCGGTAAGCGAGGCGAGCGTGATGCAGACGCTGGGGATGTAGACGAAGACGATCATCGCCAGAAGCCAGGCGACGATCAGCGCGTGACGCATGCGGGAAGCGCGTGTCTCCATCAGCGCCTCCCGAGGAACCGGTCGAGATCGAAGCGGCGAAGGGCGATCAGCACCAGCACCCCGACGATGACCATGAGGAGAACCGCGAGGGCCGCACCGAGCGGCCAGTTCTGGGCATAGGTGAAGGCGATCTCGATGTCGTGGGTGATCGGGATCACCTGCTGGCCGCCGAGCACCTTGTATTCGGCGATGGCACCGACGGCGAGGACGAAGGTGAGCAGGCAGCCGATGACCAAGCCCGGCGTCGAGAGCGGGAGTTCCACTTCCTTGAACACCTGCCAGCGGCTTGCACCGAGATCGGTGGCTGCCTCGCGCGCATCGTTCGGCACCATCGAGATGCCGAGGGTGAGCGGAAACAGCATGAACGGCAGGTAGACATAGACCATGCCGAGGAGGATCGCCCCGGTGGTGAACAGGATGCTCTCCGGCTCGACCCCGAAGAATGTCTTCAGCGTGCCGAGAAGCACGCCGTTCTTGATCAGAAAAAGCACCCAGCCG
>DASSPO010000408.1:0-6122 GCA_035699585.1 Bauldia sp.
TCGGACCGTCGTCCTCTCCGGAGGATGCGGCCGAGACCGGCAACGCACACCCCCCGCTGCCTCTCATCGAGACACGCCGCAGGCGCCGCACCCCGCCCCGTCAACTGGCCGTCACCGGTAGACGCCCCTTCACGGGCAGGGATGGCGGCAATCATACGGCGAGATTGGGCAACGGGGATAAGGCGCGCGATTCAGCGCGGAAATCCGTCCACGCCGGCCTCGACACATCCGTCACCCAGCGAGCGCACGCCCTTCAGCCGTAGACGAGGTCTTTGCCCGCGGGATAATCGGCGGCAAACGACTGGGCGGCACGGATATCTTCAGCGGTAAGCCGGGATGGTCGGCGATGATCTCCTCGACCGTCATTCCGGCGCCAAGCTTCCTCAAGACGATCTCAACCGGGATGCGCGTGCCGCGAATGACCGGCTTGCCGCCCATGATCGCGGGATCGATGACGATACGTTCCTGGTTCATCAAACGCTCCGCCGTGGTCGGCCACTCCCAATATCTCAAGGCCGACGCCGCAATCAGCTCTCCGACCCACTCATTACGACCCCACCCCTCACGCCTGCACATAGGTTGACGGGCCACGCACGTTCTCGTCGATGTGGAGCTTCTGGAAGAGCGACGGCATGGCGCGCTCGGCGCAGTCGGTGCGCGGGCAGGTGCGGCAGGAGACACCGATCGGGGTGGCAAGCTGCGGGTCGGCTAGGTTGAGGCCGTCGGCGTAGACGATGCCTGCCGCATGGCGGACATCGCAGCCGAGGCCGACCGCGCGCTGGCCGACGCGGTGGGGGAGGCCGCTCACCGGCGACAGCGCCGAGGCCCGGCTCACGGTACGGGCGACGCAGAAGTAGGTCGCACCGTCGGGCATCCGCGAGAGCTGGACGCGAAGCATCCCCGGCGTGGAGAAGGCGTCGTAAACGTTCCAGCGCGGGCAGGCGGCGCCGAAACGGGCAATGTGGATGCCTGACGCCGAGAAGCGCTTGGAGATGTTGCCGGCGATGTCGACGCGGATGAAGTGGAAGGGGATGCCTTCCGCGCCCGGACGGCGAAGCGTGGTGAGCCGGTGGCACACCTGCTCGAAGGAGACGCCGAAGCGGTTGCGGAGGATGTCGATGTCGTAGCGGGTGCTCCTGGCGGCCTCGGCGAACACCGCATAGGGCATCATCACCGCCCCGGCGAAGTAGTTGGCAAGCGCGGTGCGGGCGAGGGCCTCGGCGTCGGGCGAGGTGAAGCCGCCCGAGGCAGCGATCCGGTCGAGCACGTCGTGATGGCCGAGATAGGCGATCTGGTGCGCGATCTGGAAGACGCGGCTCGGCGCCGGCAGCATCTCGGAAATCTCGAGCCGCCGCGCATGCTGGTCGTAGCGGCGGGACTTCCCCTTCATCGCCTCGGCCGGCCTGATCTCGACCTCCGTCCGGTGTCGCTTGCGCAGAAGCGCGACGAGCCCTTGCGACAGGGCGTGGATCGACAGGCCGTTCTCCCTCCACAGCCGCTCCGCCGCTTCCTCGAGCTCGGGGAAGTGGTTGAGCCGCTTCTGGATGAACTCGGTCACCTCCTCCGAAGGGATGCTCACCGGGCTCGCCTCGGCCGCGTCCTCGCCGGCGCTGGTCGTGGCGTCGGCGGGGAGGTGGCGGCGGTAGGCCTCGTAGAGGTCGATCACGGCGCGCCCGACCGCGGGGAGGAGCGAGACCAGCTCCTGCACGTCGGTGTTCTTCACCTCGGCGCCCTCGAAGATGGGGTCGGAGAAGGCCTCCATCAGTTCGAGCGAAAGGCGCTGGTCGGTGTCGATGGTGAGCTCCTGGAGATCGACCTGGAAGCGCTCGACGAGCTTGAGAAGCACGCGCACGGTGACCGGGCGCTGGTTGCTTTCCAGAAGCGTCAGGTAGCTCGCGCTGATGCCGAGCTCGCGGGCCATTTCCGCCTGGGTCAGCCGCCGCTCCTGGCGGAGCCGCCGCAGCCTTCCCCCGATCCGCATCGCCTTCATGGCGCCCTCACAGACTTTACAGATTTACAGACACAGGCTGTAACGAACTTGACAATATTCGAGATTTCTTCGTGATTTCAATCGCTTATTGACCTCGACCCGGTATCAGAGGATAGCTGCTTTTCGCAGGTGCACAAGAGGAGAAACGACGATGAGCGTGCCACCCGACCGCTTCAAGGGCATCCGCCGGGACTACTCGCCGGAGGACGTGAACCGGCTTCGCGGCTCGGTCCATGTCGAGCACAGCCTCGCCCGCCTCGGTGCCGAGCGGCTTTGGCAGCTCCTGCGCGAGCGGCCTTTCGTCCGCGCCCTTGGCGCGGTCACCGGCAACCAGGCCATGCAGCAGGTCAAGGCCGGACTCGAGGCGATCTACCTTTCGGGATGGCAGGTCGCGGCCGACGCCAACAACGCCGGCGAGATGTATCCCGACCAGTCGCTCTACCCCTCCTCGTCGGTTCCCGAGGTCGTGCGCCGCATCAACAAGACGCTGCAGCGCGCCGACCAGATCGCGCGGCTCGAGGGGAACGATTCGACCTACTGGTTCGCGCCGATCGTCGCCGACGCCGAGGCCGGCTTCGGCGGGCCGCTCAACACCTTCGAGCTGGTCAAGGCGATGATCGAGGCGGGCGCGGCGGGCGTCCATTTCGAGGACCAGCTCGCCTCGGAAAAGAAGTGCGGACACCTCGGCGGCAAGGTGCTGGTGCCGACCCGGACCTTCATCCGCACCTTGAACGCGGCCCGGCTCGCGGCCGACGTCTGCGGCATCAACACGCTCATCATCGCCCGCACCGACGCGCACTCGGCGACGCTGATCACCAGCGACATCGACGAGCGCGACGCGGAGTGGATCTCCGGCGAGCGCACGGTCGAGGGCTTCTTCAAGCTCAAGCAGGGCAATACGCATTCGGTCGCCCACGCCATCGCCCGCGGCCTCGCCTATGCGCCCTACGCCGACCTCGTCTGGTGGGAGACCTCCGAGCCGGACCTCGGCGAGGCGCGTGAATTCGCGGAGGAGATCCATCGGCATTTCCCGGGAAAGCCGCTCGCCTACAACTGCTCTCCCTCATTCAATTGGCGTGCCAAGCTCGACGCGCGGTCGATCGCCACGTTCCAGGAGCAGCTCGGCGATCTCGGCTACCGCTTCCAGTTCGTCACCCTCGCCGGCTTCCACGCGCTCAACCTGTCGATGTTCGAACTCGCCTCCGCCTACCGCGACCGCGGCATGGCCGGCTACGCGGCGCTTCAGGAACGCGAGTTCGCCGCGGCCAGGGACGGCTTCACCGCGGTCCGCCACCAGCGCGAGGTCGGCACCTCCTATTTCGACGCGGTGGCGATGGCGATCTCGGGCGGAGCATCCTCGACCACCGCCATGGCGGGATCGACCGAAGCGGCGCAGTTCGCGGACCGGACGGAGCCGGTCGCGGCCTGAGCGGCGGCCCTGAGCACGGAAGGAGGAAGACATGACACAGGAGTTCTGGGTGGTCGGCGGCCACTACCGCGACACGACCTTCACGGCGCTGGCCGACGGCGGGGCCGAGGCCTACGGGCCGTTCTCCCGCTACGAGGACGCGCTCCGGCAATGGAGGGACCGCAGCAACGAGCACCGGCCGATCGCCGCCGTCCGTTACTCGATCGTGGTGACCGCCCCGCAGGCCCGCGCGGCCTGAGGGAGGAGCAGGGGCAGGTCCCAGGGCGGCGGCCGCTCACCACCGAGCGGCCGCCGCGTCAGCCATGTCAGGCTCCGTTTCTTGAGGCCGGGCTGGAGTCGCCGGCGGCGATGGGTAATCTCGGCGGCCATGAGGGAAGCCTGGTTGAGGGGAGCCCATGCCTGCAGAACGCCGTCTCTCGTCGCCGACCCGCCGCGCCTTCATCGCCGGGGCCTCGGCATTCGCGCTCGGCGCCGCCACCAGCCCGCATCGCGCCCTTGCGCTCTCGCCGGGCGACGGCGCCTGGCGCGGTCTCGCGGCCATGCTCCGCGGCCGGCTGCTTCGTCCGGGCGATCCGGGGTTCGCCGCCGCCGCCATGCCTTTCAACCTTCGCTATGCGCGCCGGGCGCCGGCCGGCATCGCCATCTGCCGCGACGCCGAGGACGTGGCGAAGGCGATCGTCTGGGCCCGGGACAACGGCCTGCCGTTTGCGGCGCGCTGCGGCGGCCATTCCTACGCCGGCTACTCGACAACGAGCGGGCTTCTCATCGCGCTCGACGGACTCGACTCGGTCTCGGTCGATGCGGCGGGAGTGGCGACGATCGGCGGCGGCGCGAGAAATGAGACGGTCTATGCGGCGCTCGAAAAGGCGGGCGCGACGATCACCCACGGCCGCTGCCCGTCGGTCGGCGCCGCGGGATTCGTTCTCGGCGGCGGCATCGGATTCAACATGCGGCTTTTCGGCCTGGCCTGCGATCAGCTCGAAGCCACCGAGCTGGTCGGTGCCGACGGGGCCATCCACACGGCAAGCGCGACCGACAACCCCGACCTGTTCTGGGCCTGCCGCGGCGGCGGCGGCGGCAATTTCGGCATCAACACGATGTTCCGCCTGCGCACGTTTCCAGCCGAGCCGCGGACGTATTTCTGGCTCGACTGGCCAAATGCCAACGAGCGGCTCCTTGCGGCGCTGATCGGCGCCCTCGACACCGCGCCGCCGACGCTCGGCAGCCGGCTCTCCCTCGACACGTCACGCGACCGGCCCGGGGTCAGCGTAAGGCTGATCGGCCAGATCGCGGGTACCCGTTCGGAGGCGCTCGCCATCCTCGACGCTCCGCTCAAACTGGAGGCCCCGGAGCACAACCAGATCCTGACCGTCGACTACTGGGCCGCGGAGTCGGTGCTCGTCGATTCCGACGGCCCGTTCTCCTTTCACGAACGGTCGCGCTTCGTCACCGAGCCCCTCGGCGAGGACTTCGCGGGGGTCGCCATGGACTGGATGCGACGCTGGCCGGGGACCGGCGGGAGCGGCGACCTCGTCCTCTTCCAGACCGGCGGAAAGATCAACGAGATTGCACCGGACGCGACCGCCTTCGTCCACCGCGACAGCCGCTGGCTGCTCGTGGTCTCGGCGGCGTGGTCGCAGGACGACCCTGCCGACGTCGTCGACCGCGCCCGCGCCTGGCAGGACGGGTTCTACGCCGACCTCCTCCGCTTCGCCCGCGGCGGCGCCTATCAGAACTTCACGGATCCGGCGCTGGAAGACTGGGCAGAGGCGTATTACGGAGCGAACCTGCCGCGGCTCCGGGCGGTCAAGCGCGCGCTCGACCCTGACAATGTCTTCAGGTTCGCGCAGTCGATACCGTTGGCGTGAGGGGCAGGCTTCAGCGCGCATTATGCGGCCGACCGAGGCCGCCGGTTTCGCGGCGCGGTTAGCGTTTCCGCGCGCGCCTCAGGATCTCCCGCGCCAGTGCCCCGACCTCTTCCGCCGCGATGCCTCCCGGCGCGGTCTCCTGCACCGTGCGGCCCTCGCCCATGCTCTGCGGGTAGGCGACGCGGTTGCCGAGATGGGTGTCGGCGATGGGGTGGCCGAGCTCGCCCGCCGCGCGGACCATCTCGGCGGTGAGCAACGCCCGGCTCACGGCGCGGTTGATGACGACAAGGGAGCCGGCGCCCTCCTTCGCCGCCATCTGCAACGTCGGCGCCGTCGCCCAAAGGTCGACCGGCGTCGGCTGAACCGGGACGGCGACAAGGTCCGCCATCTCGATCGCCGGCCGCATCTCGAGGTCGGACTTGGGCGGCGTATCGACCACGACGATATCGAAATCGCGGGCAAGCTGCTTGGCCTCGCGCCGGGCGCCCCAGCCGGAGGCGGTGCGGAAGGCGAGGCCGACATCGTCCTCGCCGAGCGCCCGCTCGCGCCGCTCGAACCACTCGCCGAGGCTGCCCTGCGGGTCGACGTCGAGAAGGCCAACCGATTTGCCCGCGCGCGCGAAGGCGACCGCGAGATGCGCGGCGACGGTGGTCTTTCCGGAGCCGCCCTTCTGCTGGGCGACGGTGATGATCAACCCGGACATTCAGGCAGCCTCCATGGGCCGGCGCGACTCAGCTCGCGAATCTTACATGCAAATGTCTCGCCAGCGTGGCGGCCTACTCGCCGCAGTAACACGCGGAATAGCCCTGGGGGTCGAGGAAGGCGACGGCGCAGG
>DASSPO010000409.1:0-10704 GCA_035699585.1 Bauldia sp.
CACTGCTCCGCCCGCCCCACCTCCGTCCCGCCGAGGCAGAGCGCAACCGTCGCCCCCTCCCGCGCGAAGACGAGCGGACCGGACGCTTCCCTCGGAGGGCCGGCATCGGCCACCTGCCAGCCGGGATCTTGGAGGTCGACCGCGACGCTTTGCCGGCGATCCTCCGGCAGGATGATCCCGATCCGGAGCCTCGGCTCTTCGGCCGGGATCGGCGCCCGCAAAGTCGGGCCGGCCATCAGGCCGGCTCGCCGGGCGCGGCCCTACGGCGTTGCTGTTCGCGGCGCCTGCGGCGCTTCCGCCGCTGCGTCGGCTCGGCGAGTGGTTTGGGGTCGGCTTCGGCCTTTGTCGGCGTCTGCACATTCCCCTCCCGGGCGAGGCCGGGGAACACCGGCGTCAACAGGGCTCGCCATCCTGCCGGGGGCGGCGGCCTCAGGCGCTCGGCAAGCGCCGACACGTTGGGCGGATCGAAATAGATCGAGTCGCGGCCGGGAACGGAGTAGGTCCTGAAATCGGAGAACTGCAGGGGAAGCTTCCTCCGGGCCCGGCGCAGGTGCGCCCGCGACTCGTGCTCTCCCATCAGGACCACGGTAGGGCCTTCGTAGCGGCCGAAATCGAACCACCAATCGAGGAGGAAAAGAGTCTCCGGCGTTCGCTCGATCATCTTCAGCCGACGAGCGAGCAGGAGCGCGATGATTCCACCCTCGGAGTTTCCGCCAATCACGAAATCCCGGCCTTTCGCCGCGACCAGAATTTCCCAGAGATAGCGGTCCAGAAGGGACCCGAGCGCTTGTTCGGAGTAACTCCCGGTCGGCACCACGCCTACTGCCGATCGCATCGCGTAGAGCGGCTGCGCCGGCCCGAGTTCCGCCGCGAGTTTCTCGACCTCGGTGTAATGCTGGAAGACCCAGAAGATCGGCCGTGCAATGCCCGAAACGTTGAAGCCGGCCAACAGTCCGCGCGGAACCACCCGCTCGCCGCGCCAAGCGGGGACGAATGCCATGACCCCGCGAAGCGGATCGGCAGACCCAGCGCCCGTGGCGCCCTCGAAGTTGGCTGGCGGCACCGCTCCGCGGTCGTGGACGAGTTTCCACATCCGCTTGGGCGTCGGGTGATTGAAGAACCGGTTGATCGCAACGGTTGTCCCGTACTTGTCCTCCACGATGGTGAGCAGCCGCGCGGCGGCAAGCGAATCTCCGCCCAGGTCGAAAAAGTTGTCCTTCCAGCGCGGCGGCTGCTTCAATTCGATCGCGTCCTGCCAAAGACGCAGAAAGGCGGCCCCCTCCGCCTCGGCGGCGCTGCCTTCTGCTGGCTCCTGGGTTCGATCGGCGCGGAAGTTTCTAAGATGACCGTCCCTGTACCGTCGGACGAGGTGGTCGCGTTTGACCTTCATCGTCGCGGTCCGGACGATGTCGTCCGCGGTGATCGGCACGATATGCCTGGCGGCCAGGCCGAAATGACTCGAAACCGCCCCGACGATCAGCCGCGCGGTCGCCGAGATCGCCGCCTCGTCGGCGCTCGGCGGCACGAAGAAGATGGCGACCGCATCGCTCGATTGGCCGTCGACGCGATAGGGCGCCGCGACTATCGGCGTCCCTGACAATCCTTCCGTGCCCGACAGCTTCAGTTCGATCTCTTCGCACGTCACCTTGCGCGCATTGACGATGATGGTCGACTTTTCTCGACCGGCAAGCGTCAGCCGGTCGCCCTGCAGGATCCCGACGTCCCCGGTATCGAACCAGACGTCGCCTCGGCTTTCCGGCGCTGCGGACGACGGTTGTCCGTAGTAGCCGGCGAACAGCTTCTCATCGGAGGAAACCTCCACCCGGCCGGGCGTACCTTGTGGGACAATATTTCCGGCCTCGTCGACGCACCGAAGCCGCCAACCGGCAACGCAGCTCCGGAGGGCGATCGGTCCGCCGCCGCTCAGTTCCGACAGCGCCTCCTCTAGCGGAAGGATGGACCTGAAGAGCGGCCCGGTTTCGGTCATCGAATAGACGAAGGAGACGGTAACCTTGTCCGCCCCCCATTCCTTCAGACCCGTAATAAGCCGTGTCACAACTCGCGGGTCGATCACTTCGGCCCCGAAGCTGATGCGTTCGAGCGTGTCCATGCGCACCGGCGCGGCGCTTTCGGCCATCGACGCGCAGATCATCGACGCGATTGACGTGCTCATCCCGGCGTCGGTGACCTCGAATTCAGGAACCGCCGCCAGCCATTCCCCCGGCCTCGCGACGAGCCGCAGGGGGTGAAGGTAGACGACGCGGCTTCCGATGGGGAGCAGGAGGCGAAGCCCCGCGACCGAGTGGTGGGCGAGGTTGTAGAGGCAGACCCGACCCGCATTGTCGAAACCATCGAAGAAGCGGTTGCGGAGAACCTGGTTGTCGAGGATCGCCAGCTTGGGGTCGGCGCCCGTGCCCGACGTGTAGACGAGGATTCGTGCTCGCCGCTCCGCGGCAGGGGTCTCGTCACCCGGATCAGTTGGGAACTCGTCGGCATTCACCGGCTTCACCGTCCCACGCCGCCGGCCCCTGGCCAGGGCGCGGCAGACCGCGCTGTCGGCGAGGACGAACGAAGTGGGCAGCCTTGCCGCCTCCTCGCCGAGCCTCAGCCCGAACTCGTCGGGATTGGTGAACAGCCAGGTCGTGTCCCGGGGGATGAAATCCCGCCCATCGAGGAGACATGCCCAAGCCGCAGCCACATAACTTCGGGCGCTCTCGAAACACAGGATCGCAATGGCCTCGGGCGGATCCTGCCTCGATTGAAGCCCCGAGCGGATCCGGCGCGCCTCATCAAAGAGGGCCCCGAAAGAGATAGTATGCCGGCGGCCATGCCGGTCGATCTCGGTAAATTCGCCCGTTGGGTTCGCCATCGCGAGCGTTTGGATGTAGGCAGCAAGCGAATCAGGCCAGTCACCCGCCGGCTGGAACGACGGCCCTTCGATCCGCGACAGACCTCGGTCAGCTTCGGCGGCGATTGCCGGGTATTCTCGACGTAATGGGTCAGGGACGGGGGAGTCAGCCGGTGCGACCGAACGCATGTTCGTTGTTGCCGTGTCGCTCTCTAAGGGCACCTTGGGCAAGTACGATTAGGAGGGACTCGGTTGGATGCAAGCCCTTTCAATGGCAGCCGCACGAAGAGCAGCCAGGATTCGGTCGTAGGCGCCCTCCAGCCGGTCCTGTCGGCGATCATTATCTCGCGGGGCGACGAGAAGACGATCGAGCGTACGGTCGCCTCGGTCGTCGGGCAGAAAACCGCCGAGCCCTTCGAGGTGATTCTCGTGGCAAGTGGCGGCGACCGCACAGCCGCAATCGTTCGCAATCGGTTTCCTTCGGTGCGGGTGATCGACCTCGAGCGACCGGCACTGCCCGGACAGGCCCGGAATGCGGGTCTCGCCGTCGCGCGCGGCGACTATGTCTCCTTTCCCGGTTCCCACGTGGAACTGCCGCCGGGCAGCCTCGCGGCTCGGATCGCGGCCCACCGGAAAGGCTACGCGATGGTTACCGGCTCGATACTCAACGGAACCAAGACGCCGGCCGGCTGGGCGAGCTATTTCATGGACCATTCCGACGCCCTCCCTGGTCGGCCCTCCGGGGAACTCGCCACCCCACCGGCCCACTGTTCCTACGACAGACGCGTCCTCGCCGCATCCGGATGGTTTCCGGAGGACATGCGCGCCGGCGAGGACACCGTCGTCAATCTCCGGCTTTGGCAACAGGGCCATCGCGCCTATCGCGCGCAGGATGTGTACCTGTGCCATATCAGTCGCTGCACCACGTTCTGGCGCCTCGTCCGCCACCATTTCGTCCGCGGCCGGGCCTGGGGGCGGATCCTCGTCGAGCGCGGCACGGGCTTCCCCGAACTTTCGCGCTATGTCGGCCGCAGGCTGCAGCGAACCATGGCGAACGTAGAAGCATGGGGCGGCGACCTGGCGCCCGAGTTCGCCCGCGTCCGTTTCCTGGTCCGGCTCGGAATCGTCGCCGCCTTTCTGGGCATGATCAGTGAGATCGGACTGCGCCGGCGATAACGGCGCCTTGCCTAAGCTCCGTGCGTTGTGACGGAACTTCGAAAAGATCCTGGCGTTGTGCCCTCGCAAGAAGAGAAGCCCGTCCCATGCCGTTGTTGCCCAGTCATCTCGGCCGCGCGCTCCAAGCGGTTGGCGGTCGAATAAGTGAGGATGGCGATCACCCAATCGCCAGCCTTGAGGAGATCCGGGCTCGAATGGGAGACCCACCCCCGTCGGGCCAACTCAAGGAATGGTTGTCTGACCTGGTTGAGCAGGGCCTCTTGGAGGCCGGGTACAACGGCTGGCGGGTTACCGACAACGGGTGGCGGGCGCTCAACGTCGTCCCAGATTCTCTAGAATAGCCGAATTCAACTTGTGTGGACGTCTGGTCTTGCCGGATCAGGCCAACCGCGCGTCTTTCGACTCAGGGCCGGCTCCTGAGGGCTGCGATCGGGGACGTCGAGAAAAGGCTCGACCCCGACCGCTTTGTCAGAGTTCACCGCAGCCACATCATCGCAATAGACCGCATCGTCAGTTCAAGAAGACCGGCGACAGCGGACTTCTTGAGTTGTCCGGTGCGGGGTCCTACACGGTTCCGGTAAGCAGGAGCCGAATCGCGTGGGGTTCGGTCACGTCTCGACCAGACAAGGACTCGTGCCGCGATCCCCGGGGTGTCGACCTCTTGACGCGATAGTCGCGAAGGCGGCGGCTTCCCAGTCGTGGGGAGTGGGGTTCGAAATCCCGCCGGGGTCAACACCATGCGTTTCGATCGCCTCTGGACAAATGCGCGGCTCGCCACCCTCGCACCCGGGACGCCGGGGCTTGGCGTCGTCGAGCACGGAGCCGTGGCCGAGACCCGGGGCCGCATCGCCTTCTGCGGCGAAATCGCGGACCTCCCCGTGGATACCGATTGCGTGGAACGAATCGACTGCGAGGGACGCTGGATCACGCCCGGACTGATCGACTGCCACACCCACCTCGTCCATGCCGGCAACCGCGCCAACGAGTTTGAACGGCGGCTCGCCGGGGCAACCTATGCCGAGATCGCCGAAGCCGGCGGCGGCATAGTATCGACGGTGCGGGCGACCCGCGCCGCCAGCCGCGACGAGCTCGTCCGCACCGCGCTGCCGCGGCTCGACCGACTGATCGCCGAAGGCGTCACCACGATCGAGATCAAGTCCGGCTACGGTCTCGACCACGACACCGAGCTCAGGATGCTTGAGGCGGCGCGGGAACTCGGCGAGCGGCGGCCGGTCACGGTGACCACCACCTATCTCGGCGCCCATGCACTCCCGCCGGAGGCGAAGGGCGACTCGGCCGCCTACATCGACGAGGTCTGTCTGCGGATCCTGCCGTCGATCGCCCAGCGGGGCGCCGCCGATGCCGTCGATGCCTTCCGCGAGGAGCGGATCGGCTTCAGCGCCGAGGAAGTGACCCGCGTTTTCACGACCGCGAAGCGGCTCGGGCTGCCCACCAAGCTCCACGCCGACCAGCTCACCAACGGCCACGGGGCCGCACTTGCCGCGCGCCACGGATCCCTGTCGGCCGACCACCTCGAATACACCGATGACGCCGGGGCGGCGGAGATGGCAAGGGCGGGAACCGTCGCGGTCCTCCTGCCCGGCGCGTATTACACCCTTCGCGAAACCCAGGCGCCGCCGGTCGAAGCCTTCCGCAGGCACGGCGTGGCAATGGCGGTTGCCACCGACTGCAATCCAGGCTCCTCCCCGCTCACCTCGATCCTCATGGCGATGAACATGGCGGCGACGCTGTTCCGCCTCACGGTCGACGAGGTGCTCGCCGGCGTCACGCGAGAGGCGGCGCGCGCGCTTGGCCGTCTCGACCAATGCGGGACGCTCGAAGCCGGCAAGTCCTGCGATCTCGCGATCTGGGACATCGAGGCGCCGGCCGAGCTCGTCTATCATATCGGCTTCAATCCGCTCCACCGCCGGGTCAGGAGCGGGCGATGAACGAGCCGCCGGGAACCGGCCGGTGACATGGGCGAGCTGTTAAGAACATTCATCACGGCGATGCTGCTCGTCCCGGCGACGTTGTTGCCGATCATCAACCCGCTGGTCGGGGCGCCGATCTTCATGGCGATGACCGGCGACAGCCGGCGGCTTGCCGCGCGGATGGCGAGCCGGGTCGGGCTCAACTGCTTCTTCCTGCTGCTCGGTTCTCTGTTCGTCGGCGGCTATGTGCTCGAGTTCTTCGGCGTCTCGATTCCAGCCGTGCGCGTGGCGGGCGGCATCCTGGTCGGCTCGACCGCGTGGCGCCTTCTGAACGACTCGGGACAGGACGAGCTCCGGCGCTCTCTCGCCAGTGCCGCCGAGGAGATGCTCGACCGGGAGATCGCGCGGCGGAGCTTCCTGCCCATGACCTTCCCGCTCACGGTTGGGCCGGGCACCATCGCAGCGGCGATCACCCTGGGCGCAACCCGCCCCGAGCACGGCGTCGCCTGGGTGGCGAGCAGCATCGGCGCCTTGGTCGGCCTCGCCATCGCCGCCCTCGCCGTCTACCTGACGTACCGCTATGCGAGCCGTCTTCTCAGCCGCCTGGGCGATACCGGAACGCTGGTGCTGACGCGGCTTGCCGCGTTCCTGCTTCTCGCGATCGGCATCGACATCCTGTGGAGCGGCCTCGCGGAGCTGATCCGGACGCTCTAAGGCAGCCGACTGCCGACAACATCCCCCCTCCGCTCGCGGCGCGCCCAGCGCGTCCCGGTCGGGCCGGCGTGCGAAAAACGAATCCAGGTCAGAAAAAGGGAGTGCGAAACGACGAAAGCGCCCAGCCCCGGGGGAGGCTGAGCGCTCTCGCGCGTTACAAGCGCGACGCCGAACAACGCCGGCGCCGGCGAACCGCCCTCGGCGAGACGGGGGGCGCTACCGATAATGGGACGGTCCGCACTGTAACCGAAATGGTGCACCTGTTGCCGCATTTCAAGGGGCACGTTGCCGATCCGCAAGCGCGCCCGAGAAAGCAATGCAGAACAGGGGTTTGGCGGCTCTACTGCGACAGATAATAGTTGATCTTGAAGAGGGACGGGTCGGACTTCTTGCCGGTGGTCACGTTATAGACCGCAACCGAAGTGTTGAGCCCCTGGGCGTCGGTGACGATCCACTGCTTGAGTTCATAGCTGTGACGATCGAACACCAATGTCAGCTTGCCGTTCACGAACTTCGACTTCTCGACGATGACGACGGCAATGAGGTCCGGCTCCATCCGTACCTCGTCGACCAGACCCGGGGAGGTAAGGTTGATGTTGTCGGCAAGGAGATAGCGGAGCGGCGTCTTGTTGAGCGGGTAGAAATCCTGGGTCATCGTCCGCGTATTGAGGACGGAGACGTTGCGGCCGTCGGAAATCACATCAAGCTTGACCGGCGGCTTGTACTGGAAGCGGATCTTGCCCGGGCGGGAGATGTAGAAGACGCCCTCCGACTGCTCGCCGTGCGGACCGAACTGGATGAAGTCGCCTTCCATCGTGCGGAAGCGATTGAAATAGCTCGTGATGTTGAGCAGGATTTCCTGCTGGCTGCCGGCGGGCGCATTGGTGGCCGCAGGTGGCTGCTGCTTGTTCTTCCGCCCGAGCCTTATCCCGCTCACCGGCTCGGCAACCGGCGACGCCGCCGGCGCAAATCCGGGGCGGGGCTTGGGGGTAGGCACGGGATCGACCGGCGCACCGGCCTCGGCGGCGATCGTACCGGCGACGACCAGGGCAAGGCCCGCGACCAGCCAGCGCCGCAAGCCTATGCCGCGAACAATCCGGTCGGCGCTTTGCTTCAAGCCTGACCTCCATCGCCGGGTATCGAGCCGCCGGCATCGCCTCGGGGCGATATCCCCATCCTCTATGGCTAATTCGCGGCGCGCGACCAGCCAGAATCGACAGGAACAAGCCTATCGGAAGGCCTCCTCCTCGGCCTCTCCGACGAGGATTTCGCGTTTTCCGGCGTGGTTTGCCGGCCCGACCAGCCCTTCCTTCTCCATCCGCTCGATGATCGAGGCGGCCCGATTGTAGCCGATCGAGAGGCGCCGCTGGATGTAGCTGGTCGAAACCTTGCGGTCGCGGAGCACGATGGCGACCGCCTTGTCGTAGAGGTCGGTCGACTCGGGGTCGGCGCCCGCCATCTCCTCGTAGTTCGAGGCGTCGATCTCGTCCTCGTCCGCAGTGATGACATCGAGATATTCCGGCGTTCCCTGGTCCTTCAGGTGGCGTACCACCTCCTCGACCTCGCCGTCGCTGACGAACGGGCCGTGAACACGCTGGATCCGCCCGCCTCCAGCCATGAACAGCATGTCGCCCTGGCCGAGGAGCTGTTCGGCCCCCTGCTCGCCGAGGATGGTGCGGCTGTCGATCTTCGAGGTGACCTGGAAGGAGATGCGGGTCGGGAAATTGGCCTTGATCGTGCCGGTGATCACATCGACGGAGGGGCGCTGCGTCGCCATCACGACATGGATGCCGGCGGCGCGGGCCATCTGGGCGAGGCGCTGGACGGCGCCCTCGATATCCTTGCCGGCAACCATCATCAGGTCGGCCATCTCGTCGATGATGACGACGATGTAGGGCATCGGCGCGAAGGAAAGCTCCTCGCGCTCGTAGATTGCCTCCCCGGTCTCGCGGTCGAAGCCGGTCTGAACCGTTCGCGACAGCGTCTCGCCCTTGGCCTCGGCCTGGGCGACGCGCTGGTTGTAGCCGTCGATGTTGCGAACACCGAGCTTCGACATCTTGCGGTAACGGTCCTCCATTTCGCGGACCGTCCACTTCAAGGCGATCACCGCCTGCTTGGGATCGGTGACCACCGGCGTGAGAAGATGCGGAATGCCGTCATAGGTCGAGAGCTCCAGCATCTTGGGATCGATCATGATCATCCGGCACTCCTGGGGCGTCAGCCGGTAAAGGAGCGACAGGATCATGGTGTTGATCGACACCGACTTGCCGGAACCGGTGGTGCCCGCGACGAGGAGGTGGGGCATGCGCGCGAGGTCGGCGATCACCGGCTCCCCGCCGATGGTCTTGCCGAGACAGAGGCCGAGACGCGCCTTGGACGAGGCGAAGTCCTGCGAGGCGAGCAGCTCGCGGAGATAGACCGTCTCGCGCCGGGCGTTGGGAAGCTCGATGCCGATCGCGTTCTTGCCCGGAATGACGGCAACGCGACAGGCAATGGCGCTCATCGAGCGGGCAATGTCATCGGCAAGGCCGATCACGCGCGCCGACTTGATCCCCGGCGCCGGTTCGAGCTCATAGAGGGTAACCACCGGGCCGGGACGGACATTGATGATCTCGCCCCGGACGCCGAAATCGTCGAGCACGCCCTCGAGGAGACGGGCGTTCTGCTCGAGCGTTGCCGGGTTGATCGACGCCTTCCGCTCCGAGGCCTTCGGCTCGGCCAGGAGTTCGAGCGGCGGCAGTTCGAACCGGATCGGTGCGCGGGCAGGCTCGCGGGTCGCCTTCTTCGCCGCTTTCGGCTTGGGCGCAGGCGCCGCGACGCGTTTGGGTTTGGCGGGGGGCGGCGGGATCTCTTCCTCCGGCCCCTCGTCCTCGATCTCGGAATAGTCGTCGTCGAGCCGCGGCTCCCGCCGCGCCGAGGTCGCATCGTCGTAGAGCCAATCCCGGTCGAGAGGGCCGTCGCCATGCCGCGCATCGCTGCGGCCGCCGAGAAGCGCGCGCACCCCGCGACGAATCATTCCCGCCCCGCTGAGGACGATGTGGGCCATCGCACCGTAGAGGACGGCACCGCGACGCGGCCGATCGTCATCCTCTTCGTCGGCGGGGGCCTCAACATCCGCGTCATAGTCCTCCTCATCGTCATCGTCCTCGACCGCGACGACGACGCGACGCGACGGCCGAGACCCGGAGCGCGGGGCCTTCTCTCCGAGGTCTTCGCCGGACATATCCTCGCGGGCTCGACCAAGAATGCGGAAACCGCAGGCGCGAATGCCGAGGAAGACGGCAAGGACGGCGAAGGCGACGCAGAGGACGGCGGCGGTGATGCCAGTCGGCGTGGCGC
Source organism: Bauldia sp. (assembly GCA_035699585.1). Lineage (GTDB taxonomy): Bacteria > Pseudomonadota > Alphaproteobacteria > Rhizobiales > Kaistiaceae > Bauldia. The sequence continues at coordinate 10,009 of DASSPO010000409.1, forward strand.
CGAGGAAGAAGGCCGGAACGCGGAGAAGGATATCGCCGATCGCCCCGCCGAAGCCGGTAGGGAGCGGCCACGTGCCGATCACCGGCAGCGTGGCAAGCGAAAGCGCGGCGAGCAGCGTCGACGCCACCCAGCTGACAAACGTCCGCCAGCCGAATCTCGGCTCGCGGCCGAAGACGAGCCGCCAGGCCCAGACCACGGGCGGCAGGAGAAGCGCGATCGCGGCGAGGCCGAGGAACTGCATGATCAGGTCGGCGACGACGGCGCCCGGCACGCCGAGGGCGTTCCGCGGATCGCGGTCGGTGGCGTGGCTGAGGCTCGGGTCGTCGACGGTCCAGGTGGCGAGGCTCGCCGCAATCGCCGCCGAGAGAGCAAGCAGCGCGAGCCCCGAAATCGCGCTCAGGTTGCGCCTGACGAGGCGGCGGACCGGGCTCTCGCCGGAAACCGCGAGCGGCACCGATCTGGTCGATCGCATTGACCCTCCCCTGTTGCGAGACGCCACGATTTCCCTTTCGGGCAGTGCCCAGCTCCGCGGGTGGCGCGGACCGCGCGGACCGGCCACGTGGGGCAAGGCCGCGGCACGCCGATTGCGGCCGCGGCCTTCCCCGATCGCCCCACGGTCCCCGTCGTCCCCTGCGGGAACCGTATCGCGGCTTTGGTAAAGCACGGATTAACCATGCGCCGCCGGCGAGGAAGTCA
>DASSPO010000410.1:0-3062 GCA_035699585.1 Bauldia sp.
ATCGCGCACTGGAACGACATTGGGGGCATGACTCCGGGCTCGATGTCGACCGAGGCCATCCAGATCTTTCAGGAGGGTCTTCGCCTCCCGGCGATCAAGGTCATCGAGAAGGGCGTCGCCAACGCCTCCGTCATGGACATCATGACGGTCAATTCGCGCCTCCCGGACTTCCTCCGCGGCGACATGTGGGCGGCGATCGCGGCGGTCCGGATCGGCGAACGCCGGCTCGTGGAGATCGCCAAGAAATACGGCATCGGCACGTTCAAGGCGGCCATGGCGCATTTCATGGATTACGGAGAGCAGGTGTCGCGGAAGGCGCTCGCCGCACTGCCCAAGGGGCGTTTCGAGCTCGCGGAGGAGCAGGACGACGGCGCGATTCACAAAGTGGCGATTGAGATCACCGATGACGAATTCATAGTCGACCTTCGCGACAATCCCGACCAGGTGCAGGGACCGCACAATGCCAGCCGGGACGGCGTCACGGTGTGCGCCCAGATGGCCTTCAAGGCGCTCGCGGCCCCGCAGGCGCCGGCGAACGGCGGCTCGTTCCGGCCGCTGAAAGTGCTCACCAGGCACGGCTCGGTGTTCGACGCCAAGGAGCCGGCGGCGCATGGCTTCTATTTCGAGGTCGAGGTCCGGGTCTACGATTTGATGCTTCGCTGCCTTGCGCCGCATATGCCGAGCCTCTTGCCGGCAGGCAATTTCGGCTCGATCTGCGGCACTGTCATCGGTGGCCCACACCCCGACACCGGACGGCACTTCACGATCGTCGAACCGCAACTCGGCGGCTGGGGCGGCGCGCGCGGTCGCGACGGCAATTCGGCGATCTTCTCGGGCTTCCACGGCGAGACCTTCAATTGCCCCGCCGAGGTTGCCGAGTCGCGCTACGGGCTTTATGTCGACCAGGCGGCGCTCAACCCCGAGGAGGGCGGCGAGGGGCGCTGGCGCGGGGGTAAGGGCATCAGGGTCGACTATCGGGTCCGCGCCGACGGCACCTGGATGACAGTGGGTTACACCCGCTCGCGCATCCCACCCTGGGGCCTCGAAGGCGGGAACGAGGGCACCTGCAATTTTGTCGAGGTCCTCCGCAATGACGGCCGCCGCGAGCGTTATGCCATTGCCACAGGCGTACCGCTCAATGCCGGGGACGTTATCCGGATCTCGACAGGCAACGGCGCGGGCTTTGGTGATCCCAAGGCACGGGACCGCACGGCCATCGCCGCTGACATCGCGAACGGGTACGTCACGCCGGAGCGGGCAAAGGCGGTGTACGGATATGGCCGGTGACGCTCACCTGCCATACGGCGCAGCCGGGGCCCGATATCCACCGATGTCTCCAGAGCCGATGCCACCTGGCCAGCCTTCTCGCACGTTAGAACCCGTCACGCTTGACCTTTGACGCCATCGTTTGCCGGAGCCCGCTTTTGCGCGGGCGACAATCTGGGATCCTCCAATGACCTCCTATCTCTTCACCAATGGCCGTGTACTCCAACCCGAGCACGCGGCCTTGATCGACGGGCTCCACGTCCTCGTTGAGGACGGCCAAGTGCGCGAGGTGTCCGACACGCCGATCAAAAGCAATGCCGAAGTCGTCGATCTCCGCGGCAAGACCCTGATGCCCGGCCTCATCGACTGCCACGTGCACGTCAATGCCAGCCTCGTCAATATCGGCGCCAATGCAATGCTGCCTTCCTCGCTCGCCGCGCTTCGCTCGGCGCGCATCATGGAGGCAATGCTCCAGAGAGGCTTCACCACCGTGCGCGACCTCGGCGGCGCCGACCTCGGCCTGGTGCAAGCTGTCGAGGAAGGATTGATTGCCGGCCCGCGGCTCATCATCTGCGGCAAGGCGCTGTCCCCGACCGGCGGCCACGGCGACTTCCGCGCGCGGAGTGATGATCGCGACGGCGATTTCCACGAACGCGTCGGATCGATGTCGCGAGTCGTCGACGGTGTCGACGCAATTCGCTGCGCCGCCCGCGAGGAAGTAAAAGCCGGGGCGCAGTTCATCAAGCTCATGGCCAACGGCGGCGTCGCCTCGCCCAATGATCCCATCCATGCGCTGGGATTTTCCGTGGAAGAGATCGAGGCGGCGGTGGAGGAAGCCGACAATGCCGGCCTCTATGTCTCCGCACACCTCTACACCGACCGCGCCATCGCCCGCGCCGTCGATTGCGGCGTCCATTCCCTCGAGCACTGCAATCTGATCCGGCCGGATACCGCCAAGCGGGCCGCGGAGCGGGGCTGCATCGCCGTGCCAACGCTTGTTGCCTACGAAAGCCTGGCACTCGAGGGAGCAGCTCTCGGATTGCCGCCGGAGTCTGCGGCAAAAATCGAAACAGTGCGGAAGGGCGGCATGGAGTCGCTTGCCATCATGCGCGAGGCCGGCCTTCCAATGGCCTTTGGCAGCGACCTCCTGGGCGGTCTGATGAAGTTTCACTCGATGGAGTTCGAAATTCTCTCCCGCGCTCTACCGGCGTCCGAGATCATTGCTTCGGCCACGACCGTCGGCGCGAAGCTCTGCCGCATGGAAGGAAAGATCGGCACGATCGCGCCCGGCGCGTTCGCCGACCTCATCGTCGTCGACGGTGATCCCCTGGCCGACATCACGTTGCTGGCCCATGACGGCGCCCACATGCCGGCCATCATGGCGCGAGGCGTGTTCCGGAAGAACGAACTGAACTGACATTCAGCGTACCCCACGAAACTGAACCCTGAGCCGTTGTCGTCCCCGTGGAAAGTGCCGCGCGACTCGGGTGTTGTACGGGCGCGGGAAGTGGAGACGCGACGACCCGGTCCTCGCTCGTCTCGTCCCGGACCAGCGCCCGCATCCCCTCGGGCCGACGTGCGTCCGGACCGCAGTGGGTCACAACCGGAGCGTCCGCTCGAGCGACGCATCCGCCGCGGGCCACCAGTAGAAGACCACGAACAGGAGCAGCCAGACCGCATCCACGAAGTGCCAGTACCAGATCGATGCTTCGAGGCCAAAGTGGTGACGCGGCTGAAACGTGCCACCCAGAAGCCTGATTGCGGCGACCAGGAGAAGGATCGCACCAATGAAGACG
>DASSPO010000411.1:0-12685 GCA_035699585.1 Bauldia sp.
AGGAACTGATCGACGAGACGATCCAGTTCATAGAAGCGGCGAAGAATGGAGTTGGGGTAAGCGATGCACGCGTCGACGTCGCGATCGAAGAGATATCAGCGCGCGTGAAGATGACGCCGAAGCAGCTTACCGAGGCGCTCGCAGGACAGGGCGTCGACATCGACACGCTTCGGCGTCGGATCAAGGCCCAGATGGTCTGGGCCCAACTTGTCCAAATGCGGATGCGACTCCGCGGCGGTTCGGTCAAGAGCTCGGACGTCACCGCGGCGATGTTTGCCGAAGCCGGCTCCGAAAATATCCAGACCATGGAATACACCTTGAAGCCGATCATTTTCGTCGTGCCCAAGGGATCACCGGCGGGTCTCTCCAATCAGCGCCGCCGGGAAGCAGAGGCATTCCGAAGCCGGTTCGCCGGCTGCGACGGCGTGGTCGAGCAGGCGCGCCAGTTGAAGGAAGTCGTGGTGCGGAGCACCATCCGCCGGACATCGGAGGAGCTCGAAGGTTCGCCTGACTTCCAGGACATCAAGGAAACCCCGCCAGGCAAGGTAACCCGGCCCCGCAAGACCGAAGAAGGGTACACGCTTCTCGCGGTCTGCACGGCCAAGGCGATCCAGAGCAACGCCGCGGCCCGTGTCCAGGCCGAGGCGAAGCTGCTCGACGAGATAAACAAGGATCTCGGCAAGGAATACATGGACGAGCTTCGCAAGAAGGCCGTCATCGAATATAGGTGAGCAGGTCCCGGCACCGGGATATGTCGACACCGCCGAAGGATCGCTGAACCTTGCAGCCATTGCCGCCGCTGGCCCTCACAATGGGCGAACCCGGCGGCGTCGGGCCCGATCTTACCCTGGCGGTCTGGCGCGACCGGGTGCGACTTGGAGTTCCCCCGTTCTATCTTCTGGCCGATCCCACCTTCATTGCCGCTCGCGCGCGGGACTTGGGGCTTTCCGATCGCATCGTGGCAGTCGCGCCGGAAGAAGTTCCCTCGACGTTCGACGACGCCCTGCCAGTGGTGCCCCTGCAGGCATCGGTTTCCGCAACGGCGGGTCGAGCGGACCCGGCGAATGCGACGGCGGTCGTGGAGGCGATCGCCCGCGGGGTCGGTGACGTTCGATCGGGCGCCGCCGCAGCACTAGTAACCAATCCCATCAGCAAACAGTCGCTCTACGCAGCCGGCTTCCGCCATCCGGGCCATACCGAATTCCTCGGAACCCTGTCGGCCGCCTGGACCGGACGCCCGGCGCGACCGGTAATGATGCTCGTCGGTCCCGAGCTTCGTGCGGTTCCGGTGACAATTCACGTTCCGTTACGTGCCGTGGCTGAACTTCTGACCGAGGAGATGATCGTCGGAACCGCACGGATCGTGGAAGGCGACCTTCGACGCCGGTTTGGGGTGGCCCATCCACGGCTCGCGGTGGCGGGCCTCAATCCGCACGCGGGCGAAGGCGGCGCACTTGGTCTCGAGGACCGGACGGTCATCACCCCGGCCATCGCGGCGCTCCGCGCCGAGGGTATCGACGTGATCGGGCCGCTTTCGGCCGACGCGATGTTCCATCCCGCCGCGCGCGCCGAATATGACGCCGCGATCTGCATGTATCATGACCAAGCCCTTATCCCCGCGAAAACACTTGCTTTCTCCGAGACGGTAAACGTCACGCTCGGACTCGCCTTCGTCCGCACCTCGCCCGATCACGGGACCGCATTCGATCTTGCAGGCACTGGTCGGGGTGACCCGTCGAGTCTCGCCGCGGCGCTTCGCCTCGCAGCCGTGCTCGTCTCCAACGAACGTTCGGCATGAGCGCGATCGACGACCTGCCACCGCTTCGCGACGTCATCGCCCGTCACCGACTCTCCGCCGTCAAAAGCCTTGGCCAGAACTTCCTGCTCGATCTTAACCTTACGGCTCGGATCGCCCGAGCCGCGGGAAACTTGCAGGGCGTTGCCGTAATCGAAGTCGGTCCGGGCCCGGGAGGGCTAACGCGTGCGCTCCTCGCAGGAGGGGCAAGGAAGGTCATCGCCATCGAGCGCGACGACCGTTGCCTGCCGGCACTTGCCGAAATCTCAGGCCGCTATCCGGGCCGGCTTGACGTAGTCCATGACGACGCACTCACCGTGGACTATCTCAGCCTGGCGGAAGGGCCTACGCGAATTGTCGCCAACCTTCCTTATAACATCGCGACGCCCTTACTTGTCCGCTGGCTTCGCACTGAACCGTGGCCGCCTTACTTCGAATCGATGACCCTCATGTTCCAGCGGGAAGTCGCGGAGCGCATCGTCGCCACACCCGGCACCAAGTCCTACGGCCGGCTCGGCGTGCTAGCGGGATGGCGGAGCAACGCTCGCATTCTGTTCAACGTGCCGCCAACCGCCTTCTCACCTCCCCCCAAGGTGATGTCTTCGGTCGTCGGGCTCACGCCGAGGCCATCTCCGCTACCCGCGGATCCAGACGTGCTCGAGCGCGTAGTGGCGGCCGCATTCGGCCAGCGCCGCAAGATGCTCCGCCAGAGTCTGAGGTCGCTTTGGGCCGATCCGGTGCCCTTGATCGAGGCAGCGGGAATCGACGCGACCCGGCGCGCAGAGGAAATCGATGTTCGGGGGTTTGTCGCCCTGGCCAATCTCGTCACCGGCGGTGCGGACTAGGCGAAGCACGACTATTCCGCAAGAAGCCGCCTTACGTGGTCTGCGAGGCCGGGCTGACGCACGCGCTTTTGCCGTTCGGCGCGAAGGACAGTGCGGGCGATCGCCAGCGATTTCTGAAGATCCTCGTTAATGATGACGTACTCGTATTCCTCCCAGTGCTCGATTTCGGTCCGGGCATTCTCCAAGCGTCGGCCAATTACGTCTGCGCCATCTTCCGCACGGCGTTCGAGCCTTGCGCGTAACTCGGCCATCGACGGCGGCAGCACGAAAATGCGCACGATATCGTCTGGCATTGCCTCTGCGATCTGGCGGGTCCCCTGCCAGTCGATGTCAAAGAGTACGTCGCGGCCCACGGCAAGCGCGGCTTCGACCGGCTGACGCGGGGTGCCGTAGAGATTGCCGTGCACCTCCGCCCATTCGAGGAGTTCGCCGCGATCGCGCATTGCCGCGAACATCCCCGGATCGATGAAATGATAGTGGACGCCGTCCACCTCGCTCGGCCGCCGCGAACGCGTAGTCACCGAAATCGAAAGCGAGAGATCCGCTTCATCCTGGAGAAGCAGCCGGCTAAGGGTCGACTTACCCGCCCCCGAGGGTGAAGAAAGCACGAGCATCAGGCCGCGGCGCGGAAGGTCGACCGTCATCGTGGCTATTCCAGGTTCTGGATCTGCTCGCGGAGCTGGTCCACGACCGCTTTCATTTCAAGGCCGATAGCTGTGATCCCTCGGTCGTTCGACTTGGCACAGAGCGTGTTGACCTCCCGATTGAATTCCTGAGCGAGAAAGTCAAGACGGCGGCCGACTGCTCCCCCCTTTGCGAGAAGGTCGCGGGCGGCCGCGACATGCGCGTCAAGCCGGTCGATCTCCTCGCGGATGTCGGCCCTGGTAGCGAGGATGACAGCCTCCTGATAGAGCCGGTCCGGGTCGAGCGCTGGCGCCGCGTCTAGCAGCGTCGCGATCTGCTCCGCCAAACGCGCTCGAATGATCTCCGGCTGGCGTGCCGGAGCCGCCTCAGCACGACGCGTCAGGGCGGCGATCTCGTCGATCCGCGCGGCGAGTAACCCGCCAATAGCGTCTCCTTCCCGCTGTCGGGACCGGACGAGGTCGGTGATCGCCGCGTCGAGCCCAGCAATCAGTTCCGCATCGATTGCGGTTCGGGCCGCTTCGTCTGTCTCCGCTTCATCGACATTGACCACGCCGCGAATCGACAACAGGCCGTCGAGGGTCGGCGGCTGGACCACGATCCGCTCGCCGATGCGGCTCATGGCCTCGATCAACTGACCAAGTACGGCCTCATCGATCGTGACGCGCTGTCCGGAAAGACGGCCATCCACGGACAGTATCGCCTGCACATTGCCCCGCGTGAGCCGGGCCGAAATCCGTTCGCGGATTGCCGGCTCCAGCCGCTCATAGCCGGCCGGGACGCGAATGCGAATATCGAGGCCCTTGCCGTTCACGCTGCGGAGTTCCCACGACCAACGGAAGACGGCGCCGCCGTCCGCGCGAGCGAAACCCGTCATGCTTTCGAGCGCCATCGGCAAGCCGCCCCCGTATCTGCCGCGCGGATAAGGGCGGCTGGCCGCCCCAGCAAGTCCGCGGGACCTTACTGATCCCCGGGCGCGAGCGCCATGGGCTCCTCAAGGCCTTCAGGAGGCTCTTCGGTTGCTAGGGCCGGGTCAGTCCCGGCCTCGGCTGGCAACTCCGGCGCGTCGGCGTTGATCTCCCGCCAGCGGGCAACGTTTCGAAGGTGTTCCTCGTAGGTCTCGGCGAAGGCATGGCCGCCCGAGCCGTCGGCGACAAAGAACAGATCACGCGTCCGCGATGGGTTGGCCACCGCCTCGAGTGACGCGCGTCCCGGATTGGCGATCGGTCCGGGCGGCAGTCCGTCGATCGTGTAGGTGTTGTAGGGCGTCGGCTTGTCACGGTCTTCGACGGTGATCACGTAGCCGTCCGGCTTTCCCTTGCCGCCGAATACTCCGTAGATGATGGTCGGGTCGGACTGGAGCCGCATGTTGAGCCGAAGCCGGTTGATGAACACTGCGGCGACGCGGGTACGTTCGTCGGCAAGCGATGTCTCCTTCTCGACGATCGAGGCGAGCGTCGCGAGTTCGTCGATGCTGTTGAGCGGAAGGTCCGGCGCTCTCCGTGCCCATACCTCGGTGAGTACCCGGTCGCGTTCGCGCATCATGATGCTGAGCAGGTTGGCTCGCGTATCGCCGCGGCTGAAGGCATAGGTGTCGGGAAGAATCGAGCCCTCCGGCGGAACCGGTGGTGGCGGGCCTTCCAGGGCGCTCGCCGATTCGCGGCACTTGACCTCCTGGTCGCTGGTGAGGCCCGGAATGTCCTGTCCCGCGGGGACGCCGTCCGCGGTCAGGCATGCAACGACCTGTTCGCTCGTCAGGCCCTCGGGGATGGTGATGCGGTAGACCACGCTCTTGCCTTCGACCATCAGATCCATGATGTCGCGCATCGAGGCGTGAGCAGGAATGGCGTACTCGCCTGCCTTGAGGTTATTGCTCTCACGACTCAACCAGACGCCGGCAATGAACAGCCACTTCGACGAGATGACCCCGTCTTGCTGGAGCCGATCGGCGATCTCCCGCACGCCGTCTCCGCGATCGACCGTGATGGTGCGAGCCTGGTCGAGGCTACTCGGCCTGTCGAACTGCATCTTGCCGATCAGCAGGCCACCCCCAAATACGACCACGGCAACGATGACGATGGTGAGGACGAAGTTCAGGAAGACAACAAGCGGATGGCGGACGGCCCGTGAACGCTTTGGGGGCGGCGGGACCGGCTCGGGCTGAAGAGCTTCCGTGGGACTTTTCGGCGCAACCCGGCTGGCGGAGACCAAGCGGGCTGACAGGATGTCGGCGTCGCTGCCGTACTGGTCCCTTCGGATGTCGCTCATGTCACGCGTCTCGGGCCGTTTCCGCTGTTCTTCGGGATGCTCGGCGGTGACTGTAACACCGATTGTGGCGGGAGCGGGATAGACCTTCTTCAGACGGCGTGACGGCGGAACACCAGCGAAGCATTGGTGCCCCCGAAGCCGAACGAGTTCGATAACACAACGTCGATCGGGCGCTGTTTGGCATGATGTGGAACGAGGTCCAGCGCTGTGTCGACCGACGGGTTGTCGAGATTGATGGTGGGCGGCGCCACGTTGTCGCGAATGGCGAGTAGGGAAAAGATGGCTTCAACCGCGCCGGCTGCCCCGAGAAGATGGCCGGTCGCCGACTTGGTTGAGGACATCGATACTTTGCCCGCGGCGTTGCCTAGAAGCCGCTCGACCGCCTTGAGCTCGATTTCATCACCCATCTGGGTCGAGGTACCGTGGGCGTTTATGTAGTCGATTTCGTCGGCTGTGATGCCAGCGCGCTTCATTGCCATGCGCATGCAGCGCTCCGCCCCGTCACCGTCCTCGGCCGGTGACGTGATGTGATATGCATCGCCCGACAGTCCGTAACCGACCACCTCGCCGTAGATCTTCGCACCGCGGGCGAGCGCATGTTCCCGCTCTTCGAGAACCACAACGCCGGCCCCCTCTCCGATCACGAATCCGTCGCGGTCGCGATCATAAGGCCGTGAAGCCTTGGTAGGCCGGTCGTTGTAGTCGGTCGAGAGCGCGCGGCACGCGGCGAAGCCGGCGATCGACAGTCGGTTCACGGGAGACTCGCTGCCGCCGGCCACCATCACGTCGGCATCGCCAAGTGCGATGAGCCGCGCCGCGTCGCCAATGGCATGCGCCCCGGTCGAGCAGGCAGTGACTACGGCGTGGTTTGGTCCCTTGAGCCCATGCCGTATCGAGACTTGGCCGGAGGCGAGATTGATCAGCCGCCCCGGGATGAAGAAGGGGCTGATGCGGCGAGGACCGCGTTCGAACAGCGTGATCGAGGCGTCGTAGATACCACCGATGCCGCCGATACCCGAGCCGATCAGCACGCCCGTCGCGCACTGATCATCGTATCCGGTCGGGTGCCAGTCGGCATCGTCAAGCGCCTGGTCGGCGGCAGCCATAGCATAGATGATGAAGTCGTCGACCTTCCGCTGTTCTTTGGGTTCCATCCAGTCGTCGGGATTGAACAGTCCCTCGGCGGTCGGCCCGCGAGGAACACGGCAGGCGATCTGGCAAGCGAGATCGTCGACGGGGAAGTCGACGATCCTTACGCCGCCGCTCTTTTCCGCAAGCAGATTCTTCCAGCTTACCTCGACGCCGCAACCGAGCGGCGACACCATGCCGAGGCCTGTGACAACGACACGTCTCATGGCGTGCTCCGGCTCGATTCCGCTTGGGGCGGAAGTTCCGGTTTCAACGCTTCCGGGTAGCCGCTAGGCGGCGTTCTTTTCCAGGAATTTGATGGCGTCGCCGACGGTCAGGATTGTTTCCGCGGCGTCGTCGGGGATCTCGACGCCAAATTCTTCCTCGAACGCCATGACGAGCTCGACCGTGTCGAGGGAGTCCGCTCCGAGGTCGTCGATGAAGCTCGCATTGTCCTGCACTTTCTCGGCATCCACGCCGAGGTGCTCGATCACAATCTTCTTCACCCGATCACCGATATCGCTCATGTCTCAGAACCTCAAATTGCCCAAACTTGACCACCCCGGAAGAGCCGTCCCTCCCACGAGCGATCGGTCATGGCCTGCGCACGGGAACGGGGAGAGTCGCCCAAATTTCTTGGTGCAGCATCGCCGAACTGCCGACCGCGCAGGTCGAACGCGCCGCCCGGACGTCGGCATCGGGGTCGGTCCTAACATACTTCCCCCGGCTTGACCAGCGGCCGGAAGCCGGTACGGAACGCCGCAGCGCGGCATCCGAACGGCAACCGTTTCCTTTGTCATATCATAGCCATACCGCCATTGACATGGATCGTCTGGCCGGTGGTATAGGCCGCCTCGTCACTGGCGAGATAGACGGCAGCCGCAGCGATCTCGGTGACCGTGCCGAGGCGTTTTGCCGGCACCCGTGCGAGAATCGCCTCCCTTTGCTTTTCGTTCAGCGCATCGGTCATCGCGGAGCCGACGAATCCAGGCGCGATGCAGTTGGCGGTAACGCCGCGACTGGCCACCTCCTGTGCGAGCGCCTTGGTCATACCTATGAGACCGGCCTTTGAGGCGGCATAGTTCCCCTGCCCCGCGTTCCCGGTGAAGGCGACAACAGAGGACACCGAAATGATGCGCCCATGCCGCCGGCGCATCATGCCCATGAGAACCGCGCGAGACAGCTTGAACGCAGCGGTAAGATTCACCGCGATAACCCGGTTCCAGTCTTCGTCAGTGAGCCGGACAAAGAGCGTATCCCGCGTGAGGCCGGCATTGTTGACCAGGATGTCGAGGTCACCCATTGCGGCTTCGGCGGCAGGCACCAAGGCCTCGACCGCTGCATCGTCGGAAAGATCGCACGGGATGACATGAACGCGTTCATTGAGCTCAGCCGCCAGCGCTTCCAGCGCTTCCTGCCTCGTCCCCGACAGGCCGACCGTGGCCCCCTGCCGGTGCAAGGCGCGCGCGATACCTCCCCCGATCGAGCCGCTTGCGCCCGTCACCAGGGCCTTCCGGCCGCTCAGGTCGAACATAGGTTGCCTCGTCCATTATTCATGAGAGCTTCGCTACAACGGCATCGATGTCTTCAGGCGTGCCGGCGGTGAGCGTCTCGGCATCTTCCGCGATCCGCTTGGCGAGGCCTGAGAGGACCTTTCCGGCGCCGACCTCGACAAAGACGGTGGCGCCGGCGCCGGCGAGGAAAGCGATCGTCTCACGCCAACGCACCAGGCCCGTCACCTGCTCGACAAGGTTCTTGCGGATCGTCTCGGGATCGGTGACCGGGCGGGCGGACACGTTCGCGATCAGCGGGACTGCCGGCGCCTTGATGGTCACATCCCTCAGCGCCGCGGCCATGACCTTGGCGGCAGGTTCCATAAGCGGACAATGGAAAGGAGCGCTCACCGGAAGAAGCACCGCCCGGCGTGCACCGCGTGCCTTGGCGATCTCGACCGCCCGCTCCACCGCGGCCTTGTTGCCAGAAACGACGACCTGCCCCGCCCCGTTATCATTGGCCGCAGCGCAAACCTCACCTTGAGCCGCTTCCGAGGCAATCGCGTTCGCCGCCTCAAGGTCCAGCCCGAGAAGGGCCGCCATGGCCCCCTCCCCGACCGGGACCGCCTCCTGCATCGCGCGGCCGCGGAGGCGGAGCAGCCGCGCAGCGTCCGATATGCTGAGGCTTCCGGTAGCGGCAAGCGCCGAGTATTCCCCAAGCGAATGGCCCGCGACATAGGCGACACGGTCGATCCCGACCCCCTTTGCGCCAAGTACGCGGGTCGCGGCAAGGCTCACCGCCATCAGGGCCGGCTGCGCGTTCTCAGTGAGGGTCAAGGTCTCGATCGGACCCTCGAAGATGATCTTGGAGAGCTTGGTCCCGAGCGCGGCATCAACCTCGTCGAAGACGGCGCGCGCTTCCGGGTGGGCATCAGCGAGCGCGCGCCCCATTCCGACCGCCTGGCTGCCTTGGCCGGGAAATGTGAATGCGATGCTCATACCGTCGCGCGCCAGCTCCCTTGGGTAACGAATTTTCGCGCCTTGTGGCCGTGCAAATCGGTGCATGTCAAGTCGGAGACGGCTGGTCCAGGCTTTCCGATTGGTCGATTCGAGGCTCAGGTCGACTACGGGGAGTATCTTCGGCTTTCCGGCGAGCGGCGACACTTTGAGGTGCCTCGTGATAGGATACGGCGGCAGAATACAAGGGAGAGACGATCCTAGCTCCGGGGCACGAACCGGAACCCCGGATCTCAGGAAGCGTTCTCGTGATGATGCGGTCAGCCGCGGGACCCGAAGCCATGTATTCACGACTGTTCACGATTGCCGCCGCGCTTGGCGTCCTCTTCGGAGCGTCGCAGGCGGCCGGGGCGGCGCCTGGCTTTGCGAAGAGCAGCGTCAACCTGCGGTCGGGACCGGGCACAAGCTACTCTCGCATTGCGACAATTCCGGCCGGCGCGCCGGTCAACGTGCTCCGCTGTCGGGGCTGGTGTGAGGTCGTGTATGCTGGCCGACGGGGCTGGGCATCGTCGTCGTACATCGCACGAGGAGGGGCGCCGCGCGGCGCCTATGTTCTTCTTCCCGACCAATCGCTCTGTCATGGTCCGGGCGCTTGGAGCATTCCGTATTGCGAATGGCCAATCGAACGCTCGGTGCGGGAATTCAACCAGAGCACATGGGAGTATAACAACCGGCGAGGCGGCGCCCCCAGGAAGCGTTGACCGCCGCCCATTGCATTTCCTGTTCGCCTTCGCATATAAGGCCCTGTCCCGCACGGACCCCGGCCGGGGGCTGAACGGAAGCATGGTCTATCCATGAGGACCACAGGGTCCGCCTTCCGGTGTTCCCGCTCTCGAAGAGACTTTTGCGACGCCTTTCCCGGGCTTCGCGGAGGCTACGCGCCGGAGAAGATGAGGAAAGGCGAATATGCCATTATATGAACACGTATTTTTGGCTCGGCAGGATGTGTCGAGCCAACAGGTCGAGGCGCTCGTGGAGCAATTCAAAGGCGTCATCGAGCAGGGCGGTGGCAAGGTGACCAAGGTCGAGCCTTGGGGGCTGAAATCCCTCACCTACCGAATCCGCAAGAACCGCAAGGCCCATTTTACGCTCATGAACATCGACGCACCGCCAGCGGCGGTCGCCGAAATGGAGCGCCAGGAGAGCATTCACGAGGACGTCCTCCGTCGGCTTACCATCAAAGTGGACGAGCTCGAGGAAGGCCCTTCCGCCATGCTCCAGAAGCGCGACCGGGACGACCGGCGGGATGACCGTCCGGGCGGGGGCCGTGGACGCTTCGGCGACCGTGACCGCGGCGATCGTCCGCGTCGGGACGATCGGCCCCGTAGCGACGAGGGCGATATCATGAATGAGGCCGGAGACGAGTAATGGTCGACATCAACCAGCTCCCGACGCGCCGCCCCTTCTTCCGCCGGCGCAAGACCTGCCCGTTCTCGGGTGCGAATGCCCCGAAGATCGACTATAAGGACGTGCGGCTCCTCCAGCGCTACATTTCCGAACGCGGCAAAATCGTGCCGTCGCGGATTACGGCGGTCTCCGCGTCCAAACAGCGTGAGCTCGCCCGCGCCATAAAGCGCGCACGGTTCCTGGGACTCTTGCCGTACGTGATCAAGTAGTTCGAGCGAATAGGACACACAACGAGTAGCACATAGAGGAGCGAAGGAGAGCGGTTCACTTCTTCGCTACTCTTGGTTGGGGCATGGCCGGGGAGGACCTCGCGACCTGCCTCTAACCGCTCACAAGGCGGGACAGCAACGAAGATGATGCAGATGACCCTTGTCGGAGTGGGTGCCGGCTTTGCCGCAGCCCTCCTGTTCATATCGCCGCTGGGCGGGACACTGCTGGCACTTCCGCTCTTTCTGCTTTCCTCACTCCCGGTGGCTATCGCCGGTCTTGCCTGGGGCACCCTGTCGTCGGCCATTGCAGCGGCGGGGGCTGCCGGCACGATCGCTGTCGCGATTTCGCTCCCAGCTGGCATCATCTACCTGGCTCTTTTCGGGGCACCGACGGCTTGGGCATGCAGCCTCGCAGGGCTGTCCCGGTCGAACGAATCGTCCGGGACGATGGAGTGGTACCCGATTGGCCGCATTCTCTTGCATGGTGCCGCTGCAACGGCCCTCGGCCTCGTCGTCGTCGGCTTCATCATAGGCTACGATCCGGAGGGTCTTACGGACGAGATCACCGGGGCGCTTCTCCGGTGGCTGTCCCAAGCGCCCGATGGTTCGGCGCCGCCGACCGCAGCGGAACTGGAGCCCTTCGTCCGACTCAACGTCGCTATCGTGCCTTTCACCACCGCGATGGTGCTCGTCATCCTTTTCGTCGTGAACCTCTGGCTGGCGGCGCGCGTCGCAGAAGCTTCCGGACGGTTGGTCCGCCCGCGGGACCGGCTGTGGACTGCGGTCCTGCCCAACGAGGCCCTGTTCGCCTGTGCTGTGGCCGTTGTCCTCGCTTTTTTTCCAGGTCCGGTCGGACACGCGGCCGGTGTTGTCGCAGGCGCTTTCGCAGGCGCACTGGCACTGATTGGCCTAGCAGTCGTGCACGCGACGACCCTGGGCAGTTCGATCCGAATTCTCATTCTCGTCGCCGTTTACGTTCTTCTCGTTTTCTTTGGCGGTCTGCCCCTCGTGCTCCTGGCTTTCCTGGGCATTGCCGAAGCCTTTCTCCACCTTCGCGCCCGGCGGTTCAGCGGCGCTCCACCCCTTTAGCCTCATCAAAGACAAGGAGAACTCTCATGCAAGTCATCCTACTTGAACGCATCGCACGTCTTGGCCAGATGGGTGACGTGGTGCGTGTCCGGGACGGCTACGCCCGCAACTTTCTCCTCCCACAGGGGAAGGCACTTCGTGCCACCAAAGAGAATGCGAAGCGGTTCGAGGCCGAGCGCGCCCAACTCGAGGCACGGAACCTCGAGCGGAAGAGCGAAGCCGGCGCTGTCGCCGCCAAGCTCGACGGTCAGGCCTTCGTGGTGATCCGCCAGGCTGGTGAGACCGGACAACTCTACGGTTCGGTTACCGCCCGCGATCTCGCAGAGACAATCACGGCGGGCGGCTTCACGGTATCTCGTGCTCAGGTCGTGCTCCACCAACCGATCAAGTCGATCGGCCTTCACACGGTGGCGATCGCGCTCCATCCGGAGGTCGAGTCGAAGATTACCGTCAACGTCGCGCGGAGCGAGGAAGAAGCGACGCGGCAGGCCCGTGGCGAGGACCTTACCGTCCGGGTGGAGGAGGAGGAAGCCGAAGCCGAGACGCCGGCCGAGGCCCCGACCGAGGCCGCTGGCGAGAACGATGCGGCGGCCTAAGTCCGATGGTTGATATCGGGAGGCCACGGTTGAGGCCTTTCCGAAGGTGGTAGTAACATTCCCGTAGAGCGGGGCCAGCCAAGTTGGCTCCGTCCGGTGTAACGGCGTCAGCCGGGGGACGCAATGAACAGGCTTCTGCACGGTTTCCTCAAGCGGACGGTCCGCAAGGGATCGATCGAGATCGTGGACTCCGCGG
>DASSPO010000412.1:0-3117 GCA_035699585.1 Bauldia sp.
TGATCAAGGCCGACGTGAACGAAGACCAGATGCTGAGCAGGAGCGAGGTGCTGCTCAACGCCATCCAGGGCTTCGTCGCCTCGGACCTCGATGGCGACGGCATGCTGGAGGCGACGGAAGTGGGTGAGCTTTCCACGCACGAGGAGTTCACCGATAACGACGCCGACAAGAGCGGCGGCCTCACGGTCGAGGAAGTGGTCGAAGAGAAGCTGACCGACTTCAAGGCCATCGATACCAACAGCGACGGCTTCCTCTCCATCGAGGAGCTGAACGCCGCCTATCCCGCCCCGAAGGAGTGATCGCCGCCGGCGGCTCCTTGGGACGATCCCGAGTATCCGCCACAGCACGGGCAACGAAGGGCCGGGGGCGGCCAAGGGGCCGCCCTTCGGCACGCGAACGGCCGGCCGGCGTCACCCACCCTTGCCGATCGCCTCGAGGACGTCGCCCAGGAAGCGGCCGAGATTGTCGGTGAGGTAGTCGACATGGGGGGCATCGCGGCCCTCCATCTCCCAGTCGTCCTCGAGCACTTCGCGGACGCCGGGGCTTGGAACGACCAGCACGGTCTTCATCCCCAGCGCCGCAGGGACTTCCAGGTTCCGCGACAGGTCCTCGAACATCGCCGCCTTCGCCGGCGCCACGCCGGTTGCGGCGACGAAGCGATCGTAGGTCTCCCGGTTCGGCTTGGGCAGGAGGTTGGAGCGGACGATGTCGAAGATGTCCTCGAAATGATTGGTGAAGCCAAGGCGCTCGGCGACCTTCTCGGCGTGCGCCCGCGAACCGTTGGTGAGGATGAACTTTCGCCCCGGCAGCCGCTCGATCGCCGAGGCCAGCACCGGGTCGGGCTGGACCGGCGAGTGGTCGATATCGTGGACATAGGCGAGGAAATCGTCGGGTGCGATACCGTGCTCCTCCATCAGCCCGCGGAGCGTCGTGCCGTAGCGCCTGTAGTAATCCTTCTGGACGCGATGCGCCTCCTCGGCGTCGACCGAAAGCAGTCGCTGCACATAGTCACGGATGCGCTTGTCGACCTGGGAGAACAGGTTGATTTGGCGCGGGTACAGCGTGTTGTCGAGATCGAAGATCCAGGCATTGACGACGGCGAAGGGGGTGAGATCGCGGACCGGTTCGTCGCCGGACGAGCCCCGCGACGTGGTTGCGGTCATGGCCGGATCAGGGTACCCGCGCCGAGGTCGGTGAAGAGCTCCAGTAGCACCGCGTGCGGCGTCTTGCCGTTCAGGATGACCACGCCCTCGACGCCGCGCTCCAGCGCCTCGATGCAGGTCTCGACCTTCGGAATCATGCCGCCGGTGATCGTGCCGTCGGCAATGAGACGGTGCACTTCGCGGACGGTGAGTTCCTTGATCAGCCTGCCGTTCCTGTCGAGCACCCCCGGCACGTCGGTGAGAAAGAGGAGGCGCGCTGCGCCAAGCGCGCCGGCGATGGCGCCAGCGAAGGTGTCGGCATTGACGTTATAGGTTTCGCCGTCGGCTCCAGGCGCCACCGGCGCGATCACCGGGATGAGCTCCGCGCCGAGCACCATGTCGATGACGGCGCGGTTGACGGTCTTCGGCTCGCCGACAAAGCCGAGGTCGACCACCTTCTCGATATTCGAATCGGGGTCGATTTCCGTCCGCGTGAGCTTCTCGGCGACCACCATGTTGCCGTCCTTACCGCAGAGACCGACGGCTTTCCCGCCTTCGGCGTTGATCGCCATCACGATCTCTTTGTTGATCGAGCCGGCGAGCACCATCTCGACCACGTCGATGGTCTTCTTGTCGGTGACGCGCAGGCCGCCGCGGAACTCCGACTTGATATCCAGCCGTTTGAGCATCTCGCCGATCTGCGGGCCGCCGCCGTGGACCACCACCGGCCTGACGCCCGACGTCTCGAGGAGGGTGATGTCGCGAGCGAAGGCCCGCGACAGCGCCGGATCGCCCATGGCATGGCCGCCGTACTTCACCACCACGACCTTGCCGTCGTAGCGGAGCATGTAGGGGAGCGCTGCCGAGATCAGACGCGCCTTCGCGATCCCGTCCTCGGTCTCCTGGTCGATGCTGGCGTCCATCGTGCTCGGTTCGGAAAAACGTCGTGGGCGGCCTCTATAGCGACTCGCGGCGCGCGCCACAATTATCAAGCTTGAGTTTACGCCGCGCGAAGCGGATTGCGGCGCGGGATCGGGGCCAGCTCGTTGAGGAGGAGCCAGGACGGAAAGGCGCGACAGAGTTCGCGCGGCCCATGCAGATCGATCAGGCCCTTGGCGATGGCGTCACGGAGCGGGATGTCGCCGTACCACACCCAGGCGATTGTGCGGCTGTCGGTTTCTACGAACACGTCGACCTCAAAGCCAGGATCGGTGATGCAGAGATCGATCTCGGGAGGCTCCGCGACGATCCAGCGGTGCCGCTTTGTCTTCGGCTGATCGCCGAAGGAAAACCGCACTACCGTCCGCCCGGCCGGCAGCGCGTCGAGGTTCATCCGCCGGTGCATGTCCCACATGACGGGGTCCGGGTCGGCCTGGGCGCGCGACAGTGTTGCGGGCAGCCAGCGCTTGCCCCATTCGGCGAGCATCGCCACGGCCGGCGCGAGCTCCCGACCGGCTTCGGTCAGCACATATTCGCTGCGGCTTCCGACCCGCCTCCGTGCCACCAGACCCGCGCCCTCCAGCGTCGCCAGGCGGCGAACGAGCAGCGTCGGCGACATGCGCGGAAGCCCGCGGTGGATGTCGTTGAAACGCGTACGGCCGAGGATCAGCTCACGAAGCACCAGCGGCGTCCAGCGCTCGCCGATGATCTCCGCGGCAAGCGCGAAGGGACAGAACTGGCCGTAGGTCTTCATGCGGCAAGGCTACGCGTGCGGCATGCAACGCGCCACTACAGATCTTGAAGATGATGCAGAACGGCCCGGCTTGCCAGAACGCGCCCATGGTCGGCGGTTGACGTGCCGACCCAAGCAGGAGTGTAGGCCATGCTATCGATACCGAAGTTGACCGCCTTCGCCGCAATGCTGTTCTTCGTCATCGCCTCGGCGACGCCCGGCCTATCCGACATGTCCGATGAAAGCGCCGCCGTCTGGCAGCGTCACGTCGAGCGGGCAACCGCCGGCGACCTCGACGCCGTG
>DASSPO010000413.1:0-3635 GCA_035699585.1 Bauldia sp.
CGCTCCGTGTATTTCACCGCATTGCTGGCGAGGTTGAGGATGATCTGGTGGAGGGCGCGGTTGTCGGCCATCACGACCACCTCCCTCTCGGGGGCGTCAATCGCCAGGCTGAGCCCCTTGGCTTTGGCGAGAGGCGCAAGCCAGGCAGCGATTTCGCGCACCAGCGCCTGGCACATGATCGGTTCGCGAGTAAGGTCCACATCACCGGAATCGATCTTGGCGAGATCGAGGAGATCATTGATCAGCAAGAGCAGGTGCTTGGCATTGGCGCGGACGGTGTCGAGCTGCTTCTCCTGCTCCTCGTTGATCTCCCCGGGCAGTCGCATGAGCAGCGTGCCGGTGAAGCCGATGATCGCGTTGAGCGGCGTCCGCAATTCGTGAGAAATGCCGGCGAGAAAGCGGTCCCTGGCAAGGTTCGCCTCTTCCAGCTCCACATTCTTCTCCTTGAGCGCCTCCTCGAAACGCCGCCGCTCGGTGATCTCGCGGGCCGCGGCGAACACGCCTTGCAACTTGCCGTCCCGGTCGGCGAAGGTGGCGGCGTTGTAGGACACCACGGTCTCGTGACCGGCCTTGCTACGCGCAGTCAGCTCGTAGTCCGTGATCTTGCCTTCGCGGAGAACGAGACGGATGCCCTCCTCGGCGCGCGCCGGATCGGTGAAATAGGCCTTGAACGGCGTGCCGATCAGGTCGGCGCGCGAGAGTCCGGTGAGGGCCTCCATCTGCTGGTTGACATCGGTGATGATGCCGTGCGGATCGGTGGTCATGAGCGCGTCGATGTTCGATTCGATCAGCGAGCGGGGATAGAATTCCTGGTCGCGGAGCCGCTGCTCCAGGCTTTGCCGCTCGGTCACGTCGCGGGCCGCGGCGACGATGCCGATCGGTTTGCCGGTATCGTCCCTGATCACCGAACCGCTGAAGGAGGCCGGAATGTGCCGTCCGGACCGGGTCACGAGCGTCACCATGTAGTCGGCGAGGGATCCCTCGCGCAACAGCCGCTCGAAGCCGACATGAAATTGGTCGGGCTCGCTGACGTAGTGGATGGGACTCGTCCCGACCAGCGCGTCGCGCTCGACACCGAGAAGCTTGCACATCTGATCGTTGACGTCGGTGATGATCCCCGACAGATCCACCACCGCCAGGCCATCGGGCGAGGAGTCGATCAGACCGCGCAGATAGGCGCGCTGTTCGAGAAGCCGGCTCTCCTCCTGCTTCTGGGCGGTGATGTCGCGCCCCGCCACGAACATGCCCTGCAGCTTGTGCTCGGTGTCGTAGAAGGTGGTGGCATTGAACGACAGGGTCACTTCCCTGTCGTCCCCGGCGCGCATCGAGAGTTCGTAGTTGGCGACCTTCCCGTCCCGAAGCACGCGCCGGATTCCTTCCTCGGCCAGCGCCGGGTCGCTGAAATGGGACTTGAAGGGCGTACCGATCAGGTCGGCCCGGGGCTTGCCGGTGAGAGTCTCCATCTGCCGGTTGACGTCGGTGATGACGCCGTCCGGATCGATCGTCGTCAGGGCATCGACGTGCAACTCGAGCAGCGAGCGGGCATGGGTCTGTGATGCCTTGATTTCGGCCTGCAGGCGTTTCCGGGCGCTGATGTCAGGTTCATCGTCGGGCTCTGCCGGCCCGGTGACGTCGCTTGCGAAAACCCCGAGACGCGCCACCGAGGCGTCCGTGAACACAGTGGTGTCGAAGGACATCTCGCCGCCGATCTCCGCTGACGAGAAGCCGGAGGCAATGCGAGCGCCCTCATTCCACCGGCGGATGATGCCGTCGAGGGCCTCGCCAAGGACAGCGTATGCGGTCGAGACCGCGAGAACGTCGGCAATCACGTCGGCGGCATCGGTCGCGCCCCGGACGACATCGGCGTCAAATGAAACGCGAGAAATCATGACGGACTCCAGGCCGGCCGGAATGAGGAGATTGCATTGGCCGCCAACTTCAACCGGCCGATCCCGCCAGAAGTGTCATTTCTTATAGCATGAACGACGTTTCTCCCTTGGGAAAATCAGACGGGGTCGTGAGGGACCGTGGGATCCGCCTCACGGGCGCGGTTTGCCGGTGCCCGTCCCGAGCGGCATCGAACGGGGCCGCGCCGCAATCCTCGCAATCCTCGACAGGACTCCGGCGGATCAATCGATCGAGCACGCTGGGCAGGGGAACGCCGGCCGATTGCCGCATAGGCCGACCAACAGGGGACTTTGGCCGGTCGGTCCCAAGGCCGGGTCGCCGTCGCCGGCAGTGCATGACGGTCTGGTGCCCGCGGGGCTGCCGGTCGCCGGACTCCCGACCCCAAGAACAATGCCGCCTGTCCCGGACATGAGGCCGGGACAGGCGGAACCGAGGTTTACCCGGGCGCCAGCTCGATCTCGCCCAACCGCCAAGTCTTGTCGAAGAAGCTGGGTTTCGGGCTGTAGAGCCGCAGGATCGTGAACCAGCCCTTCTCCGGGTCGGTCTGGACCCAGTTGCCGCGTGCAACGCCCTCGGGCTGCTCGGGGGAGAACCAGACCGTGGTCGTGCCGTCCGCGGCCGCCTCGGCCGCCGGCGAGGGATAGCCCTGGCTGCCGGCGCGGGGATATTTCTGCGGGGTCTGCAGCATCGAGCGGGTCTGGTTGTCATAGAGCGTGAAGGACCAGAAGGCTTCGGCCGGGACGTCCTTGGGCAGCGTCACCTTGTAGGTCTTGGCGCCGTCGAAGGGGTTGCCTGCCGCGTCGAGGAAGCCCATCAGGTACTGCGAGCCCACGCCCGGCGTGCGCATGATCATGCCCGGCGAGTCGAGCGTGTAGCCGTAGTAGAATGCCGTGCGCGAATCGAGGGTGCGGGCGCCGGTCGGCGGCAGCGGCTTGAACATGCCGGCCTCAAAGAGCGGCGGCGGCGTCTCGAAGAAGGCGCCGCTTTCCCACAGCATGCTGCCCCACTGCGAGCCTTCGTAATAGGCCCAGTCCGGGTGCTTCATCGCATAGCGCCAGTTGAGCGCCCGGCCGGTCGCGTTGCCGAACGCGGCGGCGTCCGACAGGATCTTCTTCATCCGCTCGTCGGGCGTGAACGGCTTGCCGTGGACGATGCCGATGGCGGCAAGCTGGCCGGCCAGCTCCACGTCGTAGCTGGTGGCCGGTTCGCTCTGGACGGCTTCGTTGATCAATTCGAAGTAGCCGTAGTCGCTCGGCGGGATCGTGTTGAACGCGAGCCCGCTGCCTTCGATGAACCTGGTCTCGGGGACCTTCGGCTCGCCGGCGATGCGCACAGTTCCCTCAAGCGCCTGCGCGATGCTCGTGCCGTAGGAGCCCGGCTGGTAGGGATAGATCTTGAGGTTCTTCTTGACGTTCTCGACC
This sequence comes from Bauldia sp., assembly GCA_035699585.1. Taxonomy (GTDB): domain Bacteria; phylum Pseudomonadota; class Alphaproteobacteria; order Rhizobiales; family Kaistiaceae; genus Bauldia. The sequence goes on from DASSPO010000413.1 coordinate 3,330, forward strand.
GCCGGCCCGGGATCGTTGTCGACCAGATAGGCGCGCGAGGCGTAGATGGCGAGGTCGGTCTTCGAATGCCCGATAAAGTAGCCGCCCTCCGGCAGCGGGCCCTCATAGTCCGGCCCGACGATCAGGTATTTGCCGCCGAGCCCGCGATCCGGGCCCGGACCGCCGATGTCGATCACCCAGGAGAACCACATGTCGTTGATCGTGCCGACGGCATTCGACGGCTGCTCGACCACCACCGGGCCTTTGCTGAGGTCGAGGCCGGCAAGGTAATAGACCGTGTCGGCATTGGCGGTGAGGAACAGCGAG
>DASSPO010000414.1:0-7428 GCA_035699585.1 Bauldia sp.
ATCGCCGCCACCAGGGTGTCGCGGGTGAATTCCCCCGCCGGCCGTCCGGCGACCACGCCGCCGTCGCGCATCACGATCACCCGGCTCGCGGTGCCGAGGATCTCGCCGAGGAGGTGGGAGATCAGGATCACCGCGCCGCCGCTCGCCACAAACCGCCTGACGAAATCGAGGAGCTGGCCGGCGAGCACCGCATCGAGCGAGGACGTCGGCTCGTCGAGGATGACGAGCTTCACGGGCGTGTCGGTCACCGAGAAGGCGCGGGCGATCTCGACCATCTGCCGCCGGGCGATGACGAGGTCGCCGACCACGTCGCCGGGCGAGATACCGTGGCCCGGAAAGATCTCGTCGAGCATGTCGAGGATGAGCCGGCCCGAGCGCCTGCGCCAGCCGAGCCCGCGGAGTGTGGCGTGGAAAACGCGCGCGTTCTCCGCCACCGTCAGGTTGGGGCAGAGCGACAGCTCCTGGAAGACGCAACGAATGCCTCGGCTCTGCGCCAGTGGTACGTCGTAGCGCGCGGTGAGATTCTCGCCGCCCACCATGATCGACCCGCCGTCGGGCCGGAGCGTGCCGGCGAGGACGTGCATCAAGGTGGATTTTCCGGCCCCGTTATGGCCGACGAGGCCCAGGCACTCCCCGGCATCGCAGGCGAGATCGACGCCTGCCAGCGCGCGGACGGCGCCGAAACTCTTTTCGACGCCGTCCAGGCTTACGATCCGTTCGCCGACGCTCATGGCCCGCAGACGGCCCCCCGAGTCAAACGATCCCCGGGCCGATTATAGCGCGCCGCCTGGGCGTGCGGTCTATGCGGTCTACTTCTTGGCCTCGTCGATCACCTTCTGCGCGTCGTCGGCCGAGTACTCGACATTGGCGACGCCGCCCGCCTCGGTGTTGGCGAGATTCTCCTCGAGATTGGCCTGGTCGATGCGCAGGAACGGCACGACGAGATCCTTCGGAACGTCCTGGCCGTCGAGAATCTTCTGAGCAACCCAGAAGGCAAGCGTCGAGACGCCGGGCGCGATCGAGACCGACATGGTCTCATAGCCGTTGGCGTCCTTCTGTTCCTTCCACCACTGGAGCTCATCCTGGCGGTTGCCCATGATGATGAGCGGCATCGGGCGACCGGCGGCAGCGAAGGCCTGCGCGGCGCCGTAGCCGTCACCGCCCTGCGTCACGACGGCGCAGATCTCCGGAAGGCTGGGCAGGATGCCAGCAACCGCCGCCTGGGCCTTGGCCTGGTCCCAATCGCCGTGCACGGAGCCGACGATCTTGAAGTTGGGGTACTCGGCAACGCCCTCGTGGATGCCCTTCGAAATCTCGTCGTCGACGAACACGCCGGCGAGACCGCGGATTTCGAGGAGATTGCATTCGTCCTTGATCCGGTCCTTCAGGTAAAGGATCTCATCCTTGCCCATCTGCTTGAAGTCCACCGCGATCCGCCAGGCGCAAGGCTCGGTAACAATGCCGTCGAAGGAGACGACGATCACGCCGGCGTCGCAGGCTTCCTTGACCGCGCCGTTCAGCGCGTCCGGGGAAGCGGCGTTGAGGACGATGGCATTATAGCCCTGGAGAACGAGGTTCTGGATCTGGGCGGCCTGTTCCGTGACCTGGTTTTCGGCGGTGGTGAAGGCGTCCGCCGCGGCGACGATGCCGGCCTCGACGGCGGGCTTGGTGACCTTGTCCCAGCTCCGCAGCATTGCCTGGCGCCAGGAGTTGCCGGCGTAGTTGTTGGAAAGGGCGATGCGTTTGTCGCTGGTGTCCGCGACTGCGGACCCGACGGCGACGCTGGCGCAGAGGCCTGCCAATGCTAACATTCCAGTCAGGCGTTTCATGTAGTCTTTCCTCCCTGAGTGCAGAAGTTTCACGGTCGGCAATCCAACCTGATCGGCCTTCGCAAGCAGGCTCCGTTTGGTTCTTGCTGCCCCTTGGCGACGGAAATTGTCAGACGAAAGCCGGGGGGCAGTGTAAATCGGAACGATCGCCCGGGACAAGAGACGCGGGGGCAGGTTGTCGCTCCGCCCGGTGCGGAGGCCCCTAGGAGGAGGGAGAAAGATGCGAGCCATCGTCTGTCGCGAACCCGGACGTCTCGAGCAGGCGGAGTTGCCGATGCCGCAACCACGCCCGGGCCTCGTCGCGGTTGACGTCCGGGCGATCGGCATCTGCGGCACGGACTTCCACATCTTCGAGGGAACCCATCCCTTTCTCGCCTATCCGCGGGTAATGGGGCATGAGCTGTCGGGTGTGATCGCCGGCGGCGCGCAGAGCGAGGACCTCGCGCCGGGAACCCCGGTCGTCATCAACCCCTACCTTTCCTGTGGCCATTGCATCGCCTGCCGGAAGAGCAAGCCCAACTGCTGCGCGACACTGAAGGTCCTCGGCGTCCACATCGATGGCGGCATGTGCGAGCGCATCCTTGTGCCCGAGGAGAACCTCTACCCGGCCGGCGACTTGACCCTTCGCGACGCGGCAATGATCGAATTCCAGGCGATCGGGGCCCATGCCGTGCGCCGCGCCGGGATCGAGAAGAACGACCGGGTGCTGGTGGTCGGCGCCGGGCCGATCGGCGTCGGAACCGGTCTCTTCGCCCGCCTTGCCGGGGGCGCGGTGACGCTGATGGACATCTCGGAGCGCCGGCTCGCCTTCCTGGCCGAGCGCCTCGGCTTCCGCGATACGATTCTTGCCGGCGACGGCGCCCTTGCCGAAATTGACCGGCGGACAGGCGGCGACCGCTACGACGTTGTCCTTGACGCGACCGGCAGCGCCAAGGCGATGGAGGGATCCTTCGCCTTCGTTGCAAGCGGGGGAACGCTGGTATTCGTTGGCGTCCGCGCCGCCGACATCACCTTCTCCGACCCCGAGTTCCACCGCAAGGAGATGACGCTCAAGGCGACCCGCAACGCCACCCGCGCCGATTTCGAAACCGTGATGTCCGCGGTCCGCGCCGGTCATGTCCCGATGGATGAATTGAACACGCACGGCGCCAAGCTCGACGACCTTCCCGAGGCCATGCCCGGCTGGCTCCATTCGTCCGACCCGCCGCTCAAGGCGATCGTGACCGTGTGACGGCCCGCGAATCTTTCTCGTCAGAAGGCAGGGTGTCGGCAGCTGCCCCGGGTGCCAGCGGCGCTTCCGATCCGATAGCATCCGGCCCGATCCCGAGGAGGCGGTTTCATGGACGCCACGACCTTCGTCATCGGCTTGTTGAGCGGCGCTGCGGCCGGAGCTTTGTTCACCGGCGTGTTCGACCTTTACGGCCGCTGGTCGCAGCGGCGCCAGGAGAAGCGCGACCTTCGCGTCGGGCTTGCCGCGGAGATCCGCGTCGGGCTGCAGAACGTCGACCCCGAAGAACGCATCCACAAGACCCCCGAGGAGAATTTCCATTTCATTGCCGGCAACTGCTTCCCCTGGGAATTCTTCAAGGCCAACCAGAGCCGGATCGGCCTTCTCCCCGAGCGGGCGGCGAGCGATGTGGTCGAATACCACTCGCTCCTCTGGCAGTTCTACGAGAAGGCCAAGGTCCTCAACAAATGGACTGAGCCGGACGATACCGGCGAGCGCGATGCCCTGATCGCCGAAATCCGGACGATCATGGGGCGCATCCGGAAGGTCGGCGGGCGGGCGCTGCAAGCGCTGTCCTGACGCCGCTGCGAAGGAGAGAGAGATGGACAAGGTGCGCGTCGGCCTGATCGGCACGAGCGGCTGGGTCGAGCAGATGTACGTGCCGAGTCTCGCGAGCCATCCCGGAGCGCAGGTGGTCGCGGTCTGCGGGCGGAACCCGGCGCCGGCCAGCGCGGTGGCGGCGAAGCTCGGCGGGGCGAAGGTGTTCTCCGACTACCGCGAGATGATCGCGGCCGGCGGCCTCGATGCCGCGATCATCGTGGTCCCGGACGACCTCCACCCGGCGATGGTTGCCGCAGCGGCCGAGGCGCGGCTGCATGTTCTTTGCGAGAAGCCGCTCGCCAACACGCTGGACGACGCCTTGGCGATGCAGCGGCAGGTTGAGGCGGCCGGCGTGATCAACATGGTCCTCTTCACGTGGCGCTGGCAACCGCACTGGCGCTACGTCAAGCACCTCGTCGATCGGGGCTATATCGGCCGCTGCTACCGGGCGCGCTTTGCCTTTGTCGAGTCCACCGCGCCCGGGAAGGGTTACAAGTGGCGCTTCGACGGCCGGCGCGCGAGCGGGGCGGCAGGTGATCTCGGCTCGCACATGATCGACATGGCCCACTGGTTCTTCGGCGACGTGGCGAGGCTGAACGCCGACCTCCGGTGCTTCGTCGACCAGTCGACCGAAGCCGACCCGCCGCCGCTCCCGGTCAACGACTCGGCGCTGATCGCGATGACGATGCGGACCGGCCCGCAGGTGCTGGTCGATGTCAGCTCGGTGAGCTACATGGCGGACCGCGACTGCCTGGTCACCATCGAGCTCCACGGCGACGAGGGCACGATCGAGGGACACCACCGCTTCCTCGGCGCGGAAGCCGGCGTGACGCTTCATGGCGCGCGGCGCGGCGAGCCGCGCTTCTCCACCCTCGTGGTCCCCGACGAATACTACACGGGCCGCGTCGCACCGGATGCGGTCTTCGACCCTTACGTCAAACAGTCGGCCGGCGTGCGCGCCTTCATCGATGCGATCCTCGAAGGCCGCCCGGTTTCACCCGGATTCGCCGACGGCGTCCGCGTGCAGCGAGTGCTCGAGGCGGTGAAGGCCTCGGGCAAGGAGGGGCGTTCGGTGGACGTGAGATAAGGGCGTAGAGGCGCGGACGTTCGCCGGCCACTCGCCGCTAGTGGCTCAGTAGGCTTCCACGTAGGCTTGAGCGAGACCAGAAGCCGCGTGCTTCATCAGGACAAAGGAGCGGGCAGACGTCGGCCGCCCCTGCTCCCCGGCTTGCCTCGAGCCAGTCCACGATCAACGCCTGGCCGGGCGAGCCGAGGATGTTCCAAGGGTGGAAATCGTCGGCCGGCGCCCGAGTTCAAGGCGGGGGACGGGTGGCTCGGGCATGGAAGGACGCTCGCCTCACGCCGCGTTGGGCGTGGCACCTTCGGTCATGACCGCATAGAGCGCCGCCTTGTCGGCGGAAGCGCGGAGCTTGCCCGCAACGCCCGGCTCACGGAGATGCCGCGCAATACGGGCGAGCGCTTTCAGGTGATCGGCGCCGGCGCCCTCCGGGGCGAGCAGAAGAAAGATCAGGTCGACCGGCTGGTCGTCGAGCGCTTCGAAGTCGATGGGCTTGGGAAGCCGCGCGAAAAGGCCGAAAATCCGGTCGAGATGAGGCAGCTTGCCGTGCGGGATGGCGATCCCGCCGCCGACGCCGGTCGAGCCCAGCTTCTCGCGCTGCAGGAGCGTCTCGAAGATCTCGCGCTCCGGCAGGCCGGTGAGCTCGGCTGCCTTTTCGGCGATCGCCTGGATCGCCTGCTTCTTGCTGTTGGCCTTCAGCGAGCCGATCACGGCCTCAGGCTTGATGAGATCGCTCAGGTCCATCATCGGTAGTCCAAATCGTGTCTCCTCGCGCCGGCATCTGGTTCTCCGGCGTCTTGTGTCAACGACCCTTCGGATCACGCTTATTGTCGAGCGACGGGTCGATCCAGCCGATATGACCGTCGCCCCGCCGGTAGACGACATTGATCCCGCCGTGTCCGGCGTTGCGGAATACAACGAGCGGGAGATCGGAGAGGTCCATCGCCGTGACCGCCTCTCCGACCGTCATCGTGCCGAGATGCGTCGTCTCCTCGGCAATGATGGTCGGCGCATAGTCTGCGGCGACGTCCTCCTCCTCGTCGAGCGAGGCGATGACGTAGCTCGCCGCTGGCATGGTCTCGATGCGGCGGGTCTGTCGGTGGTCCTTGAGGCGGCGATGGTAGCGGCGGAGCCGCTTCTCGATGCGGTCAGCGGCGATGTCGAGGCTCTGGTGGGCCTCCTGGGCCCGGCCCGTCGCCTGGAGCACCGTGCCGGTATCGAGGTGGATGGTGCAGTCGGTCCTGAGCCAGGATGCTTCGCGTTCGAGCACAACATGACCGGTGTAGCCGCCATCGAAATATTTGCGGAGGGCATCGCCGAGGCGCTTCTCCACGTGAGTGCGATAGGCGTCGCCAACGTCCAGGTTCTTGCCAGAAATGCGCAGTGCCATGGGGAGCTTTCGAACCTTCTCCATCGTTCGGTTCTGTCGAGCGCCCGGGAACCGCTTGCGCGGCCCACGCCATGGTCGGCGCCGTCGAAGCGCGGAACGCGACTGACGCATCGAAGGGAGCGTCAGCCACCCCGGCTCGTCGATGGGCGGAGGTTCTATGGGCGGCGCGCCCACAAGTCAACCGGCTCGACCGGAACGAGATATAATGCGGGTTGCGCGGCCGCGGCCACCGTGCCAAACACCAGCTAGAGCGGCCGACCCCCTGTCTCCGCAAGGGAGCGACCATTGAGCCTCGCCGAAATCCACAACGAGAAGCGCACCGATATCGGCGCGGAAATGCGCGCCGTCGGGCGCGCTGCACGCGCGGCGGCCCGCCGCCTCGCCCGGGCAACGGCCTCCGACAAGAACAAGGCGCTCGCCGCCATGGCCCGGTCGATCCGCGAGAACGCCGAGGTCATCCTGGCCGAGAATGCGCTCGACCTTGCCGACGCCAGGGAAGCCAAGCTCGTCGGCTCGTTCATCGACCGCCTGACGCTCACGCCCGAGCGGATCGAAGCAATGGCCAAGGGCATTGAGGAGATTGCGGCGCTTGCCGACCCTGTCGGTACCGTGCTCGCCGCGTGGGACCGGCCGAACGGCCTCCATATCGAGCGGGTGCGGACGCCGCTCGGCGTCATCGGCATCATCTACGAAAGCCGGCCCAACGTGACCGCAGACGCCGGTGCGCTCTGCCTCAAGGCGGGGAACGCTGCGATCCTCCGCGGCGGCTCGGACTCGTTCCGCTCGTCATCGGCGATCCATGCCTGCCTCACCGCCGGACTCAAGGCCGCCGACCTGCCCGAGGAGGCGATCCAGTTCGTGCCCACCCGCGACCGCGCCGCCGTCGGCCTGATGCTCACCGGCCTCGACGGGGCGATCGACGTGATCGTGCCGCGCGGCGGCAAGAGCCTCGTCGCCCGCGTCCAGATGGAAGCGCGGGTTCCGGTCTTTGCCCATCTTGAAGGCGTCTGCCACGTCTATGTCGATCGCGCCGCCGACCTCGAGATGGCCAAGTCGATCATCGTCAACGCCAAGATGCGGCGGACGGGGGTATGCGGCGCCGCCGAGAAGCTGCTCGTCGATGCCAAGGTCGCCGACCAGTACCTCAAGCCGCTGATCGAGGCGCTCCAGCAGGCGGGTTGCCGGGTGCGCGGCGACGAACGCTCGCTCAATGTGGTGCCTGGCGTCACGCCGGCGGTGGAGAGCGATTGGTCGATGGAATACCTCGACGCGATCATCGCGGTTAAGGTGGTTGACGGTGTCC
>DASSPO010000415.1:0-11528 GCA_035699585.1 Bauldia sp.
AGCCCACCAAAACCAATGGCCGGGGCGATCGCGTGTTCGCATCGCCGCTTGCGCGGCGCCTAGCGAAGGAACGCGGTATCGACCTCTTCGCGATCGCGGGCTCGGGCCCCCATGGCCGCGTCATCAAGGCGGACGTCGACGCGGCCAAGGCCGGCAAGGCGCCGGTGGCAGCGGCGGCTGCGGCGCCGGCCGCCGCCGCGGGGCCGAGCGTCGCCCCTGGGACAGGCGACGCGCAGGTCATGAAGCTGTTCGAGGCGGGCAGTTACGAGGTCATCCCGCACGACAATGTGCGCAAAATCATCGCCAAGCGGCTCGTCGAGGCGAAAACCACGATTCCGCACTTCTACCTGACCGTCGACACCGAGATCGATGCCCTGCTCGCGCTCCGCTCCGACATCAACGCCGCGGCGCCGCTGGACAAGGACAAGAACCCGGCCTGGAAAGTCTCGGTCAACGACATGGTGATCAAGGCGCTGGCCATGGCCCTCCAGCGTGTTCCCGACGCCAACGTCACATGGACAGAGGGCGGGATGCTTCGGCACAAGCACTCCGACATCGGAGTGGCCGTCGCCATTCCGGGGGGATTGATCACGCCGGTCGTGCGGCATGCCGAGGAAAAACGGATCTCGGATATTTCCAACGAGATGAAGGACCTCGCCCTTCGGGCGCGGTCCCGGAAGCTTGCGCCGCACGAGTACCAGGGGGGCAGCTCGGCCGTCTCCAATCTCGGCATGTTCGGCATCAAAGATTTCGCCGCGGTGATCAACCCGCCACACGCCACAATCCTGGCCGTTGGCGCCGGCGAGGAGCGACCGGTGGTGAAGAAGGGCAAGATTGAGATCGCCACGATCATGACGGTCACGCTCTCGACCGACCACCGCGCCGTCGATGGAGCCCTCGGCTCGCAGCTCCTCTCCGCCTTCAAGGCGCTGATCGAGAAGCCTGCCGGGATGCTGGCATAGCGTCGGTGGCCGCAACGGAGATCCGCCGCGCGACCGCCGCCGACGCCACGTACCTTGCCGCGCTGGTCGATATCGCCAGTGAAGGTTTCGCATCCTATTTCTGGAGCGGCATGGCCCAGGAGGGCCAGTCTCCCTTCGAAGTGGGGAGAGCTCGTGCCATGCGTGAGGAGGGCGCATTCACCTGGCGCAATGCTTGGATCGCGGAAGTGGACCGTCAGGTGGCGGGCGCCCTTGTGGGGTACCCGATCGGCGATTCGGTCGACAAGGCGAACGTCGCTGAGGCTTCCGAACTGATCCGGCCCCTTGTCGAGCTCGAAGCGGAGGTACCGGGTTACTGGTACGTGAATGTTCTCGCTGTCTTTTCAGAATATCGAGGGACGGGAGTCGGCCGGGCGCTCCTGACGGAGGCCGACGCAATCGGCCGGAGGGCAGGAACACGCGGCATGGCGATCATTGTCGCGTCGGGAAATACGGTTGCGATGCGTCTCTACCGGCGACTTGGCTACGAGGAACACGCTCGCCGGCCCCTCGTTCCATTTCCCGGCTACAGGCGCGCGGGGGAATGGATCCTCATGACAAAATCTCACGGGCGAGAGGCGTAACTTTCAGGCGTCACCGTACGATCCTGATACGGCTGGCGGCTCGCGTGATCCCCGTATACAGCCAGCGCGATGCATGCTCGCGGAAGGCGAAGCTTTCGTCGAAGAGGACGATGTCGTTCCACTGCGATCCCTGCGACTTGTGGACGGTGAGCACGTAGCCGAAGTCGAACGCGTCCGACCGCTTCCGTTCAGCCGGTGTCAAGGCTTCAGCCGTGCCGTCGAAAAATGCCGGATTGATCGTGACGACCGTGCGACCTTTCCCGTGTTCGCCCTCCTCAGGTGACAACGCATATCGCAGAAGGCCCTTGCGCGGAGTCCGCACACGATCAACGTGCCAGAGGCTGCCATTGAGCAAGCCACGCTTGCGGTCGTTACGAAGGCAAACCAGTGTATCGCCAGCGACGGGAGTGGAGTTTGCCCTCCCGAGAAGCTCGCGGATCCGTGCATTATAGGCCCGTCGCGTGCTGTTACGTCCAACGAGGACGGTGTCGGCGGACAGCACGTCTGCTGGTTCGATGCCGTGCCTCGGCACCACGCTGCTTTCGCCGTACTGCCCGACCTCGAGCCGGCCTCCTTCGCGGACGATCATCGAAAGCCGGACGATCGGGTTGTCCGCCGCCTGGCGATGGACTTCCGTCAGCATCACATCCGCGTCGGCGTTGGTGAAGAATCCGCCGCCGGCAACGGGCGGCAACTGCGCCGGATCGCCGAGGACAAGGATGGGCCTTCTGAAAGAGAGCAGATCGTTGCCGATCTCCTCGTCGACCATAGAGCACTCGTCGATGACGATCATCGCTGCCTTCGCGGCGGCGCTATCGCGGTTGAGGACGAAAGTCGGACCCGATTCGTCTTCACCGCGCATCCGGTAGATCAGGCTATGAATGGTGCTGGCGTCCTGGCAGCCCTTGCCGCGCATGACATGAGCGGCTTTACCGGTGAATGCGGCGAAAAGGACAGTACCGTCGACTCCCTCCGCCACGTGCCGAGCGAGAGTAGTCTTCCCGGTACCAGCGTAGCCGAAAAGCCTGAAGACGGGGCGATCACCCGCCTTCAACCAAGCACGAACAGCAGAAAGAGCACGCTCCTGCTCCGCCGACCAGCGCATCACCAATTGCACGAACGTCGGGGCACGGCGGACGCGCTCTAGACGACAATGAAGTCTTCGTGCGTCAGCGGCTTGTCCCTGTCCACTCTCGCGAATTTCATTGCCTCTTCAGGACCGGTTCCGTCCGGATCGTAGAGGATATGGCCCTTGACCTTGCGGTAGATGATCTGCGGATCATCCTCACCGACAGCGTGTTTGCTGATGACGAAACGCGATTCGTGCAGGTGACCCTTCTCGAAGCCCGAGAAGATCTTTCGGCTCAGTTCGATGATGTCGTGACCGATGCTGTAGTCGGTTATCTTGTCGATGTTGTGCGACTTGAGTTCCGAATTGAATACAAACGTATCGTCCCACAGGTTGCCGTTGTTGATGTCGTCGCCCGTAGCGTCCCCCGTCAGCTTGTCCTTGCCGGGTCCGCCATTGATTCTGTCGTTTCCGTTCCAACCGACGACATGGTCATTACCCTTGAAGCCGTATAGCTGATCGTCGAAGTGCGATCCCCAGATATCGTCCTTCTTGCCGAATATGTCCTGGATGACCTTTTCTCGCTTCCCGTCGTCTATGCGCGTGAAGAGCTTCTCGAAGTCATAGGACATCCCGGAAATGTCCCAGGTCGGCTCGTCGTCGCCGGTCTTGCAGGCGATTTGGGTTACAGTTCCCTCGATCTTGCCGTTTTTCCGCTCCTCGAAGATACCCGTCAGCTCGATCGTAATGTCGTCGCGCGACAGATAGAGAATTCCTTTTTTCTCGTTGACCTCGACCTTCTTGCCGAGGATTTCGAGCTCCTTGAGTTCGGAGTTGTTGACGGCCTTGTCTGCGTCAAAGAACGCCATTGTGGATCGACCTCCGGAGTCGCGTTGCTTCGCCCTGCCGCCCGCGTGAGGCGTGAGGTTTAGGTGTCGGGACCAAGTGTGTCAAATTTCGAGAGGACTACGCCGATCGGCTGCCGCGCGTTCCGGCGACGGCCGCGAAATAGACCAGCGCCGAAACGAGTACGATTGAGAAACTCGTCGGCAGATCGGAATGCCAGGAAATCGTGATGCCAAGCCACGCCTCGCCGATGGCGAGAACCGCTGACAGCGCGATCCCGGGGAGGACACGCGTCGTGAGCAGCTGGGCGGCTGCGGGCGGTCCGACCATTAGCGCAAACACAAGCAGGACACCAACGATCTGGACGGATTGGGCCACGGCGAGCGCGACCACCCCGAGAAAGAGCGTGCCGATCAACCGCGGCGATACGCCACGCGCCTCGGCGAGCTCGGGCTGGAGTGTGGCGAAAAGAAGTGAACGCGACAGTAGAGCAAGTATGCCGAGCGCGATTACGCAAAGAATCCCCAGCGTGATCAGCATGGTCGGCGACACGGCCAGCACATTGCCGAACAGGATGGATGTTGCCTGCAGCGAAGTCGATTTGTTGAGATTCAGGAAAAGAAGTCCAAAGGCAAGGGCGACGGCCAAGACGATACCTATGGCGACATCGCGTCCGCTGAGACGCTCAGCGAGCAATCCCATTCCAAGGCCAGCAAGCAAGGTGAATGCGACCATGCCCGCGAGCGGCGGGACGCCGATGAGAACCGCGCCCGTGGCGCCAGCGAACCCAACGTGGGACAGCGCGTGACCCGCGAAGGTTTGGCCGCGAAGTACCAGAAACCATCCTACGCTCCCCGCGACCAATGCGACAAGGCCGCTCGCGGCGAAGGCGCGTAGCACGAAATCGTAGCTAAGCATGACCGTGATCGTGATGGTGGTGCTCGCGCTCGACGTGTTCGCCCTCGGACATGACAAAGATACGACCGCCGACTCGGACAACATCGATCGGCGCACCGTATAGGCGGGTAAGGGTCGCCGGGTTCATCACTTCGTCCACAGTTCCAATCGCGGCTTGTCCGTGACCGAGATACAGAATGCGGTCGACCGCCCCGAGGAGCTGATTGAGCTCGTGGGCACTGAAGAGGACTGTCAGCTTCAGCTCGCGCGATAGTTCCCGGACGAGTTCCACGACGATGCGCTGCTGGTGTTGGTCAAGACTGATCAGCGGTTCATCGAGAAGGAGGAGCCGGGGTCGGCCGACGATCGCTCCGGCAATGAGCAGTCTTTGGCGTTCACCGCCCGACATCCTCGACAGAGGCCTTGCGGCGAGACTCGCGCCATGAACCAGGAGTAGTGCCTCTTCGACAGCGTTGCGGTCGCGAGCAGACGCAAATGGAAGGCCCCACCTCTCGCCATGGATCGCGGAGGCGATGAAATCGCGGCCAGAGATTGGAGCCGTGGGGAGGGTGCCTCGTGCCTGGGGAAGATACGCGACGCCGGGCAAGCCACGCCTTGCAGGCTCTCCGAAAACACTAATGCGGCCCGACTGCGTCGGGATCAGACCAACAATCGCACGCAGCAGCGTTGTCTTGCCGGCGCCATTGGGACCCAAGAGCCCGATGAACTCGCCTTCGCCGACGTCAAATCCGACGTCGGCGAGAATGCGGACCCCGCCGAGCGACAGGGTCACTTGATCGAACGAAACGGCGCTCAAGAAGATGGCGCCGCCAGGGCCTTGGCCGTCGCATCGAGCTGGTCGAGCATCCAGCCGACGTAGGTCTGCCCTTCGGGCATCGATTCGGTGACCGGGACGACTGGGACGTTTGCCTCCTTGGCGATGGCGAGCAGCCGCTCGGTCAAGGGGTCGACCACTTGGCTGTTGTAGAAAAGGACCTTCGCCCGGCCGGAGCGAAGGTGGTCCTCCACCTCGGCAATGGCCCCCGCTGACGGCTCGGTCTCGTTCATCACAGCACGCTGGAAATCCTCGCCGAGCATCCTGAGGCCGAGGGCATCGGCCATCAGTCCGAACACAGGTTCGCTCGCCACCACCTCGGTTCCGGCGTAGCGGTCGCGGATAGCGGTCACTCTCTGATCAAGCTGTCGAAGCGAGGCCGTGTACTCAGCGAGGCGGCTCTCGTACAGGGCGGTGCCTTCGGGGTCCGCCGTTGCGAGCGTGGCGGTCAAGGCCGTCGCCAGTGCCGGCACAACACTGGGATCGTACCAAAGGTGGGGATTTCCTCCTTCCTCTGCCCCGACCAGGGCGGCAACCTCAAGCACGACACGGTCAGCATTTTCGGAGGCATCGAGGAGAGGCGCCATCCAGTGGTCGTAGCCGAGGCCATTCATGATCACGATCCGTGCATCGGCAACGGCGCGCGAGGCCGACGGTGGAGGGGCGAAATCATGCGGATCCGCGTCCGGGCTGAGCGCAACGCCCTCCACGGCGACGCGATCGCCACCAATTGCCGCCGCGACCTCACCGTAGAAGCTCTCGGCGGCGACAATGGTGATCGGCAACTCGGCTGCCTCGCCCGCGAGTGGAAAGGCAAAGGCAGCGCCAAAAACCAAGGACCGAAGAAACATTGGAAATGCAGCTCCCTCATTCCCTCGACGAAGTGTGCAACGTTATAACATAACACCCGCATCTCGCAAGCGGGCTGGGCGCAGCGAGAATCCCCAGATCCGGCTGGTTCTCGTCCGGGATCGGGCAGGCTAGGCTGTCGCGTTCCGCGATCAGGAGGCCGTGATGGGCATCAGCGACGGCACCAACATCGACCGAATGCGAAAGCAGGCGTTCGAGCACTGCATCTTCCCGCTCGCGCGAATCGAAGATGTCCATCGCGACGGACCCAACATCTATGTCGAGGGGAGGGGGGTCGAGCTCGTAGACCAGGAGGGTCGGATCTATCTCGACATGATGAGTTCGCACACACGGGCGAACTCCCTCGGTTACGGAAACGACGAGATCGCGCGCGCCGTCTATGAGCAGCTCGGTCGGCTCCACTATGTTGGCACCTACGACAATTTCGTCGCACCGGCAGTGGCCCTGGCAGCGAAGATCGCCGAGCTCGCACCCGGACGGCTGTCACGGGTCATGTACGTGAGTGGCGGGTCGGAGGCGGTCGAGGCGGCCCTCAAGCTTGCCAAGCAATACCAGGTGGTCAGCGGCCGAAAGCCGCGCGCCTACAAGATCATCGCGCGCTGGAACGCCTACCATGGTGCGACGATGGGTGCGATTTCGGTGACCGACTGGCTTGGGACGAGACACATTTCGGAACCGGGCGTGCCGGGAACGACGTTGATTCCCGGCCCAACGCGCTACCGCAATCCCTTCGGCATGCCCGATGACGAATACGAGGCGTTCTGCGCCGACTACCTCGAACAGCAGATCCTGCATGAGGGACCGGATCTGGTTGCGGCCTTCATCGCCGAGCCGGTAATGCAGGCGAACGGCGTGCAGCCGCCGTCGGCCGGCTACTTCAAGCGCATCAGGGAGATCTGCGACAAGTACGGCGTTCTCCTCATCATCGACGAAGTCATCACCGGCTTCGGGCGGACGGGCGCCTGGTTCGCGAGCGAACACTACGGCATCGAGCCAGACATCATGACGATGGCAAAGGCGATGACCGCAGGATACTTTCCGATGGGGGCAATGATTGCCCGGAAGGAGCTGGTCGAGGCCCTACCGGTCTTCCGCCATGTCCATACTTTCAGCGGCCACGGTGGCGGCGTTGCCGCTGCCGCCGCCAACATTGCGATCTGCGAGCGCGATGGCATCATCGCGAAAGCCCGAGATGACGGCGCCTACTTCCTCAGCGCGTTGAAAGACGCGCTCGCGCGCGAGCCTATCGTCGGCGACGTGCGCGGCATCGGCATGTGGGTGGCTGTCGATTTCACCGCCGATCGGAAGACGAGAGCAGCCTTTGCCGACGATACAGTCAAGGCGGTGGTACGCCATATGAGGGACGCCGGCGTGCTCGCAAGCGGCATTGGTATCTCCGCCTTGGAGATGGCGCCGCCGCTGATCTGCGGGCGTGAACATCTCGACAGGGCCGTCGAGGCGCTCGCGCAGGCCGTTCGAAGCGTGACGAAGGAAAGGCGTCTCGCCTAAGCGGCGGCGGACCACGGGCGGGTCGCGAACATCCGGGACGAGGACGCTTAATATCGCTCCGCCCACGCCGTGGTCAGTTTCTCCTCGAGCCTGAGGGCGCGGTCGCGCCAGTCTCGGGACGCTGGATCGATGGCTCTAACGCGCGGATCGAACGCAGCGTCGAGGGCCGCCCGCTTTTCGACGTCGTTAAAAAAGATGGCGAATGCGAGCCGTCTTCCGGCGGCGGTGTCGATGTAGCCGGCAAGGCCGCGCCCGTACGACATGGTGCCGGTCTTGACCCGTGCCGAGCCCTTCACGCCCTTCCAAGTGATATGCTTGAGAAGGTAATGAGAATCGACATCAGGAAATTTCGCCGCCTCCTAAAGCATGGCGACAACCTGGCGGGGCGTCGAACGCGAGGTCGGCGAAAGGCCCGAATGGTTTTCCAAAAGGAAGCCTGACCAATCGACGTCCGGGAGGCGGACTTGCCACCAAGCGCCGAGAGCCGTGGCCGAGTCCTCAATGGCAAGCTTGCGACCAGTGAGGGCGCGACTGGCGGCGAGGCCGATGAGCTCTGCGGAGAGGTTGTTGGAATAGCGCAACACGCCCGCGGCGAGCTCGGCCAAGGTCAAACTCTCGTGCCGCACGACCTCCCGCGCACCCGCCGGTGTGCTCCCCGGAGAGGGTTCCGGCAGCTCCACGCCTTCATTGGCCGCGAGGACACGAAACACCTCGGCGGTGATCAGCGATGGGTTGCCCACCGGAAGCCAGTCCTCCCCCTTCGCTGCCAGAGACGGCGACAGAAGCCAGCGATCCTCGGAGGCGGCGCCAGCGCGGACGAAAGGCCCTGGAGGTTCCTCCTCGGCGAATGCGAGGGCGATGGCATCGATCGGCAACGACAGATTTTCGCTGATCGCGGCGACGCTGGCGGACGGGTCCGCGCCATCCTTCCGCCAATTGAGGCGAACGCGGTTGAAATTGACGGAAAGCGCACTGACGCCGGTGTTGTATCCCGCCGCTTCCGGCTGCATGGCGTTGATCTGGGGCACTTCGACGAGGGCGCTCGCGTCGTACTGAAAACTCCCGTCGACGACCCGCACGCCGGTGGCAGCCAGATCCCTGGCCATTGCCTGCAGGTCATCGCTCGAAAGAAACGGATCGCCACCGCCCTGCAGCGTCAGCGAACCGACCAAAACACCATCCCGTACCTCGCCCAAGGCCAGGAGCTTCGTCGAGAATCGGTGGCTCGGTCCGAGGATCGCCAACGCGGCGGCGATCGACGGTATCTTCGCAACCGACGCAGGAAGAAACGGCTTGTCTGCATTGTGTTCCGCCACGACGCGATCGGCGGCAAGGTCAACGACCAGGAAGCCAACATCGCCTTCTCCGAAGCCGGAGGCCGCGATCAGTTCCGCATCCGTTTGGCCCGAGGCGCTTTTCGGCTCCGCGGCCGTTGCGACGCCGGCAACGAGAACCAGGCTCGCAATCAGCGCGGCGAGCGAGTTCTTCAACGAATTCTCGTGCGGCGCGCGCATCACGGTCTCACGCTGGCATCCCTCCGGAAACGGACGGGTATTCGAGGCTGGCTGGGGAACTAGGATTCGAACCTAGACTGGCGGAGTCAGAGTCCGCTGTCCTACCGTTAGACGATTCCCCATCAGATCAAGGGCCTGGCAAGCCGAGTTGATACAGTCGCTCAGCCGGGCGCAACTGCCATGGGTTTCACGTTATTTGCTATAGGTACGAGCTTCCTATCCGTCAACCTTTGGCGCAGGCGTGCTTGTCACGGTCCCGTCGCCTGATAGACTGGCCGACGAAACTGAACAGAACTTGAGCTCCTGCGCCGATGATTGGCTGGCGCGGCGCTCGAAGGGAATTTGCATTGACGGCGCCATGCGAGGACCCGCTCAAGGCGGAGCTGGTCGCGCCCATGGGTCGGGAACCGGCGGAATACGGTGCCGATAACACGGACGCCGCGAAGCGGGTTCCCGCCGGCATGTCGCATCAAGGCGGCGGGCGCGGAAAATCGAAGAAGAAGCGGCGCAAGCGTCGCGGCCCGGTTTATGCGCCCGGTACCCGTCCGCGTACTGAAGTGGCGACAGCCGCCCCCGCGATTGCCGTGGACGCGCCACCTCCGCAGCCTTCGGTGATTCAGGCGGCGCCGGCTTCGCCTACGACTCCCTCGCGACCGGCTTCATTCTATGGGGCCCTTGATCTTGGTACCAACAACTGCCGCCTGCTGGTGGCTATCCCCCGCGATCACGGCTTCCGCGTCGTCGATGCCTTTTCGCGCATCGTTCGTCTCGGGGAGGGCGTCGGCCAGACGGCACGACTTGGCGAAGCGGCCATGGCACGGGCCATCGAGGCGCTCAAGGTTTGCGGCCAGAAGCTCGCCTACCGCGGTGTGACGCGCACGCGGATGATTGCCACGGAAGCCTGCCGGAGCGCCGAGAACGGCGCCGAATTCGTAGACCGCGTGCGGGAAGAAACCGGGCTCGTCCTGGAGATCGTCTCGCGCGAGACCGAGGCGCGGCTCGCCGTAGCTGGCTGCGCTTCACTGGTCGACCCCAATGCCGCCGGCGTTATCCTCTTCGATATCGGGGGCGGTTCTTCGGAGCTGGTCTGGCTCGATCTCGACGGTGGCGGCGATAGTCGTCGTCGCAGGATGTCCGACCGCATCCGCGAATGGGTATCGCTCCCAGTGGGCGTCGTGAACCTGAGTGAGCGTCACGGCGGCCGCGATGTCACGCCAGTTCAGTTTGAGGCTATGGTGGCGGAAGTCGCGGCCATGCTCGACGCCTTTCCCAATGTCGACATGTTGGATACCGCCGTGGCGGCCGGCACCGTCCATATGCTCGGGACGTCGGGCACTGTAACCACGCTCGCCGGTGTGCACCTCAATTTGCCGCGCTACGACCGGCGTCTCGTAGACGGGATCTGGCTCAGCGGAGCGCAGGTGGCGGAACTTGTGACCTTGTTCCGCGAGATGGACTATGAAATGCGCTGCGCAAACCCTTGCATCGGCCGCGAGCGTGCCGACCTCGTGCTTGCCGGCTGTGCGATTCTGGAGGCGATCCGGCGTCGTTGGCCCTGCGACAGGCTTCGCGTTGCGGACCGGGGCCTCCGCGAGGGAGTGCTCGTCGAGATGATGGCAGAGGATGGCGTTTGGCGTCCGAGGGCCGGCAGGCGGACCGAAGACCTCAATGCCTAAGGAGCGGCCGCCGGCGGATCGGCAGCTCAAGGTGCGTGTCCGCACAGCCAAGCGCCGCAAGGCGAGTTCGACCCGTTGGCTAGAGCGGCAGCTCAACGATCCCTATGTCGCCAGGGCCAAGGCCGAAGGCTACCGGGCGCGTTCGGCCTACAAACTGATCGAGATCGATGACCGGTACCGGCTGCTTAAGCCCGGCGACCGGGTCGTTGATCTTGGAGCCGCGCCCGGCGGCTGGTCGGAAGTCGCGGCTGATCGAGTTCGGTCCAGCGCTGCAGAGCCGCGCGTCATCGCTGTCGACTATCTCGACATGGCACCCCTGACGGGGGTGATCTTCCTTAAGAAGAACTTTCTCGACGAGGATGCCCCTCGTGCCATCCGCACGGCGCTCGGCGGCGATCAGGCCGATGTTGTGCTGTCCGACATGGCAGCACCAACCACCGGCCATCGCCAGACCGATCATCTTCGCACAACGCTACTCGGCGAAGCGGCCGCGGAATTTGCCGCCAGCGTGCTCAAGTCCGGTGGGCATTTCGTCGCCAAAGTCTTTCAGGGCGGGGCAGGGGTCGACCTGCTCACCGCCCTGAAGCGCGACTTCCATAGTGTCCACCACGTAAAGCCGCCAGCGAGCCGAGCCGGATCGGTCGAACTCTATCTGGTCGCCAAGGGATTTCGGGGCGGCGGTTGAGCCATCCGCCCCGATCGTCAGGCGCGTTTGAATATGCCGATGATCAGGAGGAGGATTACCGCT
>DASSPO010000416.1:0-4895 GCA_035699585.1 Bauldia sp.
CGCTCCGTGTATTTCACCGCATTGCTGGCGAGGTTGAGGATGATCTGGTGGAGGGCGCGGTTGTCGGCCATCACGACCACCTCCCTCTCGGGGGCGTCAATCGCCAGGCTGAGCCCCTTGGCTTTGGCGAGAGGCGCAAGCGACGCGGCGACTTCGCCCACCAGCGCCTGGCACGCGATCGGTTCGCGGGTGAGGTCGACTTTCCCTGATTCGATTTTGGCAAGATCGATGAGATCTCTGATCAAGGAAAGCAGGTGGTCGGCATTGGCCCTTACGATTTCGAGCTGCCTCTCCTGCTCCTTGTTGACCTCCCCGGGCAGTCGCATGAGCAGCGTGCCGGTGAAGCCGATGATCGCGTTGAGCGGCGTCCGCAATTCGTGAGAGACGCTGGCGAGGAAGCGGTCTTTGGCCCGGATGGCGGCTTCCAGCTCCACGTTCTTCTCCTTGAGCGCCTGCTCGACTCGGGCAGCGGCCATGTGTTCGGCGAGAGCGGTATGCCGCAATTGCATATCTGTCACGAGCATGACCAGCGCGGTAATGCACAGCCCGCCGGCCAGCCAGGTCCATAGAAACGGTGTGCTCATGTCGGCGATCACTTCGGGTGAGTAATGGAAAAGAGCCGTCCACTGCCGGTCGACAACGTTGAGCGGCAGCGGCACGACGCGTCCGACAAGGGCGGCGGGATCGATCGTCTCGCTCGTACTCTCGAACCGGCCCGACGCCACTGAATATTTGATAAAGGGTACTATCGGTGCCGCGCCGCTGGCGGCGTCGGGTTGCGCAACGATGTAGATGTTCGACAGAATTTTCGGGGCGTCCTCGACGCTGCGTTGGAGATAGTTGAAAAGGTCGAGTGCGCCGACGAGGAAGCCTCGCAGACTGGCACGGCGTTCCTCCATTGTGGCGGGAATCTTGCCGCCGTCATAGACCGGTGAGACGTACAGCAAGGTGACTAGCTGGGTGACCGGAGAGAACAGCGGATCGGAAAGCGCGACCGAGCCCTGGTCGCGTGCGGTCGCCATTACTGCGGCGCGACCCGGAAGTGTCAGAAGGTCGAAGCCCAAAGGGGGCGGCGCCCCGTCGAAGATCCAGATCCGAGCCAGCGGGAAGTACTCGTCGCGCACCGGAGCAGGAACCAGTCCTCCCGCCGCATCGTATGTCAGGATTGAGAAATCGCGGTGGCCGAATCCGCGCATGCGACGCTCAAAGCCGTCGCGTTCGCTCGCGGTCACCCGAGGTGACCATGTGTAACCCCGTGTTTCGCCAAGTTCCCTGAATTGAGCGATCAAGTTCTTGTCGTAGACTTGAATGGCCTCTTCGGTGGTCGCAGAAAATGCGGTGGCAATGGCCCACACTGAATCCGCAGGCTTGGAGAGCTTGGTGGACAAGTCGTTCGCCCGCCACTCCGCGCTTATCCTAATCAACCTGCCGATGCGCTCATCTTCGGCACGGATAGCCAGCGAATAGACAAGAGTGCTCAGCATCGCCCCGGCCACGGCAATCGTGACCAGGAGCAGGATCCGGCGCGTCAGCAACCCGGTACCCCTGTGCTCCGCGCCGGTGGCTCCCGAGTAAAGCGCCGTAATTGATTCCATACCCGGAACCGTCCCGTCCTCGACTGCTGCCGGTGGCGGGTTGTTTTTGTTCAAGGAGGCCTTCTCCCGGAGGAACGTAACCGAGCCCGCGCGGCGCCCAGTCGACCTGCCGACCACCCTTGCATTCGACGGTGCCTTTTTAGGCTCGCACCACGTTGTGTGCGCGGAAGATCTGCGGCGCCACTTCCGGCAAGCGGTGCTTCCTCAAGAGCGGCACCAGCTTCGCGCCGAAATCCTGGAAAGTCTCCTCCGATTCCCAGACGTCGACCACGCGCCACCCGTCCGAAGTCGGACCGGCGATGTGAGCGACGATGCCCGGACCCGGCCATTCGGACAGGACGCTGAGCGTTTTGCCGCCGTTAAGGTCCCGACAGACCGCCTCGTATTGCTCCTGGGTTCCGCCAGGGAAGTCGAACAGGACACCGATTGCCATCTTCCCTTCCCTCCTTCTACGCCCCGCCGCACAGTTGAAACGTTGTCCAGTATAGCGGTTTTGCAGTCGACGGGCACATGCACCCCGTCCGCCGCCCGATCTTGGCATCAGGACAGTCGCCGGCGCCAAGGGAGGACTGCCTAAGCGCTCGAAATCACCCGCTGGAGGGCGTGACCGAAAGTTCCTGGCTATACCTTTCTCCCGGTCCACCTTTCTTGATCGTCGGCAACGCTCTGTCCTGGGGAGCTCACGGCCGCTGCTGACGCAAATGCATCCGCGATCTCCGCGACCGCGTCGCCGGCGCTCCGATCGCCGATCGCGACGACTGCCGATATCGGATCCATCCGCCACTGCCGGAGCCGGAACGGACTGTGGAAAAGCCGTTGCACGCCGTGGATGACGAGCGGCCGCGGGTCATCGGCGGTGCGGACCACGCCCTTGACGCGAAGAAGGGCATGACCGTGGCGAGCGATGATGCCACCGAGCCGGGGGGCCAGCACCTCCCATGAAACCGGCCGTGCCTCCTCGAGCAGCCACGTGCCGATTTCCACGCCATCCGTGCCACCGCTGAAGCGAACTGATCGGCCCCGGAACTGATCCAGAAGCGGCTGGGCGCGGTGGTCCTGCAGCCGAAGCCAGCGTGAGAGATCGGTCGTCCCCTGCCGGAAGTCGTAGAGGGAGGCGCCAAGTAACTCCTCCGTGCCGACGGCCCCGAAGTTCGCCACACGGATTCCTGCGCCGGGGTTGAGCGCGGCGAGCCGCGACCGAAGGTCTTCGACCGACATGGCGGGAGCGATGTCGCCCTTGGTGATGATGCGACGGTCGGCGAGGGCAGCCTGGCGAGCGGCCACCGGATGCCGATCAAGGGTGTCACGCCCGTTCACCGCGTCGACCGTGGCAATCACGACATCGAGGCGCGTGGATTGCCTGAGCCGAGGATCGCCCATCAGGCGGTTCAGGATTGGGGCCGGCTCCGCAAGTCCGGTCGTTTCGATAACGATGCGGGTCGGCGGGTCCTCGCGGCGGATGAGCGACCACATGGTGCGCGCGAGGTCCTCGCGCACTGTGCAGCAGAGGCAGCCATTGGCAAGCAGCAGGATACCGTCGGCTCCGATGGCGTCGGCGAACACCGCGTCGTCGATTCCGACCTCACCGAACTCGTTGACGATCACCGCCGTGCCGGCCATTGCCGGCTGCCTGAGCAGCGTCGCGATCAGGGTGGTCTTGCCGCTCCCAAGAAACCCGGTGACCAGGGACACCGGAATTCGTTCGCTCGGCGCTGAAACCATGTCCCCTTCCCCGCCATCGTCAACGACCTCGCGGTTTCCGGGCACCGGTCGAGATCACTGCCGCAGGAGTGCGGTCAACATACCCGCGTTCGACGGATCCGCCTTCAGCTCGCCACGCTCGATGCGATGTGCGATGTCGACGAGGCCCGCGTTGATCGGAGCCGCGCCGCCGAGCCTCGCCTGCTCCTTTACGACCAGACCGTTGATGTCGTCCACCTCGGCGCGGCGTTCTTTCATCCAGTCCTGGAGAACCGTTACGCGCGTGTTCGGCCGCGTCCAGCCGGTGAGCACCGTGTCGAGCAGCTGGTTCGCATACTGGTCCGGGTCGTTGGCCTCGACCCGTGCCTTTCCGAGGATCGGTACGAGCTGGTGGCCAAGGGCAAGGGCGGTCCTCACCGCCTCGCGGCCCGACGCGCGCATGACCTCGTGGATGCCGGGTATCTTGATCGCTTCCGCAAGCGGGAGATTGAGGATCGCCGAGGGCAGGAATTCGGAGGCATTGACCACTAGTTTCATCCACTTCGCCGAGCGGATGTCGTCGGAGATCTCCACGGTGCCGCAATGGCGGAGAACATCGGCCAGCTCCGCCTCGCGACCGCGTGTCTTCTCGTCATACGCCCCAATCCCGAACCATGTGCCGGACGGCGCGGTCTGCCGGTCGACGATCCCTGGCTCGAACATGTTGGCTGCGATCTCGATCACCGCGCCGAGCGTTCGCTCGGGACCGACAATCGAGGCGATGTCGTCCATCGTCATGCCGTTCTGCATGCCGACCACCAGCGCATCGGGACGAAGGAGCGGCTTGATCAGCTCGCAGGCCCAGCGGGTATCATAGGCCTTGACCACGATGAGCACGATGTCGAACGGCTCTCGCATGGTGGCCACCTCGCACAGGTGGAAAGCCTTCACCTTCGTCACTTCCGTCCCGTCGGGCATTTCCACCCGAATGCCGTTGGCGCGCATCGCCTCGACGTGGGCCGGCCACTGCTCGATGAAGGTCACATCCAGGCCAGCCCGCGTCATGTCGGCGCCGAAGGCAGCGCCATTCGCGCCGGTCCCGACCACCGCGATCCGCTTGCCTTGCCTCGATGCGCTGGATTGCGCCTGGCCCGGGTAACCCATCATTCCTCCTGCTTGTTCGGGGTGGTCCGCCTATCGGATCAGCTTCTCGGTACGCGGATCGAAGATGAGGGTGCGTTCCGGGTCGATCTGCAGCTCTATGCGATCGCCGGCGGCGTTCTTTCCCGGGGGCAGCCGCGCGATTACGTCGGTTTCACCGAGCGTGAGGAAAGCGAGATTGTCGGCGCCGGTCGGCTCTATCACGTCGATGCGTGCATCGAACACGGTGTGTTCGCGAGCTGCGCCGTTCGCCAGCGTAAGGGCCTCCGGCCGGATGCCGAGAAGCACGGACGCACCGACATGGGGCCGGTAGGCGGGCAGCATCGGGCCGACATAGAGGCGGACCTCTCCGCCCTGCTTCTGGCGAATGCTGACCATCGCACCTGCGGCCTGCTCCTCGAGCACGCCGCTGATCAGGTTCATCGGCGGCGATCCGATGAACCCGGCCACGAACAGGTT
>DASSPO010000417.1:0-6109 GCA_035699585.1 Bauldia sp.
CGCGGCTTCTTACTTCGCTGCCTTCGTGCGCCCCCGCGCACCAGAACATCCGGTTCAGTTGAGGCCGAGCGCTCTACTGTGAGCGAGCGCCTCCCCTACTCCGCCGCCTCCCCCGGTGCCTCCGTCCCCCTGCCCCACCGCCGTTGCACATAGGCCTCCACCATCGCCCGGAAATCGTCGGCGATCCCCGGCCCGCGGAGCGTCGCCGCCTTGCGCCCGTCGATGAAGACCGGGGCGGCGGGGGATTCGCCCGTGCCCGGCAGCGAGATGCCGATGTCGGCGTGCTTGGATTCGCCCGGGCCGTTGACGATGCAGCCCATCACCGCGACCTTCAGCGCCTCGACGCCGGGGTACTTCTCGCGCCAGGCCGGCATGTTGCGACGGAGGTCGTCCTCGATCCGCCGGGCAAGCTCCTGGAACACCGTCGAGGTGGTGCGGCCGCAGCCGGGGCAGGCGGCGACCACCGGCAGGAAGGCGCGGAAGCCCATCACCTGGAGAAGCTCCTGCGCCACCTGGACCTCGCGGGTGCGGTCGCCGCCGGGCTCGGGCGTCAGCGAGACGCGGATGGTGTCGCCGATCCCCTGCTCGAGCAGGATGGCGAGCGCCGCGGCCGAGGCGACGATGCCCTTCGACCCCATGCCGGCCTCGGTCAGCCCGAGGTGGAGGGCATGGTCGGTGCGCCGGGCAAGCTCGGCATAGACGGCGACGAGGTCCTGGACCTCGGAGACCTTGGCGGAAAGCACGATCCGCGAGCGCGGCAGGCCGATCTCCTCGGCGCGGGCGGCGGAGATGAGCGCCGACTGGACGATCGCCTCGCGCGTCACCTCGCGGGCGGAGCGGGGCGAGACGGAGGCGGCGTTCTCGTCCATGAGGCGGGTCAGAAGCGACTGGTCGAGGGAGCCCCAGTTGACCCCGATCCGGACCGGCCGGTCGTAGCGGCAGGCGATCTCGATGAGGGTGGCGAACTGGCGGTCGCGCTTCTCGCCGAAGCCGACATTGCCGGGATTGATGCGGTACTTGGCCAGCGCCTCGGCGCAGGCCGGGTGCTCGGAGAGAAGCGTGTGGCCGATATAGTGGAAGTCGCCGATGAGCGGGACGGCGACGCCCATCCGGTCGAGCCGGTCGCGGATCCTCGGCACGGCGGCGGCGGCCTCGGCGCGGTCGACCGTCACCCGCACCAGCTCGGAGCCGGCGCGGGCGAGCGCGGCGACCTGCGCGGCGGTGCCCTCCACGTCGGCGGTGTCGGTGTTGGTCATCGACTGGACGACGATCGGCGCGCCGCCGCCGACCCTGACGCCGCCGATATCGACGCCGACGGTCATGCGGCGGGGAAGCGGGCGGTCGAGAAGGGTCATGGGCGGGGGCCCGCGCCCAGCCTCCCCCACAAGGGGAGGTCGAAACTCGCGCCGGCGAATTTCGCGATGGGATGCGTGTCAGCGTGGGCGGAGCAACCCCTCCCCGAAACGCCTTCGGCGTTTCGACCCTCCCTCAAGGGGCGGGGCCGGTGCCGGGATGCGCCGTCGAAGCTCGTCATCGCCGGCAGTTGGCGCAGAGGCCGCGGATCTCGACCACCGGGGCCGAGGGGGCAAAGCCGACGCGGGCGGTGACCTCGGCGATGAGGCGGTGGAGGCCGGCGGAGGAGGCCTCGCCCGCCGCGCCGCAATTGTCGCAAAGGAGGAAAAGGGTGGTCTCGCCCTCGCAATCCTCGCCGCGGTCGCAGGCGACATAGGCGTTCCGCGATTCGATGCGATGGGCGAAGCGGTGCTCGACCAGGAAATCCAGCGCGCGGTAGACCGACACCGGCGCCGGGCGGCGGCCATGCTCGGCGAGGCGGTCGATGACGTCATAGGCGGAGGCCGGGACGTGGCTCTCAAGCAGCGCCGCGAGCACCTTCCGGCGCTGGTCGGTGAGGCGGAGGCCCTCGCGGCGGGAGATCGCCTCGGCATGGCGGAGCGCATCGTCGGCGCAGCGGCGGTGGTCGTGATGCTTCACTTCGAGGACGGGGCTGACCGTGGCCATCTTTTCTTCTCCGGCCCGCACCTTCTACCAAAGTCGCGCCGCGATCTCGACGTGCCAATGATGGTGCGATGCAATATATAGGCGCCGGGACGCGGATTATCGAGGAGATCAATCATGCTCAAGGGCAGGACGGCGCTGGTCACCGGCTCGACCAGCGGCATCGGGCTCGGCATCGCCGCCGCCCTCGCCGCCGAGGGCGCCAACGTGGTGCTCAACGGCTTCGGCGAAGCGCAGGCGATCGAGACGGTGCGGAGCGACCTCGCCGCCAGGACCGGGGTCACGGTGCTCTATTCCGGTGCCGACATGACCAAGCCCGCCGAGATCGCGGCGATGGTGGCGGAGGCCGAACGCGCCTTCGGGGCGGTCGACATCCTCGTCAACAATGCCGGCATCCAGCACGTGGCGCCGATCGACCAATTCCCGGTCGAGAAATGGGACCAGATCATCGCCATCAACCTCTCGGCCACCTTCCACGCGATCCGCGCGGCGCTGCCCAGGATGCGGGCGAAGAAATGGGGGCGGATCATCAACACCGCGTCGGCCCACGCGCTGGTCGCCTCCCCCTTCAAGGTCGCCTATGTCGCGGCCAAGCACGGCATCGCCGGCATCACCAAGACCGTCGCCCTCGAGACGGCGACCGACGGCATCACGGTCAACGCCATCTGCCCGGGCTACGTCTGGACGCCGCTGGTCGAGAAGCAGATTCCGGACACGGCGCGGGCGCGCGGGATCAGCGAGGAGCAGGTCAAGCGCGACGTGATCCTCGCCGCGCAGCCGACCAAGGAATTCGTCACCGTCGACGAAGTGGCGGCGCTCGCGGTCTATCTCTGCCGCGACGAGGCCAAGGCGATCACCGGCGCGCTGCTGCCCATCGACGGCGGCTGGACCGCGGCGTGACGGGGCTGTGGACGCCGCAAGCGCCACGGCTTGACCCCCGGCGGGAGTCCGGGCAAGACGCGGGACCATCCGGGACAAGATCGCATCAGGAGACGTCGGACATGGCCGAAGCCAAAGGCGCCGGACCCGCAGCCATCGCGCGCGACCAGCTCAGGTCGATCGTGGAACGAATCGAGCGCCTTGAGGAGGAGAAGCAGGCGATCGCCGACGACATCAAGGAGGTCTATGCCGAGGCCAAGGCCAACGGCTACGACACCAAGACCCTCCGCGCCGTGGTCCGCATCCGAAAGCAGGACAGCGCCGAGCGCCAGGAGCAGGAGGCGCTCCTCGACCTCTACCTCGCCGCGCTGGGCATGACGACGGTGGCGGCGGAGGCCGCCGAGTAAGAGGCGCGCGCCGGCACGGGCCGAAAGCGAAAGCGCCGCGGACGACCGCGGCGCTTTTCGCTCGGGTCCGGCCGCACGCTCAGCGGGCGGCGAGGATCTCGTAAGTGGTGAGGTCGATCACCGCCGGCGGCTGGGTGGGCGAGCCGGAGAAGTGGTCGGTGCGCATGCCGCGATAGGTGACACGGTCGAAGCGCGCGGCGAAGGTCACCTCGGGCTTGTCGAGAAGCGACGGCATCTGGGCAAAATCGGGCATGGTGAAGATCGCGTAGCGCTTCTCGCGGGTCGACTGCGCGGCGATCCAGAGGCGCAGGCCCTGGGTGTCGAGCTTGGTGAGGGTGAGCGTCGCGTCGGGGAGCCGGCCGTAGACCTCGTCGGGGGTGAAGGCGCGGGCCGGCTGCGGCTCGGAAGCGGGCAGCGCCGCGGCGGCGACGGGGCGGAGCGGATTGGGCTGCGGCACCGGCACGGACGAATCGACGACGCTCTCGGCCTCCTCGCCATCGGTGGCCGGGGCCGTGCCGGGGGCCGAGGCATAGGCAAGCACCGGCGGGCTGGCCTCGGGCTCGTTGGTGTCGCGGAACACGGCGGCGGTGATCGCATCGGCGCGGAGCGTGCGGCTCAGGTCGACCCCGATGTCGACCGTCGCCACCACCGCGGTCGGCGGAATCGGCAGCGATGTCGCGTTCGGGTCGGGACGAACCGTCCGGTCGCGGGCGGCCATGGCATCGGCCAACTCATCGGGAACCGGAGGAGCGGCGGCGTAGGCGCTGTCGAAATCGACCTCGGCATCGACCGATTCGTCGAAGCCGTCGGCAAAGCGATCGCGGGTGAGAACGCGGTCGACGCGGGGCGGGTAGCTCAGAAGACCGCCTTCGGCCGGACCGAAGGAGGTATCGTTCTCGGCGATGGCGATCGCCACGGCCATCGCGTCGGTCCCCTCGGGCGGCTCGGCGCCGCGCCCGGGCGCAAGCCGCGGCAGCGGCACGTCCTGGGCGGCGACCTCGACCGGCGCATTCGCCGCCGCGGCCGCGCCGCCTCCCATGGAGCCCTGAGCCACCAGCACACCCTTGGCCTGGCGCGCCTTATAGGCGGCGAGCGCCTCGGAATAGCCGGGAAGCGGCTTGCCATCGGAAGGAACATGAAGCGTTCCGCCATTGGGGAAGACCGCAAGGAGCTGGCTGCGGTTCATGCGCGGCCAATGACGGACATTGCCGGTGTCCATGTGGACGAAGGGCGAGCCCGAGCCGGGATAGTAGCCGACGCCGCCCGCCTGGGCCTGGAGCCCGAGGGCGCGAAGCTTGGCCAGCGACACGCCGGGGATGTAGAAGTCGATCGCCTGCCCTTTTACGTGCAGGCTGTTCTGGGCCACGCCGTTGGAGCGGCGGCGCAGCATGGCGTTGGTTTCAGGCGCGCGGTAGCCGCAGATGACCGTGATGGGCTGGGTGGCGCCCGACTTGCGGTAGACCTCCCACAGGATGTCGAACAGCTTGGGGTCCATCTTGGTCGGCTTGTTCTGCCGCCAGTCGCGCAGGAAACGATTGAGCTTGGCGAGACCGTCGCTGTCGAAGCGCCCATTGCGCTTGTAGACGATGGTCGCACTTTCCTTGGTGTGCGCGTTGTAGAGCTTGAGGGCCCGGTCCTCGGCATTGGCGCCGGTCGCAAAGGCCGTCGCCCCAATAATCACCGCGGCCGCGGTCAAGATTCGTCCTAGCAAGTGGATCGCCCCTCGCCCCTAACCGCCACCCCGTTGGTGCGCGCCGCTTTCACCAGGTCCCCGTCCGTCTCTCGCCCAAAACGACCCGCGCCCTCACCGTCCCAGTGTCGGGCGATTAAGTTAACGAGCCTTTACCGAAGGAGGTGAGGTCCCCACCCCATCCCCGGTACCCGGTCTGACTAGGGCTGAATCGTGGCATTTAAGCGGCGCTTTGGCAACCCGGATTATCGCCTCAACCCCTTGGGAAATCAGGCCGGGTCAAGGGCGTCCGCGAGGCGATTGTCGAGGCCGTAGATGTCGTCCCGGAGCTGGAGCTTGCCGTCCCCGTCGACCCAGGCGGTGAAATAGGTGATGTGGACCGGGATGTGCCGGTCGAGGTTCACCCAGCTCTCGCCGCCGCCAACCCGCTTCCTGAGTTCGGCGGCGGTCACCTGGTCGGTATTGGAGAGAAGGGCCTCGGCGAAGTCCCATGGGTTCATGACCCGCATGCAGCCGTGGCTGTAGGCCCGGACCTCGCGCTCGAACAGGCTCTTCGAGGGCGTGTCGTGGAGGTAGACGTCGTACTGGTTGGGGAAGAGAAACTTGACCTCGCCCAAGGCGTTGCGGGCACCGGGCGGCTGCCGCACCTGGATCGAGCGGGCATCGACCTTGCGCCAGTTGACGCTTCTGGGGTCGACGGCGCGGAACTTGCCGCGGACCTTGGCGTAGACCTGGTAGCCGCGCAGGCCGCTTCCCTTTCGAATCGCCGGCAGCATCTCGTTCCGCACGATCGAGGCCGGGACGTTCCAGTAGGGGTTGACCACGATGTGCTCGATCTGGTCGGAGAAGATCGGGGTTGGCGAGCCGACCTTGCCGACGACGATCCGGGTGGTGTGGAACACGCTTCCGTCGCGATAGACGTCGAGATTGTAGTTGGGAATATTCACCCGGACGTAGAAGTCGCCGAGATAGCGCGGCATCCAGCGCCAGCGCTCCATGTTGAGGACGATCTTCTCGACCGGATCGGCGCCGCGCGCGTTCATCGCGGCGACCGTCTGCCGGCCGACGATACCGTCGGCACGGAGCCCGGCCGAGGCCTGGAAGCCTTTGACCGCCT
>DASSPO010000418.1:0-4085 GCA_035699585.1 Bauldia sp.
CAGGCCGAGGGCGCGGGACGGCATCCGCTTCGCCGGCACGTCCATCGGCCGATAAAGGGTGGCGGTGACGTAGGCGCCGGGGCCCCACTGGTCGGTGACGATAAGGTCGACGGATGTCCCTTCCTCCGGCACCTCGACGGCTTGCATCGAGATCAGCCGATCGTCGAGCACGGTGACAAGCGCGATGCCGGCGAACCGCGGATCGAGCCGGAGCTTGGCAATATCCCCGATCTTGTAGGCCGGCTTATCGAGCGCAACTTCGAGCACGTCGGGAGTCTGCGAGGTGGCCGAGGAGACGTACCAGCCCGCATAGAACTCATAGCTCGAGGCGGCCGGTTCGTCGCCGCCACGCTCGACGGTGAGACGATAGCGGCCCCAGTCGACGTTGGCCGAGACGGTGACCGGACCGTCGGCCTTGGTATCGACCTCGCCGGTCGCGATCCGCTCGGCGCTGGTGACGATCTCGTAGTTCCAGGTCCCGTCGGAGCGGTACCACTGGTAGTCGGAGACGATCCGTTCCAGGCGCCAGCTCAGGCCGGGTTCGGCAATCCGCCGGCCGTCCGCGCCGACGAGGATCACGTCGAAGTTGGCCGCCGCCCCCTCCTCCACCTCATCGTTGCTGAATTGCGGGCGGATGCCGATCATCGGCGCCTCGGGCGTCACCGGCAGCGTCAGCCGGCGCTCGACGGCACGGCCATTGGTGTCCGCGATACGCACGATGATCTGCGCCTGTAGGGGGCGGGTGGTGACAGGGAGCTGCGGCAGTCCGACCTCGAGCGTCGCCTTGCCTTCCTCATCGGTTACGGCGCCGAGGTCGATCGGCTCGCGGACCGGGTCGATCTGTTCCTCGGCGAGGCCGAAGTGGTAACCGGCGAAGCCGGCCAGGGTCTCGGCGGGACGGATGTCGATGTCGCCGTCGATCGAGAGGCCGGGCGCGGTGGCGCCGTAGAGATAGCGGGCGGTAAGGTCGATCACCGCCGGCGAGGTGACGCCGATGGCAGTGGCGGTGGTCTCGAGATCGAAGGCGAGGCGTTCGGGCTGGAAGTCCTCGACCAGCACCGAGGTCTCGGCGATGGAACTACCCTTCGGGTCGGCATAGAGCCGCACCTGCCACGAGCCGCGCATGGCATCGGCTTCGAGCTCAACGTCGGCTGAGTAGCCGCCGAGACCGCCGTCCGAAAGAGTCTCGCGCAGGAACTCAACGCCGTCGGGGCGCTCGACTACCAGGGTGAGCGGCAGGTCGCTGACGGCGACGGCGCGCGCGTCGCGGACCAGTGCGGTGAGATGGATCGTCTCGCCGGGGCGGTAGATTCCGCGTTCGGGCGTGACGAACACGTCCAGCGGGCCGGGCGCAGGGCGGCCGTCGACACCGCGGTCGGACAGGTCGAAGGCGGAGCGGCGGAGATCGATGAAGGCGTAGTCGCCGTCACCGTTGGTGGCATCGATCAGTTGCGGGGCGGCACCGCCGGTGCCGCGGGCGAGGCCGGGGTCGAAGCGGACATAGCCATTCTGATCGGTGACAGCTTCGCCGAGCACGTCGTTGTTGACCGCGACGAGGCGAAGCTTGGCACCGGCAACCGGCTCGGCGGTGGAGAGCGAGCGGACGATCGCGTGGATGCCGTCGCTGCCCGAGAGTGCCGTCATGCCGAGGTCGGAGACCACGAACCACTGCGTAGCGAGCTGACCCCACTGGTTGGGGTCGAGCTCGGCCTTGGCGGTGATCACGTACACCCCCGGTCGCATGTCGGGGATCGCATCGGTGACCGGGACGGCGGTGGTGATGGTCTTGTTCAGTTCGGACTGGATGAGGATCTCGCCCTCCCAGACCTTCTCGCCGCTCTCAAAGCCGATGTTTTCGGCGCTCCAGGGCGCGAGCGAGCGCATGAACTGGCTGTTGCGGATGGCGTAGGCAATGCCCCGGTCGCCGATCCGGTAGATCTGCGCCAGCGCCTTGTCGGTGTTGACCGAGACGATCGGAATCGATGCGCCGGGACCGGAGGGGAGGACATAAGCGTTCCCGGCGAAGCCGACCCACGGGGCGCGGTCGCGAACATAGACGTCGATCTCGACCGGGTGGGCGAGGACCTCGCCGTCGACCGCCGGCAAGCCACCCCGGACGCGGATCTGGTAGCGGCCACCGTGCTCGACGCCGGTAACGCAGATCTGGCGGCGTTCCGGCTCAACGGCCAGGCCTTCGCCGCCGGAGACAGTAACAAAATCGGTGAGGCGCGGATCGGACACCGGCAGGTCGTCGGAAAAGACGATGCAAATACGGGGGTCGGCGATGTCGGCATCGACATTGTGCGAGACGATGCGGAAGCCGTGCTCGGCGATCACACGCTCGTAATCGTCGCGGACGGAGGGGTCTTCGACCAGAGCGAGACTCGCACGATAAGAGCGGTAGGACAGCTTCCACTCCTCGCGGCGGGCAAAGCCGTCGCCAAGAATAGCAAGCGCCTTGGCCTGGTTGTCGACGGTATCGGATCGAACGAAGCCGTTGATGCTCGCGGCGGTGACGTCGGCGTAGGCCTGCTGACGCTCCTGCCAGTCTTCCGGGTCGCGCGCGAGATTGGCGATGGCGTAGTCGAGCCACAGCCCGGGATTGTCGTCGGCAAGTGCCAATGCCTGGCCGAAGAGGGTCGCGGCCCCGTCGTAGTTCCCGACATTGTAGGCGGCGGTACCCTGGTCGCGGAGAGACTGGTAGGCGCTGTCGACAGGCGGGAAGAACCGGCGCTTGATGGACCCGGCGAGCTCGCGGGCCTCGTCGACATAGCGGCCGGGGACGAACTCGAGCTGGGCGAGGCGCGTGGCTTCGAGCGACGGCGTCAGTTCGACCGTCTGGACGACGCGGCCGGCAGTGGCACCGGGGGCGGCGACAAGCGTACCGAAGTCGGTTTTAAGAAAGCACCAGCGCGCGCTGTTGTTGTAGGTGAAGGCTCGACATTGGCTTCCCGTCATGCAGGAGGCTTGGCACGCCTCGAGGTCGACATTCTTGACCGTCTCGTAGTCGAAGCCGGGGTAGTCGGCGTCCGGGGTGAGGATGACGCGGGATTCCTGCGCCAGCGTTCCAGCCGACGGAAGGCCGGCGGCAAGCATGATCGCAAGAATAAGGGAACGAGCCGCGTGGACGACGTTGCGCATGGACTTCCTCCGCATGGCGCCCGCCCTCTGGGCTGATGCGGCGCACTCTAGTTTGGGCTGATGCCGCGGTAAAGCGGGGGTCGACGCGGGCGTGCCGCCTAATTGTTAGGCAAGAAGGGTCGCCACCGTCTTCATGCCGATAAACTGAGCAGGTCGCCCGTTCGTTGTGCGCTGCATCGATCGGCTCCCAAGAAGGCGGCGAAGCGATCGATCAGATTTCTCCTTTTGTCTTCATCACCGGCAGATGCGTGGGCGCATGGCCCGCTTCTTGCGAATTCGAGCTTCGCGCTGCGGGGCACCATCGATTCAACGCCGCGGCAAGGACAGGAGACAGGGCCTGATGTTGATGGACAGGGGAATGTTACGGGGAGCCGCCGTCGCGGCCGGACTAGGGCTTGCGGCGCCGGTCGCCGGCCTGATGCCGGCGCTCGCCGCCGACGACACGATCAAAGTCGGCATCCTTCATTCGCTCTCGGGAACGATGGCGATTTCCGAGACGACGCTCAAAGACGTCATGCTGATGCTGATCGAGGAGCAGAACAAGAAGGGCGGGCTCCTCGGCAAGCAGCTCGAAGCCGTGGTCGTCGACCCGGCGTCAGACTGGCCCCTCTTCGCCGAGAAGGCCCGCGAACTGATCACTGTCAACGGCGTCGCTGCCGTGTTCGGCTGCTGGACCTCGGTGTCGCGGAAATCGGTTCTGCCCGTCTTCGAGGAGCTCAACAGCCTCCTCTTCTATCCCGTGCAGTACGAGGGCGAGGAGAGCCAGCGCAACATCTTCTACACCGGTGCCGCGCCGAACCAGCAGGCGATCCCTGCGGTCGACTACCTCATGAACGACGAAGGCGTCGAACGCTGGGTGCTCGCCGGCACCGACGACGTCTATCCGCGCACCACCAACAAGATCCTCGAGGCGTACCTCAAGTCGAAGGGCGTCGCGCCCGCCG
>DASSPO010000419.1:0-2581 GCA_035699585.1 Bauldia sp.
ATCGGCTTCCTATAATGACCGCTGGTCCGCGCCGGAGTGGCGGAATCGGCAGACGCGTCGGTCTCAAACACCGATGAGTGCAAGCTCGTGTGGGTTCAAGTCCCACCTCCGGCACCACCCACGATCCTTGCTCGACCGACGAGCCGCGACCGACAACCGTCAGCCGGGCTGTTTCGACTGTCAGCGAATGACGAGCGACGGGCCAGTCTCAGAAGTACGGCGAATACCTCGGCGGGCCGAAGTCGCTGAGTGGAGGCAACTCGCTTGGGGACGGCTCGTCATTTCCAACGAGTTCAAGCGTCCTGAGCCATCCGTCGCCCACGAACAGAAGCAGCTCGTATGGCCCCGCCTCGCTGTACGCCTCGGCGACGGGTAGTCGCACCTCGCTGATCAGGGCGGTCGCGGGGCTCGCCTCGGCAGCGTTGACGACGAGATCGACCGTTGGGCAACCGCACTCGCACTGACCGACAACGCTGGCGTGGGCCACTTGCTCCCGCAGGATGTCGAAAGCGGCCTCGAACCTCTCCGGTGGCTTCGCAGCTAGCAAGAACCGAATTGCGTCAGCTTCGCGGTGGGTGAGAGGACGTCGAATCGCTGGCTGAGGCATAAAGCGCCTACTCGGATGATTCAAGGAGATGCGGCGATCCTACCAGCCGCCTCATCATCGAGCCCTGGTGGCGGGCCCGCACCGAGCTCAACCGCAGCCGCGGTCCTAGCCGACCATCCCGGAAGCGTCCATGCTCGAACTCCTCTCCGGCGCATGGATGCCGTGCGGCGCGAGCCATCCGGCCGCCACTACGCACTCAGAAGCATCGCCCGCACGACAGCCAACGAGAAAGGGGCGGTGCTCGCACCGCCCCTTTCAGACTCGGCTACAACGGATCGATCGCTAGCGATCGACCTCGTGGTCGTGATCGGAGTGCGGCGCCGGGGCATCAGCCGAACCGCCGACGCTCACCCGATCCAGCGTCGGGTCAGCAGCGGTTGACGTCACCGCGATCGGCTCCTGCGCGAAGTTTCGCTTGGAGAAGATCAGCGTGGCATGGGCGGCGGCGTCGGCCATCTGATCAAGCCCGTCATTGCTGTTGTTCGCGAACGTGTCGCAGGCCTGGTGGTAGCAGGGATCGTACGCCGTCCCCGCCGTGCCACCGTAGACCGCGGCCTGTGGCGCCGACTTGATCCCTTCGGCGCCGGTGAACAGGCCACCGGCCGGGATGTCGACTCCGGCCGCGATGAACGGCCCGTAGTCCGACCGACCGCTGAAGGCGGTCTCCTCGCTGGCCAGGCCCTGCGACGTGAAGTAGTCGGCGAAAACTCGTTCAATTTCCGCCGAGCCGGGAGGCCCTGCGGCCGCGCCGGGGCCGACGGGGAATGCGGAATTGTTGCCGTCGTAGACGAAGCGCACGAAGTTCGGCGAGCCGACCATGTCGAAGTTGAGCATCAGCTCGATCTGCTCACGCTGGGCGGCCGAGAGGTTGGTCACATAGTGGCGCGAACCGAGCAGCCCGAGCTCCTCGGCGCCGAACCAGATGAAGCGCACCTTGTTGCGCGCGTCGCGCTCCTGCGCGGCGAACACCTCGGCGATCTCGAGGATCGTGCCCGAGCCGGAGCCGTTGTCATTGATCCCTGGACCGGCAATGACGCTGTCGAGGTGCGCACCGACAACGACGACGCGGCTCGGATCGCCACCCGGCGTCTCGGCGATCACGTTGCGGGTCATGCGGTTCTCGCTCTCGGTGCTCGTCTTGACGTGAAGCGTCACCGGACCGGAGGCGAGCAACGCCACCTGCTCGAGACCGATGTCCTGGGTGGTGCCGATGACGGGGATGGTGTAGTTCGGCGCGCCCAGGGTGCCGTTCAGGGGGCCGGTGGTGTTGTTGTAGATGACCACTGCCGCGGCGCCGGCGCTCTGCGCATTGGCGGCCTTGATCGCGAACGAACACGTGCCGCGCCGGATGAGCGCGACGTTGCCGGCCGGGAATGTGGCGAAATCGGCCGCAGCGCAGCCCGCGCCGGTGGTCGTGGCGGTGACATGGGTGGTCGAAGCTGTGACGTCGCCGGAGCCCGAGTAGGTCATCGGGGTGTAGTCCGCGGCAGAGCCTTCGACATACGTCTCAGGATCAGGTGAGACCCGTTCGAAGACCGACGGGGCGAGAACGCGATAGAACGGAAATATGAACTCCTGCAACGTCACCGCGTAGCCGGCCGCAGTCGCACGGGCGGCAACGTACTCGGCGGATCGGTCGTAGCCGGGGGTGCCGGAAGCCCGCGTCGCGCCGTTGGCATCAGCGATCGCCTGCAGGGCCGCCTGGTGCTCGCGGATGCCGCTGAGTGTTACGGCTTTCCGGAATCCGGCGGTCTGCTGGCTCTCGCTTCGCTCGCCCGGGCTCGGCGGCTTGACGGCCAGGGCCGATGGCGCGGTGCTGGCGGTCAGGAGCAGCGCCAACGCAAAGGTGACGGCGCGACGGTTCGGCCGACGTGACGAGTGTCTCAATGGAGGACCTCCATTACGCGCGCACCCGGCATGGGCGTCGGGCGCGAGGGGCCACGATACCAGCGCCGTCCGCCCACCGATACGCAC
>DASSPO010000420.1:0-2408 GCA_035699585.1 Bauldia sp.
GGCTCCGCCGCGTCCGAAGGAATCCCCGCCCGCGTCGGAGGAAGCGAAGGCTGGATTCGTGGCGAGGCTCCGGGCAGCGCTCGCCAAGGAAAGACCGGCGCACGTCGTCGTGACGGTCGCGTCGTCGGATGAGCTTGAGCGGTTCGCCCGCGACATCGCGGAGGCCGCGGGCCACCCGGACCTCAAGGCAGCGATCGGCTCGGGGGACCTTCGGTTTGACCTTGCGCGCGGCGGAGCGGCGGCAGCGGCGAAGCCTATTCACCCCGGCGGCACCTACGAAATGACCTCCGGCGTTCTCAGCGAGACCAAGATCGTCGAGATCGCACGGACCCACAGGAAAATCGTGGTCGGCGGTGGCGTCGTGCTGACGCCGCTCGCCCGCGACAAGGCGCGCGAGATGCGCATCGAACTCACGAGGCAGAAGCCATGAAGACCGGTGTCGTAGTGGGCAAAGTCTGGGCGACGAAGCGGCTCGACGAGCTCCCTGGCGGGGCGCTCCTCGAAATCGCCATGGAGGAGAGCGACGGGCTGGGCGAGCATATGATCGCCTACGACCCGCTCGGCGCCGGTGACGGCGAGCGGGTGATCGTCACCCAAGGCTCGGTCGCTCGCGGCTGGTTCAAGGATCAGAAGGCCGTGGTCGACGCCCTCGTCATCGGAATCCTCGACGTGGCGCGGGCACCGGCCGCAAAATCCAGATCGAAACAGGCGTAAGAGTCCAAGGAGGACATCATGTCGAATGCAATCGGCTTTGTTGAAACCAAGGGTTACGTGGCCGCCTTTGCGGCGGCGGACGCCATGGTCAAGGCGGCGAACGTCACCATCATCGGCCGCGAGCAGGTCGGCGCAGGCCTCGTCTCGGTACTGGTCCAGGGCGACGTCGGCGCGGTCAAGGCGGCGACGGAGGCAGGAGCTGAGGCCGCCGGCCATGTCGGCCAGGTGATCTCGGTCCACGTCATTCCGCGGCCGCATGCCGACGTGCTCAAGCAGTTCGGGCTGGCCAAGTAGCGCTTCGCACCTCCTCGCGATTGGTTCGGCCCTATGCGCGAACCCACATCCGCGCGCCCCAGGAGAAGTGGCGGCCCAGTTCGTCTGGACCGCAAGCCGAACCTCGCCGGCGCGCGATGACCGAGCTCCGGGTCTATCTCAGGATCGAGAATCTTGGTCGGCAGTTCGCCGCCTATATGGGTTCCTCGACCCGAGGGCGGGGCTACGTGCCGCTCGAAGGAATGCACTCGCTGATCGTCGAGATCGCGCCGGCGCTTGCCATTCATCGCGTGATCGATCTCGCCCTGAAGTCGGTGCCCGCAGCCGAGCCGGGCATGCTCTATGTCGAACGCCAGTTCGGCATCCTCGAGCTGCATTCCACGGAGCGTGCCGACCTCGAGGCTGCGGGGCATGCGATCCTGGATGGGATCGGGCGGAAGGCGTCGGACCAGCTCCGGCCGGAAGTGCTCTACACCGACATCGTCGCCGACGTAACGGACCAGCACGCGGTGATCACCAACCGTAACCGCGACGCCTCGATGATCCTGCCCAGCGAGTGTCTGCTCCTCGTCGAGATGGTGCCGGCGCTGTTCGCAGCGGTTGCGGCCAACGAGGCCGAGCGCGTGGCGCCGCGATTGACGCTGGTCGACTGCCAGATGATCGGCGCCTCGGGCCGGGTGTTCATGTCGGGCGATATGAGCGACTGCGAGACCGCGCGGGACCACATCCTCGCCACGCTCAAGGCGGTCGAGGGGCGGGACAAGTGATCACCCAAACCGGGTGAGATATTCCTCGCAGAGCGGGCAGGTGGTCTCGGTATAGGCGACGCCCATCGACTGGGCGAGGTCGGTTTCCGAATGCGAGCCGATCCAGGCGACGAGCAGCATGCGGCGGAGCATGACGAAGGTCGGGATCTCGGCTTCCTCCTCGACGGGAAGGTCACGGACGCGGCGATAACCTTCGACCCAGGCCGACATCAACTCGGGTACGTGCGGTTCGTGCTCGAAGAACGAGACGGCGGTGGCGGCATCGTAAAGGTGCCAGGAGAAGCCGCAGTCGTCGAAGTCGAGCACCTTGACCGTATCGCCGTCGATGAGAAGGTTGGCGAGGCGCATGTCGCAGTGGATCAGGCCGAACCGCCCCGGACCTTTGCCGAAGCGATCGAGACGGCGACCAATGAGCGCAACGGTCTCGGCGAAGAGCTTCTCCTTCGTGCGATCAAGACCCATGCCGTCGCGCCAGGAACCCCAGTGAGGCGTGGCTCCGAGGCTGGTGTCGAAATCCCAGGTGTGGCGTTCGAAGCCGGCCGGCCGGACCCATCGTTCCGAGTGGCCGTGCATTCTCGCCGTGACCTCGCCAAGGATGCCGAACTTCTCGGTGAGGCGATCCTTCTCCGACGGCTCGACGCCCGTCTCCCAGTC
>DASSPO010000421.1:0-9869 GCA_035699585.1 Bauldia sp.
GGCGGCGAGGCGGCGCACGGCATGATCGTGCTTTCCCCGCGTGCGGTCGAACGGCTCACCACCTACACGCCGCCCTGGCCGCTGCCGAAGATCTTTCGCCTGACCAAGAGCGGCAAGTTGATCGACGGCGTCTTCGTCGGCGAGACCATCAACACGCCGTCCATGCTCTGCGTCGAGGACTATCTCGACGCGCTCCGCTGGGCGAAGGCCGCGGGCGGGCTTGCCGGCCTCAAGGCGCGCGCCGATCGCAACTTCAAGGTCCTCGCCGACTGGGCGGAGCGGACGCCGTGGATCGATCACTTCGCCGTCGATCCCGCGACGCGGTCGAACACCTCCGTCTGCCTCAAGATCGTCGATCCCGCCGTGGCGTCGCTCGACCTCGCCGGGCAGGAGGCCTTCGTCCGGGCGATCGCCGCGCGGCTCGACAAGGAGGGCGTCGCCCACGATATCGCCTACCACCGCGACGCTCCGCCCCATTTCCGCATCTGGGCCGGCGCCACCATCGAGGCCTCCGACCTTGCCGCCCTCACCGCGTGGCTCGACTGGGGCTTCGCCGTGGAGAAGGCGGCGCTGAAGCAGGCGGCTTAGCCGATAGCCAACGCCAGCTGACCCGCCGCCCTGTCGTCCCTTGCGTTGGTGGGGGATGACAGTCAGCGAGGGCCGGACGGCGCTCACCCTCACCACACAGGATCAGACACCATGCCCGCCCCCCGCGTCCTCGTTTCGGACAAGCTGTCCAAGACCGCCGTCCAGATCTTCAAGGACCGCGGCGTCGAGGTCGACTACCAGCCCGATCTCGGCAAGGACAAGGAGAAGCTCCTTGCCGTCATCGCCGACTATGACGGCCTCGCGATCCGCTCGGCGACCAAGGTGAGCGACAAGGTGCTCGCCGCGGCCAAGCGTCTCCGCGTCATCGGCCGCGCCGGCATCGGCGTCGACAATGTCGATGTGCCCGCCGCCACGGCGAAGGGCATCATCGTCATGAACACGCCCTTCGGGAATTCGATTACCACCGCCGAGCACGCCATCGCGCTGATGTTCGCCGTCGCCCGCCAGCTCCCGGCGGCCGACGCCTCGACCCAGGCCGGCAAATGGGAGAAGAACCGTTTCATGGGCGTCGAGATCACCGCCAAGACCCTCGGCGTGATCGGCTGCGGCAACATCGGCTCGATCGTCGCCGACCGTGCGCTCGGCCTCAAGATGAAGGTCATCGCCTATGATCCCTACCTCTCCGAGGAGCGCGCCGTGCAGCTCGGCGTCGACAAGGTCGACCTCGACGAGCTCTTCCGCCGCGCCGATTTCATCACGCTTCACACCCCGCTCACCGAGAAGACCAGGAACATCATCGACGCCGCGGCGATAGCCCGAATGAAGGACGGGG
Source organism: Bauldia sp. (assembly GCA_035699585.1). Lineage (GTDB taxonomy): Bacteria > Pseudomonadota > Alphaproteobacteria > Rhizobiales > Kaistiaceae > Bauldia. Next base: position 1,382 of record DASSPO010000421.1, read on the forward strand.
TGCGGATCATCAACTGCGCCCGCGGCGGCCTGGTCGATGAGGAGGCGCTGGCCGCGGCGATCAGGTCGGGCAAGGTCGCCGGCGCCGGCGTCGACGTGTTCGTCACCGAGCCCGCGGAATCGAGCCCGCTCTTCGGTCTCCCGAACGTGGTCTGCACACCGCATCTCGGGGCCTCCACCACCGAGGCCCAGGAGAACGTCGCGCTTCAAGTGGCCGAGCAGATGTCGGACTACCTGATCAACGGCGCCGTCTCCAACGCCCTCAACATGCCATCGATCTCGGCCGAGGAGGCGGTGCGGCTCACGCCGTTCGTCCGCCTCGCCGAGAAGCTCGGCTCCTTCGCCGGCCAGCTCACCGAATCGACCATTCTCGGCGTTCGAATCGAATATGCCGGCGAGATTGCCGAGATGAATACCCGCGCGCTGACCGCCGCCCTCCTCGCCGGCCTTCTCCGTCCGATCCTCACCGAGGTCAACATGGTCAACGCGCCGGTGGTGGCGCGGGCGCGGGGGATGGCGGTCGACGAGACGAGACAGACCCAGCGCGGCGCCTACGAGACCTATATTCGACTTACCGTCCGCACCGAGCGCCAGGAGCGCTCGGTCGCCGGCACCGTGTTCTCCGACGGCCGCCCGCGCATCATCCAGATCAAGGGCATCAACATGGAGTCGGGGTTCGCCCCGAATCTTCTCTACATCACCAATCGCGACAGGCCGGGCTTCATCGGCCGGCTCGGAACGTTGTTGGGCAACGCCCGGGTCAATATCGCCAATTTCAACCTTGGCCGTGTTGCCCCCGGCGAGGACGCGATCTCGCTGATCGAGATCGACGAGCCGATCACCGACGCGGTGCTTGAAGAGGTGCGGGCGCTCGAAGGCGTGGTCCAGGCAAAGCGCCTGAGCTTTTAGCGAGAACGAGAATCGACCGTCCGTCCGGTGCGCCGGAGGTCGCCTCTCTTCCCTCGTGGCCGAAATCAGTTCGCGTGACGGTGAGAGGGGCGTGGCCGAACAGGGAAGCGCATCACATGCCGTGAAGGCCGATGTCCGGTGCGGACTTCACCGCGAAGTCGATGAACGCCCGTGTCGCCGCGGAGACGTGACGGTTGCTCGGATAGACGAGACTTATGCCACCCGCCGGTGGCCGCCACGCCTCCATGACCGTCTTCAGTCTGCCTCTGCGGAGTTCGGCCGCGGCGACCGGTTCCGGGAGTAGCGCCAGGCCAAGTCCAGCTACGGCCGCTTTCAGGACGAGGGCCATGGAATTGGCCGCGAGCCGGGCCTGGAGTCGGACCACGACCTTCCCCTTTGGCCCGATCAGCGTCCAGCTCGCGCCCTCGATGGAGTCGCCGTGGACGATCGCCGCGTGCTTGCCGAGATCGGCCGGCAACCGCGGCGTCCCGGCCACGTCGAGATAGGCCGGACTTGCGCAGATCATCCGTTGTCCTTCGCCGAGCTTGCGGGCGATGAGGGAAGAGTCCTTGAGGCGCCCCGTGCGGAAGGCAACGTCGATCCGCTGTTCGACGAGGTTGAGCTGCTCGTCGGTGAGGACGAGCTCGATGCCGACGCCCGGGTAGGCCTTGGCAAAACCGGCGATGGTGTCGGCCACGAAGAAGTGGGCGGCATCCGCCGGAGCCGAGATGCGGATCGTGCCGGAGGGAACCCCTTGGGTTCCGGCGAGGCGATGGGTCGCCTCCTCGACTGCGGCAAGCGCGCCGCGGCAATCGCGATGGTAGCGGCGACCGGCATCGGTGAGGTTGATCGCCCGCGTCGTCCGCTGGAGGAGTCGGACTCCGAGTGAAGCCTCGAGGTTCGCCACCTTCCGGCTGACTGTTGCCTTGGGCAGCCCGAGCGCACGGGCAGCGGCGGAAAACCCGCCGTTCTCGACCACGCTGAGGAAGATGGCGACTTCGTTGAGGTCGATCATTGTCTCGTTTGTGGAACAGTGAGTCGCGATCATAGCGGCTGGTGAGCCGGAGGCCTATGCCCCAAATCTCTCCTCGTCTCAACTCGGAGGGGAGAAGATGTCATGGCGAAGCGGCTTCAGGTTCTCGTGACCGGTGCGACCGGACAGCAGGGCGGGGCGGTGGCGCACGCGCTGATCGACCGCGGTCACCATGTCCGCGCCTTCACCCGGAAGCCGGGGGCGGCTCGTGCCCTTGCCGCACGAGGCGCCGAGACAGTCGTCGGCGACTTCGCCGACCCCTCGTCACTCGCCGCCGCGGCGCGCGGCGTCGACGCCGTTTTCCTCATGGGCAACTCGTGGGAGGCTGGCCCGGCCGCCGAAGCCGCTCAGGGCATCGCCGCGGTCGATGCCCTGGCGAAAGTTGGCGTCCCCCATGTCATCTATACTTCGGTCGACTCCGCCGACCGGGAAACCGGCATTCCTCACTTCGACAGCAAGTACGAGGTCGAGAAACGCCTCGTCGCATCGGGCCTTCCTCACACCATCGTCGCCCCGGCCGCCTTCATGGACAACCAGCTTGCGCCGTGGGCCGTCGGTTCGCTGCTCGCAGGCACGCTCGCCATGGCGCTGCCTCCCGACCGGCCTCTCACGCAGGTGGCGGTTCTCGACATCGGCCGTTTCGTCGCGCTGGTCGCCGAACGCCGCGAAGAGTTCGTCGGGCGAAGGATCGATATTGCAGGCGACGCGCCGACGGGTGCGGAGATGGCCGCGGCACTCTCCCGGGCGATGGGACGGCCGGTGAGCTACCTCGAAGTCCCGCTCGAGGTGCTCCGCCAGCAAAACCCGGAAGCGGCGATCATGTTTGAGTGGTTCGACCGCGTCGGCTACCACGCCGACATTCCCGGGCTGCGGCGCGAATTCCCCGAAGTCGGCTGGACCGATTTCGGAAGCTGGGCGAACGGCGTGGACTGGCGCGCTTTCGATCGCGGCCGGAGCGCCTCAGCGAGCGCGCGTTAGGCGAGCCCTGCTCCCCGTGCCTACTCCAGTCCTTCGAACAGTGCCGTCGAAAGGTAGCGTTCGGCAAACGAGGGGATGATGAGGACGATGGTCTTGCCGCTCATCTCGGCTCGTGTCCCCACCTTGACCGCCGCGGCGATCGCCGCGCCGGATGAAATGCCGACCGGGATGCCTTCGACACGCGCGCACAGCCTCGCATAGCTGAAGGCATCGTCGTTCGATACCGTTATCACCTCGTCATAGATCGAGGTATCGAGGATCGGCGGCACGAAGCCGGCGCCGATCCCCTGGATCTTGTGCGGCCCGGGGTTGCCGCCGGAAAGGACCGGGCTGTCCTCCGGCTCGACGGCGATGACGCGAAGCGAGGGCTTCCGGGGCCTGAGCACCTGGCCCACGCCGGTGATCGTTCCTCCGGTGCCGACGCCGGCAATGAAGACATCGATCGCACCGCCGGTGTCGTTCCAGATTTCCTCGGCCGTCGTCCTGCGATGGATCTCCGGATTGGCCGGGTTCTGGAACTGCTGCGGGATGATCGAGTCCGGGATTTCGTGGGTGAGCTCGTCGGCGCGGGCAATGGCGCCGCGCATGCCGCGCGCTCCTTCGGTCAAAACCAGTTCCGCGCCGAGGAGCTTCAGCATCTTTCGCCGCTCGATCGACATCGTCTCCGGCATCACCAGGATCAGCCGGTAGCCGCGCGCCGCCGCCACGAAGGCAAGCGCGATGCCGGTGTTGCCGGAGGTCGGCTCGATCAGCGTCGTCACGCCGGGCTTGATCCTGCCTTCCTTCTCCAATGCGTCGATCATCGAGACGCCGATCCGGTCCTTGACGCTTCCGATCGGATTGAAGAACTCGAGCTTGGCGAGAAGGTGCGCGCCGACCCCCTTGATTTCGGCGATCCGGTCGAGCCGGACCAGCGGGGTGTCGCCGATCGTGTCGGTGATCGAATTGAAGACCCGCCCCCGCCCCGGTTTTGCCTGCAGCGGGGTCGCCGCCGTCGCCTCGTCCTTGGCCATTTCGTGTCGTCCGTGTTCGCCGCGTCCGGCCAAGTCTAGTACGGGCGGACGGCCATTTCATCCGCCGATCCCGTTGCTTTCGGGATTCGAGCTTGCCGAAACGAAAGTCTACCCCTCTAGTCCCGTCGAGCCGAACCCCCCGGTGCCCCGCTCCGTGCCGGGCATCTCCCGGACCTCTTCAAAGCCGGCGGCGGCAACCGGCGCGATGACGAGCTGTGCGATCCGCATGCCGCGGGTCACCGCGAACGGCCGGTCGCCGTGATTGACGAGGATCACCTTGACCTCGCCGCGATAGTCGGCGTCGATTGTGCCGGGCGCATTGAGCACGGTCACGCCGTGAGTGGCAGCAAGCCCGGAGCGCGGCCGCACCTGACCCTCGTGGCCCGCGGGTATGGCGATGGCGAAGCCTGTCGGCACCAGGGCCCGCGCCCCAGGGGCAATGGTGAGCCCATCCCCTTCCGGCACCGCGGCCGCGAGATCGGCGCCGGCGGCAAGCGCCGAACGGGGCGATGGAACCGGCAGGCCCTCGCCGTGCGGCAGACGCCGCACCAGCACCGTGACCTCCGTCACTCGGCGGCCTCACGGCGCCGCGGCAGGGTATCGGCAATCCGCTGGACCAGTTTCCCCGCGACCTCCGCCTTGCTCATCTTCGGCCAGGGCTCAACGCCGGCCGCGCTGACCAGGCTCACCGTATTGTTGTCGCCGCCCATCACGCCGGAGCGTTCCGAGACGTCGTTGGCGAGGATCCAGTCGGCGCCCTTCGCCTTGAGCTTGGCCTTGGCGTTCTTGACGAGATCCGTCGTCTCGGCGGCGAAGCCGATGACCAGGGCCGGACGAAGCGTGTGGTGGCGGCCGATGGTGGCGAGGATGTCGGGGTTCTCGACAAGCTGGAGGGCCTCCACCTTGCCGGAGCCGTCCTTCTTGATCTTGCCGCGCGAGGGCTTGGCGGGACGCCAGTCGGCGACCGCAGCGGCCATCACCGCGACATCGACCGGGAGGGCCGCCTCGACGGACGCCAGCATCTCCCGCGCCGACTCGACACGGACCACCGTCACCCCCGGCGGGTCTGGCACTTGGACCGGCCCCGAAACGAGTGTCACCTCGGCACCCTCCGCTGCTGCTGCGGCGGCGATGGCGTGACCCTGCTTGCCTGACGAGCGGTTGGCCATGTAGCGCACCGGATCCAGCGATTCTACGGTCGGTCCGGAGGTGACCAGCACGCGCCGACCGGCGAGCCGCATGGACCGTACGCCCGTGCCAAGCCGTGCCAAGACGGCCGCGGCGATGTCGGTGGGCTCCGCCATCCGGCCAAGCCCGGCCTCGCCGGCCTCCGCCATCTCGCCCTCGGCGGGACCGATCAGGTGCACTCCATCTCTTTGTAATATCTCGACATTCCGCCTTGTGGCCGGATGCGCCCACATCGCCGGGTTCATGGCTGGGGCGAGAAGAACCGGACTTTTCGTGGCAAGTAGAATCGTCGTAGCAAGGTCGTCCGCATGGCCTCCGGCCAGCTTGGCGATAATATCGGCGGTCGCCGGTGCTATAACGATAAGGTCATTCTCGCGGGCGAGCCGGATATGGCCCACGTCCTGTTCTTCCTCCCGGTCGAACAGATCTGTGTAGACCTTGCCTCCGGTCAGCGCTCCGACGGAAAGCGGCGTTATGAATTCCTGCGCCCCTCGGGTCATTACCGCGCGCACGGCGATATCACGCTCGCGCAATCTTCGGATCAGGTCGAGCGCCTTGTAGGCGGCAATCCCGCCCGAGATGATCAGGAGAACCCGTCCTGTCATGCTAAACCCTTACCAGATAAGGTTGATTCCCGCCACAACCGCGACGGCGGCGATCACCCAAAGCGCGACGCGTCCCCAACGCGAGGCATGGGCCTCGGAACGGCCGATTTGAGCCACCGTTTCGGGATCGAGACGAATCCCGCGCTCCCCCACCCGGTCCATCTCGGCCGCCAGCCGCTCGGCCCGTTCCGCCAGCCGCGGCAGTTCCGCGACCAGTCGCCCCAACGCCCCGACGCCTTCCACCGCAAGTTCGAGTTGACCGGCCGGCCCAAGATAGCGTTCCACCCAATCCCGCACCACCGGTTCGGACGCGGACCACATGTCGAAGTCCGGATCAAGCGAGCGCGCCACGCCTTCGACGACCACCATGGTCTTCTGGACCAGAAGGAGTTCGGGACGGGTCTGCATGTCGAACAGTTCGGTGACCTCGAAGAGCAGTGAGAGGAGCCGCGCCATCGAGATATCGCGCGCCCGCTGACCGTGAATCGGCTCGCCGATCGCGCGGAGCGCCTGGGCGAAATCCTCGATCGAATGCCGGTCGGACGGAACGTAGCCGGCCTCGAAATGAACTTCGGCAACCCGCCGATAGTCCCTGCGGATGAAGCCGAAGAGGATCTCGGCGAGAAAACGACGTTCGGCCCGTGTGAGCCGACCCATGATGCCAAAGTCGACGGCGACGATATCCCCCCGCTCGTCAATGAACAGGTTTCCCTGGTGCATGTCGGCATGGAAGAAGCCATCACGGAGCGCATGGCGGAGGAAGGCCTGCATCAGCTTCCGGGCAAGTTCGGACAGATCGTGGCCAGCAGCGCGAAGCGCCTCGAGATCGGACAGCTTGATGCCGTCGATCCATTCGAGCGTCAGCACGTCCCGCGCGGTCAGCTCCCATTCGACCTTCGGCACCCGGAAGCCTTCGTCGCCGGCCGTAGCCTCGGCCATCTCGGAGAGGGCCGCGGCCTCGAGGCGAAGGTCCATCTCGATGGCAACGCTGCGGGCGAGCGTGTCGACGACGGCCACCGGCCTCAGTCGACGCGCGGCGGGATCCAGGCGCTCGACCAATCGGGCACCGACGTAGAAGGTTTCGAGGTCGCGCTGGAAGCGCGGACGAATGCCGGGGCGAAGCACCTTGACCGCGACCGCCCGGAACCCGCCTTCCCCCGCGACCTCGGCCCGGTGCACCTGGGCGATCGAGGCCGCGGCGACCGGCGGCGAGAACGTCGCAAAGAGCGTTTCGACCGGCTTGCCGAGCGCCCGCGCAATGGTGGCGCGCGCCTCGACCTCGGGGAACGGCTCGATCTCGTCGCGGAGCTTGCCGAGCGTGGCCGCCACGTCGGCGCCGACGATATCCGGGCGTGTCGCGAGGAACTGGCCAAGCTTGACGTAGGACGGCCCAAGCCGGTTGAGGGCGCGGGTCAGGCGCTCCGCCTCCGCATCGTTCCTCCGCCGCTCGATCAATCGCGCCAGTCGCAGAGCGAAGCGCGGGCCGGCAGGCACGGCTTCGGGATCGATGCCGGCAAATGCCCCCTCGCGGGCGAGGACCAAACCGGCGCCCGCGAGACGGAAGAGCGCGGCAATTCCACCCGCCATCGGCTCAGAGTTTCCAGCCGGAATGGATCGCGGCGATCCCGCCGGAGAGATTCTGGTACTCCACCCGCTCGAAGCCGGCGCCCTCGATCATCGCGGCGAAGCGCGCCTGGTTGGGAAAACGCCGGATCGACTCGACCAGGTAACGATAGGACTCGGCATCGCCGGCGACGATCTCCCCGAGCCTCGGGATGACGTTGAAGGAATAGAGATCGTAAATCCGGTCGAGCCACGCGACGTCGACGGCCGAGAACTCGAGGCAAAGGAACCGCCCGCCCGGCTTGAGCACCCTAAGAACTTCAGCCAGCGCAGCGTCGATCCGAGGGACATTGCGGATGCCGAACGCGATGGTAACCGCATCGAAGCGGCCGCGAGGGAATGGCAACGCCTCCGCATTCGCCTCGACAAAGCTCACACCGCGGACGAGCTGACGCGCGGCGCGCTCCCGCCCGACCGCGAGCATCTCGGCATTGATGTCGGCGACGGTGATTTCGGCACCCTCCGACCTTGCAGCGACGCGGAAAGCGATGTCGCCGGTGCCCCCGGCCACGTCGAGCACGCGATATGAGCGGTGGGGCCGCCGCGGCGGAGCGAGGCGCGAGACGAGCGCGTCCTTCCACAACCGGTGCATGCCGCCCGACATAAGGTCGTTCATGAGGTCGTAGCGGGGGGCGACACGGTTGAAGACACCGTCGACCAGGCCCTGCTTCTCTGCGAGGTCAACATCGCGAAACCCGTAGGACGCGCTTTCGCCGCGCTCGTTCGCGCGCGCACCCGCGACGCTTCGTGCCATGCCGGTTCTCCTGATCGGCGCGGACGATAGCCCAACCCGCTCTTGGAGGCTATCGTCGGCCGGTCCTCAGAAGGGTTATTGATTCCTTCCCATGCCGGAACTGCCGGAAGTCGAAACCGTCCGCCTGGGGCTTGCCCCTGTGATGGAGGGTGCGGTGATCGACAAGGTCAAACTTCGTCGCCCGGACCTGCGCTCGCCCTTCCCCCCGCGTTTTGTCCGGCGACTTACGGGCCGCCGGGTCCTCTCTCTCTCTCGCCGGGCAAAGTACCTCACCGCGGATCTCGACGACGGCAACGTGCTGATCATGCATCTCGGCATGTCCGGGTCCTTCCGTGTCGAAGCGGAGGATGGGCGCAAGATCGGTGGGCGGCACTACTCCCCGGGGA
>DASSPO010000422.1:0-2161 GCA_035699585.1 Bauldia sp.
GGCAGCCTCATCCGCGAAAAGGGGTACACCACCAGCGTCGCGACCGGCGCGCTCTGTGCCTCCTCGTGCCCGCTGATCCTTGCGTCCGGTGCGAAGCGCATCGTCGAACCCGAGGCCGCGATAGGCGTCCACCAGATCTACGCGCGGGTCGCCGCCGGTGACCTGCCGACCGGCGTCAAGGCCGCGGGCGAGGCAATGTCGGACGCGCAGAAGACGACGGCCGTAATCACCCGGCACCTCAGCGCCATGGGCGTCGATCCCGCGCTCTGGCTTCATGCGCTCGAGACGCCGCCGACGCGGCTCTACTATCTCTCCGCCGAAGAGATGACGGAGTATCGGCTGACGACCGAATAGGTCAGTGCTGCGCTCTAATCGCCGTCACTTTTGTGTGGGACAAGAGGTTGCGGCGGAACTGATTCGACACATCTAGGTTTGGACCTTCCGACGCGTTGCGCCAACTCAAAGGCGCAGCGGCTTAACAAATGCAAGTGTTAGGTCCCGGGTGCACGGGCGAACTGGGCGGGGAGGCCCACGAACCGATGCAGCAGAGCCATACCCTCACGCGGCACAAGGACATCCAGGCTTGGGTGGTGGACAGGCACGGCCTGCCCGCGGTGTCGCGCGTCTCCGACCGCTTCGGGGAGATCAAGCCACGGCTCACGATCCAGTTCGGCCGGCCGACGGCCCCCGACCACGCCCCGAGCCTCGACGACGGGGTCAGCCCCGTGTCGTGGTCGGCCTGGCTCGCGGAGCTCGACCGCCAGCAGCTCGCATTGAAGGTCTCACCGGACACCAAATTCGAGTTCGTCGCGCGCCGGGACCTCAACTAGCCGCGACTGTCCCCATAGCGGGAACCGCCCAGCGGGCCATCGGGTTGAATCGCCATAACCCGGAGGCCCTTTTGATGCCTAAGACATTGACCAAGCCCGATGATATTCGCCGGTGGGCGGAAGCGCGCGCCGGTGCGCCGATGAGCATGGATATGCCGGACGGTTCCGGCGACACACGGACCCTCCTCAACATCACCTTCGGCCAGCACGCCCTCAATGCCGACGAGAACGAAGGGCCGGACCGGCTCACGGGCTTCGAATTGACGAGTTGGGAGGACTGGCTCGCCGAGCTCGACCGGCAGGGGCTCGCGATCCGCGTCCGCGACGAGCAGCCCGGCACCCTCGACAACGAATTCGAATTTGTCTCCCGCGACGGCAGGGGCCGAACGACTAACGCCGCGAAGAAGCCGGCAGTTTAGCCTCGCGGACCGCCGCTTCCTCGATCGCCTCCATATCCTCGTCGGAGAAACCGAAGTGGTGGCCCATTTCATGGACCAGCACGTGGGTCACGACGTGGCCCAGGGTTTCTTCGTGCTCCGCCCAATAGTCGAGGATGGGACGCCGGTAGAGCCAGACCGAATTGGGCATCCGGCCGGTTGGCGGGGAATCTCCCACCTCGGTCATGCCGACGCCGCGGAACAGACCCATGAGGTCGAACTCGGACTCGATGCCGAGCTCGTCGAGGTCGGACTCATCGGGGAATTCCTGCACATAGCAGGTGACGTCACGACAAAGGTCGCGAAAGGGCTGCGGCAGCGCTTCGAGCGCTGCCGTCGCGAGGGCCTCGATGTCGTCGAGGGATGGCGCGGGCTGGCGCGACCAGCCCAGCCCCTTCAGCTCGTCGGCCACTGGCGGATGTCGACGAAGTGGCCGGTGACCGCCGCGGCGGCCGCCATGACCGGCGACACGAGGTGCGTGCGGCCCTTGAAGCCCTGGCGGCCCTCGAAATTGCGGTTGCTGGTCGAGGCGCAGCGCTCCTGCGGCTTCAGCTTGTCGGCGTTCATCGCAAGGCACATCGAGCAGCCCGGCTCACGCCATTCGAAGCCCGCAGCAATGAAGATCTTGTCCAGGCCCTCGGCCTCCGCCTGCATCTTCACGAGGCCGGAGCCCGGCACGATCATCGCGCTGACGTTCTGGTGGACCGTCTTGCCCTCGACCATTCTGGCCACGGCCCGCAGATCCTCAATGCGCCCGTTGGTGCACGACCCGATGAACACGCGGTCGAGCGTGATGTCCTGGATCCGTTCGCCGCCATTGAGGCCCATATAGGCCAGCGAGCGGGCGATCGCCGCCTTCTTCTGCTCGCTCGGCGCATCGTCCGGCCGCGGCAC
>DASSPO010000423.1:0-2370 GCA_035699585.1 Bauldia sp.
GTACTCGCTGGTCGCGGTGACGCGGCGCGCGCGGCCGATGATGGTGAACGGCGGATCGGTGCTGACGCTGACTTATTACGGCGCCGAGAAGGTCGTGCCGCACTACAACGTGATGGGCGTCGCCAAGGCGGCGCTCGAGGCGAGCGTCCGCTACCTCGCGGTCGACCTCGGCGGCAAGGGCATCCGGGTCAACGCCATCTCGTCCGGGCCAATCAAGACGCTTGCCGCATCGGGTATCGGCGACTTTCGCTACATCCTGAAATGGACCGAGCTGAATGCGCCGCTCAAGCGATCCGTCGATCTCGACGAGGTCGGGGAAGCGGCTGTCTTTCTCCTCTCCGACCTCGGCCGCTCGGTGACCGGGGAAGTGCTCCACACCGACGCCGGGTACCATGTGGTTGGCATGAAGGCGGTCGACGCGCCCGACATCGCCACCGTGATCAAGGACTGAGTGCCGGTCGCGGGAAATAAGGTCCGGCGGTCGGCCAGCGCTTCATCCTAGAATGCCCCCCGCACTTGTCTTCGTCCGCCATGGCGAGACCAACTGGAACGTCGAGGGCCGCCTCCAGGGCCAGCGCGACATCCCTCTCAACGACAGGGGCCGGAGTCAGGCCCGCCGAAACGGCGAGACCATCGCCACCCGGATCCCCGATATCGCCGACTATGATTTCGTCGCGAGCCCGCTCATCCGGTCGCGGGAGACGATGGAGATCGCGCGGCTCGCGATGGGCCTCGATCCATCAGCCTATCGCCTCGACAACCGCCTCCGGGAGATTACCTTTGGCGACTGGGAAGGCTTCACCACCGCGGAGCTCCGGTCGAAGCATGCCGAGCTCGTCGCCGAGCGCGAGCGCGACAAGTGGCGGTTCCTGCCGCCGGGCGGGGAAAGCTACGCGCTTCTCTTCGAACGCGTGAAGGAATGGGTCGCGACGATCGATCGGCCGACGCTGGCCGTATCCCACGGCGGCGTCGGCCGAGTCATCCGCACCCTCCTCCTAGGCGTCGACCCGCATCACGCCGTCGCCGAGGACTTCCCCCAGGACCGGGCGCTCCTGATTGAGAGGGGGAAGGGCCGCTGGCTCTGACCCTGCGCTCATCGCCTTGTCGCGCGCATCGCGAGAAACATCGGGATTTCCCCGAACGCGGACCGCGTCGAGGCGCGCCGCGGCTAGCAGCCGCGAAGCCGGACGAGACGGGTGAAGAGACGTGGTATTGTCATGGCGCGGTTTCGATATCCATTCGCCCAGCCCGGCGCAACCCGGATTTGACGCTGCCCCGGCGTATCCCTAGAACCGGACCAAGTTTGGCGTAGCGACCCCCGGATGTCCCACAACACCTTCGGCCATCTTTTCCGCATCACCACCTGGGGTGAAAGCCACGGGCCGGCAATCGGTTGCGTCGTCGACGGCTGCCCGCCGCGCATCCCGATCTCCGAAGCCGAGATCCAGCACTGGATGGACAAGCGGCGCCCGGGTCAGTCGCGCTTCACCACCCAGCGCCGGGAGCCGGACACGGTCCGCATTCTTTCCGGCGTCTTCGAGGACGAGGAGAGTGGCCAGCTGCTCACCACCGGGACGCCGATCTCGCTCGTCATCGAGAACGTCGACGCGCGCTCCAAGGACTACAGCGACATTAAGGACAACTACCGTCCCGGACACGCCGACTACACCTACGACGCCAAGTACGGCATCCGCGACTGGCGGGGCAGCGGCCGCGCCTCGGCGCGCGAAACCGCGGCGCGTGTCGCCGGCGGCGCGATCGCGCGGAAAGTCGTGCCCGGAATGATCGTGCGCGGCGCCCTCGTCCAGATGGGTCCGCATGCCATCGACCGCACGAGGTGGAGCTGGGACGCGGTCGACGAGAACCCCTTCTTCTGCCCCGACCCCGACATGGCCGCCTTTTATGCCGAGTACCTCGACGAGATCCGAAAAGCCGGCTCCTCGGTCGGCGCCGTCATCGAGGTGATCGCCCATGGCCTCCCCGCGGGACTCGGGGCGCCGGTCTACGGCAAGCTTGACCAGGACATTGCGTCGGCGCTCATGTCGATCAACGCGGTGAAGGGCGTCGAGATCGGCGCCGGTTTCGCGGCGGCCGCGCTCACCGGCGAGGAGAACGCGGACGAGATCAGGATGGGCAATGACGGTGCGCCGGAGTTCCTCTCCAATCACGCCGGCGGCATCCTCGGCGGGATCTCGACCGGCCAGCCGATCGTCGCCCGTTTCGCGGTGAAGCCGACCTCGTCGATCCTCACCCCCCGCGCCACCATCGACCGGGCCGGCGCGGCGACCGACATCCTCACCAAGGGGCGCCACGACCCCTGCGTCGGCATCCGCGCCGTTCCGGTCGGCGAAGCGATGCTGGCCTGCATTT